>NZ_CP084622.1:1440927-1746855 GCF_020422885.1 Mesobacillus sp. S13 | reverse complement strand
CTTCTTTTACCGTTTTTGCTTGTGCAAGACATTTTCGGACAATGCAGAACCTCTGCTTTTACCGTTTTTGCCTGTGTAAACTGTTTTCGGGTAATGCAAAACCTCTGCTTTTACCGTTTTTGCTTGTGCAAACTGTTTTCGGGCAATGTAGCTATGATTAAGTGGATTTTCTCACATAAAGTAGCTGACCCATATACTAATACCCTTTATAAACAAAACGAAATAGAAGGGGAGTCCCCTTCTATTTCTTAGTACCATATTACAATTTTATTTGTCCAGCCGGAGAATTTTATGCTTTGTTTTTTTATTCGATCGCAAAGATGAAAGCGTATAATGGCTGTTCTCCATTATGCACTTCAACTTCTACATCGCCATAATTGCTTTCAACAAACTCAACAATGGATTCGACATCCTCATCAGAAGCGTCTTCACCCTTCAGGATTGTCAGGATTTCTGAATCTTCGTCAAGCATCTGTTCCAATAGATCCTTCGCTGCCTTGACTTTATCCTGATCCTTCAGGACAATCTTGCCATCGGAAATGCCCATGAAATCTCCTGTTGAAATTTCAAGTCCGTCAATACTTGTGTCGCGGACTGCATATGTCAGTTGGCCTGTTTTCACATGCTGCATAGCTTCAGTCATGGCTTCTTTATTTTCACCAGGTTCTGCTGATGGGTTAAATGAAAGCAATGCCGTCATTCCCTGAGGAACAGTTTTTGAAGGAATGACGACTACTTCTTCCTCCGCTACCTCAGCAGCCTGCTCAGCCGCCATGATGATATTTTTATTGTTCGGCAGGATGATGACCTTGCGAGCGTTCACTTCTTTGATTGCTTTAATGATATCCTCTGTGCTTGGATTCATTGTCTGTCCGCCTTCGATCACGGCGTTAGCACCGATGCTGCGGAATAGCTCAGCAATTCCAGAACCCATAGAGACAGCGACGATTCCGTACTCACGCTTTTCCTTTTTCGGCTCATTTGCCTGTGTTCGAAGCGGAGTAGATGGTTCACCGACAATATCCGTGTGCTGCTGGCGCATGTTTTCAATTTTCATATTAATGAGGTTTCCATATTTTTGTCCATAAGTCAGAACCTCGCCAGGCTGTTCTGAGTGGATATGTACCTTTACAACCTCTTCATCAGAAATGACAAGAAGAGAATCGCCGTATTTACTCAAGTCCTGGCGGAAATTTTCCTCTGAGAATGCTTCTTTTCCTTCAAGCCTGACCATGAATTCAGTACAATAGCCGAATTCGATATCCTCTGTATTCATGTGGCTCTGGACGCTCTTATGATGCTCAGCGCTGACAAGCTCATTCATGTTCGGCATTGCAGATGGGGAATCAGGAAGCTTTTCACCCTTCAATTCTGCAAGGAAGCCTTCATAAACGAATACAAGACCTTGGCCGCCACTGTCCACAACTCCTACTTCCTTCAGGACGGGCAGTAAGTCTGGTGTGCGGTTTAATGATGCCTTCGCTTCTTTAAGCACTTCTTCCATCAAGCCAATAAGGTTTTCATGGTTATTGGCAACAGCCACAGCATGCCTTGCAGCATCCTTGGCTACCGTTAAAATCGTGCCTTCCACAGGTTTCATGACAGCCTTATAAGCTGTTTCGACACCTGCATTCAACGCAGCGGCAAACTCTACAGAGTTCACAGTCGGCTTGTTTTCGATCGCTTTTGCAAAACCACGGAATAGTTGGGAAAGGATAACCCCAGAGTTACCTCTCGCTCCCATAAGCAAGCCTTTGGCAAGCGCAGAACCAACCTTTCCGATATGTTCCTGTACATTGTTCTTTACTTCCTTAGCACCGGAAGTCATGGATAAATTCATATTCGTTCCCGTATCACCATCAGGAACAGGGAAGACGTTCAGTGCGTCGACATACTTGGCATTCGCCGCCAAATGGTTGGCACCCTGAATCACCATCTCCGCAAAACGTTTTCCGTCTAGAACATTAATAGACACAAATCTTTCCTCCTCTTACGGGTTCGTTACACGAACACCCTGAACGTAAATATTGACCGAGTCAACTGCCAGCCCTACAGTTTTATCAAGAGTGTACTTAACCTTTGACTGGACATTGTGGGCCACCTCGGAAATTTTCGTCCCATAGCTCACAATAATATACATATCGATATGTACTTCTTCGTTTTCCTGGCGAACGATTACTCCGCGAGTGAAATTCTCCCTGCGCAAAATATCTGTCAATCCGTCCTTGATCTGATTCTTTGAAGCCATCCCGACAATACCATAACAATCGACTGCTGCGCCGCCCGCGATCGTTGCAATGACATCATTTGATATATCAATTTGTCCGTACTTCGTTTTTAGCTCGATGGACATGATTCGTTCCCCCTTTGGAAAAATAGCGTTATGCTACAGTTATTTTACTATAAGCCAATCAATTTTTAAAGTTATTCTGCCCTTCCCTTTATTATTCAGCAAGAATCTCAACTATATGTCAAGGTTTTTTTCTTTATAGCTTTCACCAGAACTATTGCAAATGGGAAATTTCTATGATAAATTATTAAAGTATGTCAGAGAAAAGGTTATCCTGTTTAATTCGCAATTCTGACGATATGCAAATAATTGAAGCGAAAAATAGTATCAGCTTTTGTCAGTTAGGAGGGAAATCATATGCCACGTAAATGTGTAGTAACTGGTAAATCAACTCGTTCTGGTAACGCACGCTCTCACGCAATGAACGCTAACAAGCGTACATGGGGTGCTAACCTTCAAAAAGTACGTATTCTTGTAGACGGTAAGCCTAAGCGTGTTTGGGTATCTGCAAGAGCTCTAAGATCAGGTAAAGTTGAACGCGTTTAATTAAAAAAGTCGCAGATGTTCTGCCTGGCTCCAGCAGCCGGCAGGAAACTGCACGGCATCCATGAGGGTGCCTTTTTTATTTTTGAGCAACTTACTAATCCGTCTTCATTTTCATTCTTCCCAATTGGCGGCAAAAATAATAGCACCCCGTTTTCAGGGTGCCAAGGGAGTTTTCGTATTCTCTCTTATTTTACTCTTTTATCGCTTCTATTCCTTTTTAAATGCACCTAACATCGCCCGTACGAGGCCCCCTAAAAATTTAGGCAGTTTGATTGTATAGAATCTCATACCGTCCCTCCTCACCATCTCTCGAAAACCAGTCTTCTTTCTGCATCCGTACAGTATATTCGCAGGTATGCAAAAATTGCTCTTTTCATGTGAGTCCGTGAATCAATTTCATGAATAGAGTTTCTAGAAGACTTTTCAATCCTTGCTCCTTACAACTAATAATATGCCTTCAGAAAATGAAAAATTACCATGACCTCTAATAAGTTCATTACTAATACATAGTGTCGACCCCATAGGAATATGACAGTCATTTAATGGGTATTTAAAATTTTCTAGCGTCAGTCCAGAGACGGCTGGTGTTACAGGGAGGAAGGAAATATATTTAAATTCATCCATCTTGCTCATGGAATAGGTGCCTGGCCCTTTAACATATAAAATATTTTTTGTATCAATCATTTCGATATGAATAGAAGAACCATCCTGAAGAGGCTTGAGCAGAAGCTGGATGTTTGCCATCAAATGATCCAACCTTCCACCGGTTGCGCCAAATACCTTTATGGATTCTGGTTTCTGCTCAAGAGCCCAGTTTAAAGCCAGTTCCATATCTGTCTCATCTTTTTCAGGCTTGAATTTATTCACGTCCAAAACAGCTTCTTCAATCTCTGACAATTCTGCTTCTGACACGGAGTCAAAATCGCCAAAAGCGGCTGATGACTTGATGCCCGCCTTCAATAAATAGGATACACCTCGATCAATCCCAATCCAGATTACATTTCTTCCGTCATATGAATGAAAGTCTGGTATCAGGTTTGCCGGTCCTCCTGCTACTAAGTTTATAATCATGAAAACAAGCTCCTTTTTTCCAGTTAAGAATATTCTCTTTTAAAACAATAAGCTAAATAAAGCCAGCCGCATGTGACGGCTGGCTTTAATACTATCTTAAGCTTGCAATAGCAGTTCCTCTGTCTTCCTTATTAAAGACTGCTGAACCGGCTACAAGTACATTAGCTCCTGCTTCTACACAAAGCTTGGCTGTTTCTTCGTTCACGCCACCATCGACTTCAATCTCGAGATCAGGATTCAGTGCGTCTGCAAGTTCTTTCACCTGCTTGATTTTCGGCAGTACGGAGGAAATGAATTTCTGGCCGCCAAATCCAGGATTCACGGACATAAGCAGCACCATGTCTACATCCTCGATAATATGCTTCAGGCTGTCCACGGGCGTTGCCGGATTCAGGACAACCCCCGCTTTGACACCTGTAGATTTAATCAGTTGAATCGTCCTGTGAAGATGCCTGCTGGCTTCCACATGAACAGTAATATAATCCGCTCCTGCCTTTGCGAAAGCTTCGATATACTGGTCCGGATTCTCGATCATCAGGTGGACATCAAGCGGCAGCTTTGTTACAGGCCTGATTGCTTCAACAATCAGAGGACCTATCGTTATATTCGGCACGAAATGCCCATCCATTACATCCACATGAATATAATCAGCGCCACCTCGTTCGACATCCTTAATTTCTTCCCCCAGGCGGGCAAAGTCGGCTGATAAAATTGAAGGTGCAATTTTCACCATGTTTCAGTACCTCGGCTTTCTATCTTTGATTTCTAACAAGAAGTCCTTGTAATGCGAATACCTGTATTCTGGCAATGAACCTGACTCTACTGCTGCTTTGACAGCACATTTAGGTTCAGCCATATGAAGGCAACCCCGGAATTTGCAATCCTCACTGATCTCAGCGATGTCCGGGAAGCATGAATTCAGTTCCTCCGCTTCAATCTCTGTAAATTCCAGAGAACTGAAACCGGGAGTGTCAGCTACTAGTCCATTATTGATGGTAATAAGCTCAACATGCCTAGTCGTATGCTTACCCCTGCCCAGATGGGAGGATATATCATCGGTTTTCAACTCCAGATCCGGACGGATTGCATTTAGCAGAGATGATTTTCCCACTCCGGATTGCCCGGCAAAAACAGATATCTTGCCTTCAATATGGGGTTTTAGTTTTTCCAGTCCCTCTGATGTTTCAGAGGAAGTAAAAATAACCTCATATCCTGCATTCCGATAGTCCTTAGCGTATTCCTCCAGCCGGGACTTTTGCTCTTCATTGGTTAAATCCATTTTTGTGATGCAGATGAGTGGCTCGATTTGGTTATATTCAACAAGTACCAAAAACCTGTCGAGCAGGGCTGTACTGAAATCGGGTTCTACAGCTGAAAAAACAAGGATGGCCTGGTCTACATTCGCAATCGGCGGGCGTACCAACTCATTCTTGCGGCTTTTAACTTCAAGGATATACCCTTCCGTATCATTCTCAGCCTGAAAAACGACCTCGTCACCTACCAGCGGTGTTACCTTGTTTTTGCGAAAAACCCCGCGGCCGCGGCACTGGACAACCCTATCTTCATTCGCAACATAATAAAAACCGCTCAGCGCCTTTATAATTTTGCCCTCAGGCATAGCAACACTCCCTGTCTGTTAGTCTTCTGGATAAGGAACTCCATCCTCTGTATAAGGTACATCGTCAATCGTCACTCGATAATAAGCCTCTTGGCCTGGTGCTATCATAAAAGTGAGTTTACGGGTTGTATCCTCAGTTATTTTAAAGGTCTCTGCAGGAACGGATTCATCACGATTCATGTCACTAATATAGATCTTTACTTCCTGAGGTACTCCTTCTTCCTCCGGCTCATATGGTATGGTAATTTCAATTGTTTTTTCTTTAGGAGGTAATGGCTCAGGTCCTTTAGAAATGACAACACTTACCTTACTGCCTGGTTTCAACTCAGTACCTGGTTCAGGTTTTTGGGAAATGACCGATCCTGCTTGTATTGTATCATGATAAGCCTCCTCAGTACTTTCAATGACAAGGCCAGTGTTTTCAGCATATACGTCGAGGTTGCTTTGGTTGTATCCTTTTAAATCACGCAATGTGACCAATTCTGGTCCCTTGCTGACTTTGAATTCCAAAGTTGTATCCTCTGGAATTACGGATTCACCACCAGATGGATTTTGATCAAGGATGGTACCCGGGTCACTATCGTCATGCTCTTCGGTTTTTTTAATATCCTTGAAGCCCTTACCTTCCAGCAGCCTGTAGACATCGTCGTAATTCCTGCCCCTATAATCCGACAACTCCATTGTTTCTTTTCCTGTACTGATGTACAAGTCGATTTTATTGCCTTCTTTGATCATCTTTCCGGCTTTCGGATTGGTGCGGATTACATTTCCCTCTTCCACTTCATCATCGCTGATTTCCTTGCGATCTCCAACGACAAAACCTGCAGACATTAGTTCAGCGACAGCATCTTCTACTTCCATGCCACTTACATCTGGTACTTCCTTTTCCTTAGGACCAAATAAATCAGGGCCAACTGTAACCATTAATATACCAGCAGTCAAGATCAGCAAAAACAAAACCGTCAGTATAATTGGCCATTTCTTTTTCTTCTTTTTCTCCGGCTTTGCCTGTTGAGCATCGATCGGACCCGGAGCATCTTTACGTACAATCGTCTCGTCAAGATGATGATAAGGACGATCATTTGTGATAATTGGTATTGCCTTTGTTGCTTCATCATCTTCTGGTATGGCGAACTTCCCTTCATTCAAACGTTTGGCATCAAGTGCCGTACGCAAGTCCTCTTCCATTTCATCCACAGTATCATATCGATGGAAAGGGTCCTTCGCAGTTGCCTTAAGAACCACATTTTCAACGCTTTGAGGGATTTGTGGATTCCATCTCTTTAAAGACGGAGTCTCGGACTGTAAATGCTTCAATGCAATTGATACTGCTGACTCACCAGAAAACGGAAGTCTTCCTGTAAGCAATTCGAACATGACAATCCCAATCGAATAGATATCTGATTTCTTATTTGCCATGCCACCTCTTGCTTGTTCAGGAGAAAGATAATGAACAGACCCGAGTACCGAATTCGTTTGCGTGATACTAGTCGCGCTCAAAGCCATCGCTATACCGAAATCAGTAATTTTCACGGTACCGTCACTGTCAATCAGGATATTATGCGGCTTGATATCCCGGTGGACAATATGGTTTTGATGGGCATGTGAGATTGCTGAAGTAAGCTGCTTCATGATGTCCAGGGCTTCTTCAACCGGCACTGGCGCATGCTGCTGTATGTACTGCTTCAAAGTCTGACCATCGACATATTCCATCACAATATAGTATAGCCCGTCCTCTTCCCCGACATCATATATACTGACGATATTAGGGTGTGCAAGACTGGTTGCAGATTGTGCTTCTCTATGGAACCTGCGGATGAATTCATCATCATTGGCAAAATCGAGACGAAGCATCTTGACCGCTACATCCCTGTCGAGAATCATGTCATGGGCAAGGTAGACATTCGCCATGCCTCCGCCGCCAATCATGTCCTTGATTTTATAACGCCCGCTGATTCTTTTTCCGATAATCATATTCTTCACCTGCCCTCGTTGAATTCCTGATATTCGACGATAGCAAGAGTTATATTATCTTCGCCGCCGTACTCGTTTGCCCTTTTGATAAATTCAGCCGCTTTATCTTCAAGTGTCATTTCATTGTTTGTAACAATGCTCTCCATTTCTTCCTGCCCTACTTTATTGGATAGGCCATCCGAGCAAAGCAGCAAGGCATCTTCCTCTTCAAAGATAATTGTTTTCACATCCATCTCGACGGACTCTTCAGTTCCGAGCGCCCTTAAAAGAACATTTTTCCTTGGATGATGCTCTGCATCTTCCCTTGAAATCTGTCCGGATCGAACCAGCTCGTTTACAAGAGAATGATCCTCCGTCAACTGCTTGAAACCTGTTTCGTTCAACAAGTAACAACGGCTGTCACCTATATTTACAATGGTCGCGAAAAGGTTTGTACAAATTGCCGCCACGATGGTTGTTCCCATACCTTCACATTCTGTGTTTTTCATGGAATGCTCGAAAATATCTTTATTGACTTGTAAAACTGCTTCTTCCATCCATTTTTCTGCTTCTTCTGCTGTATGTATCTTTGTTGAGCTTTCCCATAATTCCCTCAGATGCTTGGTTGTCATGTCACTGGCAACATCACCCGCACGGTGGCCGCCCATGCCATCTGCTACGATGGCAAGGCGCTGACCGTGAGAGTTAACAAATATGCCGCCATTGTCTTCATTATGCAGGCGGACTTTTCCCCTGTCTGTCATGAAAACAGCCTTCATCTTGTCACCTCGTCTCTTCTTTTCTTTCTTTCGCCCGAAGTTGTCCGCAAGCTGCTTCAATGTCATGCCCTTGTTCTCTTCTGATTGTCACATTCACTCCGCGGTCGCGAAGTGTCCGTTCAAATTTGAAGATTTGGCTCTTTGGTGTCCTTACGTAATCACGCTCAGGTACATAGTTGACTGGAATAAGGTTAATATGGCACTTAATGCCCTTAACCAGATTCGCCAGCTCCTCCGCATGCTCAACCTGGTCATTCACTCCGCCAAAAAGACCATACTCAAAGCTGATTCGCCGTCCTGTCTTGTTCACATAATAGCGGACTGAATCCATCAGGTCGGGAAGCTTATATGCACGGTTGATTGGCATCAGCCTGCTGCGCAATTCGCTATTTGGAGCGTGCAGCGAAATCGCAAAGTTGATTTGCATATTCTCATCAGCAAACTGATAAATTTTCGGGATGATTCCACTTGTTGATACCGTAATATGACGCGCGCCGATATTCAAGCCTTTTTCATGGTTGACGATCTTCAGGAAAGAAAGCATATTGTCGTAGTTATCGAACGGTTCACCGATTCCCATAATGACAATTGAACTGACTCTTTCATCCGTTTCATCAAGTGCCTGTTGTACTTTTACGACCTGGGCGACAATTTCTCCTGCTTCCAGGTTCCTTTTTAGACCGCCAAGTGTTGAAGCACAAAAAGTGCAGCCAATGCGGCAGCCTACCTGTGTGGTTACACAAACAGAGTTTCCATACTCATGCCTCATTAGTACGGTTTCAATGGACTTGCCATCATGCATTTCGAATAAGAACTTGATCGTTCCATCTGATGATGTCTGCTGAATAATTGTATCGAGTGTTGTCAATACGAAATGCTCTTCCAGCTTGTCCCTTAAAGTTTTTGAAAGGTTGGACATATCCTCGAAGGAAACTGCTCTTTTTTTGTAAAGCCAGTCAAATACTTGTTCTGCCCGGAAAGGTTTTTCTCCTTGTTCCTTCAGCCAGTCCTTCAGTTCATCAAGCTGAAGTGAATAAATGGACTTTTTTGCTGTATCTTCTGTTGCTGCATTTCTGGTTGTTTTTTCTTGTTCCATGTTATTCCACCTTCTTTCTTAAACAAGCAATATAAAACCCATCAGAGCCAAAGTCCTGCGGAAGAATCTGCACATCAAACCCATCGATCAATGGTTTGATTGTCTCAGGCATTCTTTCTGCAAATGTTGTATCTCCTTCGAATTCAGGATGCTTGCGTAAAAATTCTTCTATTACTTCCTGGTTTTCTGCACGGTCAACCGTGCATGTACTATATACAAGTGTCCCTCCCGCTTTTAAAAGTGGGCCAACAGATTCGAGCAGGCTTAGCTGAATGGTTTGCAGCTGTGATAGATCCTGTTCCTTCTTAGTATACTTCATATCCGGCTTTCGTCTCATAACGCCTAAGCCAGAGCATGGAGCATCCAGCAATACCCGGTCAATCGATTCTTTTTCAAATTGCGCCGCAGCCTGGCGGCTGTCCATTTTTTGAGCTTCGATATTTTCGAGACCAAGACGCTCAGCATTTTCCGAGATTAACTTGACCTTGTGCTCATGAAGATCGAGTGAAATCACTTTACCGCTATTGGCCAGCTTCTCAGCGATATGAGTAGTTTTCCCTCCAGGGGCTGCGCATGCATCAAGAATGACTTCTTCTTCTTTTATACCTAGCGCGTGGGCAACCAGCATAGAACTCTCATCCTGGATGGTTAACAAACCATATTTAAACGCTTTGGATGAAGCCAGATTGCCTCTCAGGGACTTGATTGCTTCTGGGAGAATCGGGCTTGGTTCTACTTCAAACCCCTCTTCCTCAAGAAGGTCAAGGCATTCATCCCGTGAAATCCTCGTCAAATTGACCCTGCCAGTCTGAAGAGGTGCTGTTAAGTTCACTTCACACATTTCCCTGGTCTTCTCCACACCAAACTGATCTACCCATCTTCTTACAAGCCACAAAGGATGGCTCGTCTCAATCGATATTCTTTCGGCATGATCCGTGATTGCATCAAGGGAAGGCAATCCGTTTCTTTGTATGCTTCTCAGCACACCATTCACAAGACTTGCAATGCCTTTATGTCCCCTGCGCTTTGCAATTTCAACTGCTTCAAAAATAGCCGCTCTTTCCGGTATTTTATCCAAATACACCATCTGGTAAAGAGTCATGCGCAGCAGATTGACAACCCAGCTTTGAAGCTTCTTGTTTTTCTCGATAAATGGCTTAAGGTAAAAATCGATGGTCATTTTCCGTTGGAGCGTACCATAGACCAATTCTGTGAGCAAGCCCACGTCAATTGGATTGATTTCATTTTTTTCAATCGCGTTATTTAAGAGCAGATTGCTGTATGCCTGGTTCTTTTCTATTGTTTCGAGAAGCTGCAATGCAGTATCCCTGACATTCTTCTTTTTACTCATGGATGTCTCCTAACTTTACGCCTGGCTGTAAGTTAGCCCCTGCACCCAGCAAGAATTGCCTGGCATCCATCTTTTTCTTGCCTGCTGGCTGTAGCTCTGTAATTTTTATTGCCGTATCATCAGCAGTCGCGACAACAAAACCATCTTCCTCAATCTTGACCATTGTACCAGGCGGCTCACTACCCGTATAGTTTGTCTTACTGGCGCCCCATACCTTCATTACTATTCCATCCATTGTCGTATAGGCAACTGGCCACGGATTCATACCGCGGATATGGTTATAAATTTCCACTCCGCTTCTGTTCCAGTCGATTTTTTCCTGTTCGCGCTTGATATTCCATGCGAATGTAGCATCCTCATCGTTTTGTGGAACAGGAGTGATTTCCCCTTTTAACAACTTTGGAATCGTTTCTGATAAAAGATCCGCACCAGCTGAGCTCATTTTATCATGCAATGTCCCAACGGTATCATTTTCGGTAATTGGCACTTCGACTTGCGTCAGGATATCGCCAGCGTCCAATTTTTCAACCATATACATAATCGTGATTCCCGTCTTCTCTTTTCCTTCAATGATTGCATAGTGGATTGGTGCCCCACCGCGCAGCTCTGGAAGAAGGGAAGCATGGACATTGATACAGCCATACTTCGGGGCCTCAAGAAGCTTATTTGGTAAAATTTGCCCAAAAGCAGCGGTAACGATTAAATCTGGTTCGAGAGCCAGGATTTTATCCAGTTCTTCCTGCTGGCGGATCTTTTCCGGCTGATAAACCGGTATATTATGCTTGATCGCTTCTGCTTTTACAGGCGGCGGAGTCAGTACCCGTTTTCTTCCAACCGGACGATCAGGCTGGGTGACTACTCCGATGACATCATAGCCCTCATCAACCAATCTTATTAAAACCGGTACAGAAAAGTCCGGAGTTCCCATAAATACGATTCTTGTCATTCCTGGTTCAACTCCTCTAACTCGGCTTCGTCAATATACTTTGAAACCTTTGTGGTAAATAACACTCCGTGCAAGTGATCTATTTCATGAAGGATCGCTCTTGCCAGGAACTCCTCTGCTTCTAATTCAAAGCTCTTTCCTTTGCGATTTTGAGCCTTGACCTTCACATAGTTCGGGCGTGTAACCTCTCCATATAATCCCGGGAAGCTTAAACATCCTTCTGGACCAATCTGTTCCCCTTTAGTTTCGAGGATTTCTGGATTGATCAATTCGATCGTTCCGTGCTCATCATCGATATCGACGATGGCAATTTGCATCTTTAAGTCTATTTGAGGGGCGGCCAAACCAACGCCATCAAATTCAATCATTGTATCATACATGTCATCCAGCAGCTTCGCCAGTTTTTTATCGAAAACGGTGACCTGATCGCATTCTTGCTCCAAGATGTCCGCTGGGTAAGTTACTATTTTTCTTACTGCCAAAATAAATCCTCCAATAAATCCATTTAAATAGTAGTATTAGCTTGTTCAATCATCTTTTTCCGTAAACTTTCCTGATGGCTAGTTTAGCAAAATTTCATAAGGTTTCCTCAAACCATGATTCCCGAAAATGATCATTACATCAGAATATAAGGATTAAGGTCAACGGAAATCTGCAACTTCCCTGTTCCCAATTCCTGCTGATAATGATCGAGTATTGATTTGAGAGCATTTTTAAGTTCTGGTTCCTTTTTGTATTTTATCAGACATTGGTATCGATATCTATCGTTGATCCGCGGGATTGGAGACGCTACAGGCCCTAATACGACTGCTTCCTTTGTCAGCCTGGATGAAATGTACTTCGCAATCTTCTCAGTAACCGATACAACCTTCATCAATTCTTCATGGCTTACTGTTACTAGGGAAAGGTAGTAAAATGGCGGGTACTGGTGGACCTTGCGGATCAGCATCTCCTGCTGATAAAAGCGGTCATAGTCCTGCGTGCCGGCAAGCTCGACACTATAATGTTCCGGAGTATAGGTCTGGATCACGACCTCTCCAGGAAGCTTGTGCCTTCCTGCCCTACCACTGACCTGTGTCAAAAGCTGGAAAGTTTTTTCCGAAGAACGGAAATCTGGCAGATTCAACATTGTGTCAGCTGACAGGACCCCTACTAGCGTGATATTCGGGAAATCCAGCCCTTTCGCGATCATTTGCGTTCCTAGTAAAATGTCCGCCTGACCTTCCTGGAAAGCAGTCAACAGCTTTTCATGCGCCCCTTTCCTGCCCGTTGTATCTACATCCATTCTTATGATCCTTGCTTCAGGAATCAGTTTTAACAATTCTTCCTCAACCTTCTGCGTCCCTGTCCCGAAATAACGGATATGCTCACTATTGCATTCGGGACAAAGAGTCGGCACCCTGTCTTCATATCCGCAATAATGGCATTTCATTTGCTCATTATAACGGTGGTATGTCAGGGTGATATCGCAATGCGGACAGTTCATCACATATCCGCAATCACGGCACATTACAAACGAGGAGTGACCGCGTTTATTTAAAAACAAAACGGTCTGCTCTTTTTTTTCAAGCCTGTCTTTTATCTTTTCAAAAAGGTTAACCGAAAACATCGAACGGTTTCCTGTTCGCAGTTCCTCTCGCATATCGACAATTTCAACCGTTGGCAGCGCCTGATTGTTCATCCGCTTTGGCAATGAGAGCAAAGTATAACGTCCTTTTTGCGCCCTGGCAAATGATTCAAGCGAAGGTGTAGCACTGCCAAGGACAACCGGACAAGCATTTGTTTTAGCTCGCTGGATCGCCACGTCCCTTGCATGGTATCTTGGGTTCTCTTCCTGCTTGTAGCTCGTTTCATGTTCTTCATCGATGATGATGATGCCGATATTTTCAAATGGAGCAAAAATCGCTGACCTGGCTCCTACCACCACTTTTACTTCCTTGCGCTGAATTTTCCGCCATTCATCATATTTCTCTCCTGCAGATAGGCCGCTATGCATCACCGCCACCAGATCACCGAACCGTTCCTTGAAGCGGGTGACCATTTGCGGTGTCAATGAGATTTCTGGTACGAGCACAATCGCTTCTTTCCCTTTTCCCAGTACTTCCTGGATAGACTGCAGGTAGATTTCAGTCTTACCGCTGCCTGTGACACCATATAAAAGAAAGACTTCGTGCCGTTCATTCTCAATGGATGAGAGGATTGGAGCAATGGCTTGTTCCTGCTCAGTTGTCAGTTCGAGAGCCATTTTCCGTTCAAATTCCCGCTCTGAATAAGGATCTCTATATACCTCTAGCTCTTCAACCTTCAGTATGTCTTTCTTCACGAGTGAATTTATTGATGCCTGTGAGATTCCTAGAGTGGAAAGAATCAGCCTTTGTTCAACCGGTTCCGGGTGTTCCAGGAAGAAATCAAGGACAGCTTGCTGTCCCGAGGCTTGAGGGGAAAGTTTATCCCTTGCCTCTGCCAGCTGGTCTGGATCAACTTTCGGGGCAACATGCTTGAGCCTTTTTTTTCTCACTCTGTCCTTCACCTGATATACTACATCAACTCTGCCAGAAGCTGCTTCCTTTTGCAGTTGCTGGACTAGCCCTCTGGAAACAGCATCTTCCCATTTGACATCACTATTCCCTGAGAATAACTCTTTTAAATCCCAAGGGAGGTCGGTCACTTCAGCACCTTTTGCAAGGACGATCTTCTTTTCATATTTAGCCTTCAATGCAGCCGGAAGCATTGCCTGGTAAGAGGAGATTTTATAGCTTAATGTATGTTCAGTCAGCCAGTCCCCCAGCTCGAGAAGTTCTTCATTCAGTACTGGCGTCAAATCAAGTGGTTCAATTATTGACCGCAGTTTTGAAAAGCTGGACTCGTCCTTCAGTTCCCTGACAAACCCCTGGATTTTTCTTGGACCAAACGGTACGATGACCCTTGTCCCTGGTTTGATCACATCCTGGAACTTTTCAGGTATTTTATAGTCAAAGGTTTTGTCCGTTTGCTTTGCAGGCACATCGACAATAACGCTTGCTATGTTCATAAGCTTCCATCCTTATTAAAACATTGGACAACTTCAGCAAGAATATTGCGGGCTACCTCCGACTTGGACATCAAAGGCAAATTGATATTTGTCCCATCTTTTTTAAAAATAGTAACAATATTTGTATCAGCGCCAAAGCCGGCTCCTTCCTGCTTGACGTTATTCGCCACAATCATATCTGCATTTTTCCTGGAAAGCTTGCCCTTAGCATGATTTTCAACATCATTGGTTTCGGCTGCGAAGCCTACAATCACCTGACCCGATTTCCTTTGTCCAAGCTCGAACAGGATATCCTTCGTCCTTTCAAGTTCGAGAGCCTGGTCACCTTCTTTTTTCTTCATTTTCTCTTCATATATATATTTCGGACGGTAATCTGCGACCGCTGCTGTACCAATCATGACATCTGCTTCATCAAAATGTTCAAGGGCGGACTGGTACATTTCCTCTGCACTTTCTACTTTGTACAATTGTGCTCCCTTTGGAGGTTCCAGATTGACCGGTCCCGAAACAAGGATCACTCGTGCCCCCATCTTCACAGCTTCCCCTGCGATTGCGTACCCCATCTTGCCAGTGGAATGGTTGGTGAGGAAACGGACCGGATCGATTTTTTCTCTTGTAGGGCCTGCAGTAATCAAGACCGTTTTACCAGCTAGTTCGCCGACCTTTTGGGTGAAAAATTGGCTGGCCAGTTCAACGATGGTCTCAGGTTCTTCAAGACGGCCCTTACCTGTGTATCCACATGCCAAATACCCTTCTCCAGGTTCGATGAATTGATAACCAAAGCTCTTTAATATCTCCATGTTTTTCTGGACTGCAGGATGCTGGTACATATGTACATTCATCGCTGGAGCCACCCAAACTGGTGCGGTAGCGGCCAGTAGTGTAGTGGAAATCATATTGTCAGCAATCCCATTTGCAAGCTTGCCGATGATATTGGCCGTTGCCGGGGCAACGATAATCAAGTCAGCCCAATCAGCTAAATGAATATGAGCTATATTTTCCGGATTTTTCTCATCGAATGTATCTGTATAAACTTCACTTCTGGACAATGCCTGAAAAGTGAGCGGAGTAACGAATTTTGCTGCAGAATCACTTATAATCACCTTCACTTCAGCGCCTGCCTGCGTCAACTTGCTCGTCAGCGCAGCACCCTTATACACAGCGATCCCACCGGTCACGCACAATAGAATTTTTTTACCGTTCAGCATGTCAGAGAACCCCCATTTTACAACAAACTATCATTATGATTGAACTATAACATTTTTTCACAGATTAAGCATGAAATAGACAAGATTGCTAGCCCTTTTAAGACCTAAACAAAAAAATAACAACCCAATAAATAGGTTGTTATCGCGGTATTATTCGTTGATATTTAACTCTTCATGGCTTCCAGCTGTCTTGAAATGAAGCTTTTCTGCGTTGATTTCTTCGAGCGCCTTGCCAACAAACTTGTGGGAAACATACTTATCTAATTTAGCATCCATATGGACCTGCATGCTGCGTGCGCGCTTAGCGGCAACCGATACCAATGAATATTTTGAATCAATTTTTGTCATTAAAGAGTCAATAGAAGGATTAAGCATTTATTCTACCTCCAGCATTTTTTTATAGCGATGTTGAACTCGTTCCCTGCGGCAGTGTTCCGCAACGACGATTGACTTAACTCGGTCTGCTGCGTTTTCAACATGGTCGTTTTCAACAACATAATCATATAATTCCATCATTTCCAGTTCTTCTCTTGCAGCTTTCATTCTGCCTTTGATGATTTCTTCCGTTTCTGTGCCTCGTGTCACGATCCGGTTTTCAAGCTCAGAAAGGCTTGGCGGTGCAAGGAAGATGAATAGCCCCTCAGGAAATTTCCTCCTTACCTGGCTTGCTCCCTGAACTTCAATTTCCAGGAAAACATCCCTTCCCGCATCGAGGGTTTGGCGAACGTACTCCACAGGCGTTCCATAGTAATTGCCAACAAACTCAGCATACTCCAGCAACTGATCCTGTCTGATCATCTCTTCAAACTCTTCCCTTGTCTTGAAGAAATAATCCACTCCGTTTTGCTCCCCTTCACGCGGCAGCCTTGTTGTTGCAGACACAGAATATTCAAATGCTGTATCGTGCTGGGAGAATAATTCTTTCCGGACCGTTCCTTTGCCAACTCCTGATGGACCTGAAAGAACAATTAACAATCCTTTTTCCTGCATTAAAAAGTCCTACCCTTCATCGATAATATCATCACGGTCATTCAGGCGGTGTGCTACCGTTTCTGGCTGAACCGCAGAGAGAATGACATGGTCGCTGTCCATGACGATGACAGCCCTCGTCCTTCTTCCATATGTCGCATCTATTAATGATCCACGGTCACGAGCGTCCTGGATGATCCGTTTTATAGGAGCTGATTCAGGACTTACGATCGATATGATCCTGTTAGCTGAAACAATGTTGCCGAAGCCTATATTTATAAGCTTAATTGCCATGATGGTCCCCCAATCATCAGTTATTTATTTTGGCCTTTCCAGACCCTTTCTAAACGCTACTCTATATTTTGTACTTGTTCCTTAACCTTTTCAAGGAGACTTTTCATCTCGACAACTTCCCTGGCGATTCGAGAATCGTTTGCTTTGGAGCCGATCGTGTTGACCTCTCGATTCATTTCCTGAAGCAGGAAGTCAAGTTTCCGGCCTAGAGGCTCTTCACCCTTCAATATTTCCTTGAATTGACTGACATGGCTTTCTAGCCTGGCAATTTCTTCACTGATATCAGCTTTATCGGCAAAAAAGGCAACCTCAGTTAGAATCCTGTCCTCATCTGCCTGGTTTTCCATCAATTCAGCCATTTTCTTACTAAGTCTGTCCCGGTACTGCAAGATGACATCCGGTGCAAGCTTGCTTACGCTTGAAATGTTTTCTTTTAGCTGCAGGATATGCTGCAATATATCCTTTTCAAGAGCTGCCCCTTCAAGCGTGCGCATTTGAAGCAGCTGTTTGCCTGCATCCTCGACGGCAGAAAGGACGAGAAGTTCAAGTTCTTCGTTTTCAGCTTCTGTATCCTCAATTTGGAGAATTTCTTCCCTACTGACAATATCCCTGAGCTCAATATCCCCAGTTATGCTGTACCTGTTCTTGATTTCAGTTATGTGATGGACTAAGTCGTCCAGGGCTTCCCAGTCAATATGTACTCTTCGACTTACTATGCCTTCGCCCTCCAAAGTTACAAATACTTCGACTCTCCCTCTTTTTATGTGTTCGCCGAGTTTCTTTTTTATTTTTTCTTCTGTTTTCAGGAGCTGCCTTGGCATGCGAATATGAAATTCACAGAAACGATGATTGACCGTTTTTACCTCGACTGTGACACTGAACCTCTCTGATTCAGTCCTGCTCCTTCCAAAACCAGTCATACTGACGACCATTTCAGACACATCCATTCTTTCAAAAAAAGTCGAGTTTTCCTGTAAACCCGTGGAACAGGCTTGTTGTTTATGTAATCTCTAAATTCATGATGATCGACTCTGCTCCTTTTCCTTATGTTATCGGATTCCAGGAACATATCAAAATTCATAAAATTAACTCCGCATTGGATGAGAAAAACTTTGAAAGAGTCTAAGTAAAAAAAAGAAAGGCAATAGAGCCTTCTCTATTACCTAACGGATTATATCATATTTCTCTTTGTTTTTCTTGCAAAAAATGTTCCTGCAAGCAAAAATGTAGGAACTGCCGATAAGCCAATGATTAATAACCAATCAATCGCCAGTATTGGGACAGTATGGAATATAGGCTGTAATACTGGTGAATAGATAACTGCAAGGACCATGACCAATGATGAAATGACAGCCCAAACTAAATATTTGTTTTCAAATGGGTTGCGGGCGAAGATCGATTTTTCGCTCCGACAGTCGAATACGTGGATCAGCTGCGCCATAACGAGTGTAGTAAACGCAATCGTCTGAGCATATACCAGGTTATCTGGATCTCTATTATACACAATCATAAACGCAAATAATGTCACTAATCCGATCAGGAAACCTCTTGAGACCACTTTCCAGCCTAATCCGCGGGCAAATACTCCTTCCTTTGGATGGCGCGGTGCACGTTTCATCACATTCTCCTCCGGCTGATCGAGCCCCAATGCCATCGCCGGCAGTCCATCCGTCACAAGGTTCACCCAAAGGATTTGAATCGGCACTAAAGGGAGCGGCAAGCCAAGGATCATCGCGAACAGCATGACCAAGATTTCTCCCACATTGGAAGCCAAAAGGTACCTGATGAATTTCCTGATATTTTCATAGATATTCCGGCCTTCTTTAATGGCTGCTTTAATAGTGGCGAAGTTATCATCCAGGAGTACGAGTGAAGAGGCTTCTTTGGCTACATCTGTACCCGTTATCCCCATCGCGACTCCTATATCCGCAGCTTTTATGGCTGGCGCATCATTAACGCCATCACCTGTCATGGCTACGATGTGACCTCTATTTTGCAATGCCTTGACGATTTTAAGCTTATGCTCAGGCGAAACCCTCGCAAAAACCGAGACATCATCGACGATATCCTCGAGTTCGGATACAGACATCTCTGATAATGCCTTGCCTTCGAGAACTTTGCTATCTTTGGTCAATATACCTAACTGTCTAGCAATCGCCTTCGCGGTGATGACATGGTCACCAGTAATCATCACTGTTTTTATCCCTGCATCGCGGCATTCTTTTACAGCTGTTTTCACTTCAGGCCGCGGTGGGTCGATCATCCCCTGTAATCCGATGAAGACAAGGTCCTTTTCTGCTTCATTTTCATGAAGGACTACATTGTTTTGTGGAATTGGCTTGAAGGCAATTGCAATTGTCCTTAATGCATTGCCGGCCAGCTCATCAATAGCTCCCTGGACTTTAGCAGTCAAGTCCTTTGTCAGAACCTGTTGTCTTTCATCCCAAAGAATCGAATCACTTAATCCAATCAGGACATCCGGAGCACCTTTTACAACGGCAAATTTCCGGTCCATTTTATCTTTCACGATCATACTCATCATTTTACGCTGAGAATCGAAAGGGAACTCATTCACAATTTCAAACTGTTCCAGCAGGCTTTCCCTCCTGTAACCTGCTTTCATTGCGGCAACCAGGAGCGCTCCTTCAGTAGGGTCACCGTCAATTGTGTACTCACCATCTTTATCCACCATTTCCGCGTGATTACAGAGCATGCCAAATGTCAGCAGCTGCTGCAGTGATTTTTCACTGTGCGGGTCAATGCTTTTTTCTTTGTGAAAGAACAATCCTGTCGGGGAGTATCCGACTCCATCGACAGTCCAGGTTTTATTCCCGCTCCACAGATGAGTCACGGTCATTTTGTTTTGTGTCATCGTACCCGTTTTGTCAGAACATATGACAGAGGCGCATCCCAGTGTCTCCACTGCAGGAAGCTTTCTGACGATGGCATTCTTCCTGATCATTCTCTGGACACCAAGTGAAAGCGCAACAGTAACGATTGCCGGCAGTCCTTCAGGAATGGCAGCAACTGCCAAACTGACACCAGCTAGGAACATCGTATAAAGGTCATGCCCTTGGAGCACACCAATTCCTACAACCAATAAGGTTAAGAATAGTGCGGCAGTAATCAGGATTTTCCCTAATTGTTCCAGCCTGCGCTGAAGTGGTGTTTCCTGGGCTTCAGCTGTTTGCAGCAGGTCAGCAATCTGGCCCATTGCGGTCTTCATTCCTGTAGCCACAACCACACCAGTTCCACTTCCCCTAGTGATCATTGTGCCCATGAATGCCATATTTTCCATATCACCCAGTCCCGGATTTGGAATCCTCAGAGGACTTGTGTTTTTTTGCACCGGTACAGACTCGCCAGTTAAGGCTGATTCTTCAATTTCCAGACTTCTGGACTCGATCAAGCGGATATCCGCACCAATCCTGTCCCCACTTGTGAATTTAAGGATGTCGCCAGGCACGACTTCCTTTGAAGGAATCTTTGTCCACTCACCATCCCGCAATGCATGGACTTGAGGAGCAGAAAGCTCTTTGAGGGCATCAAGTGATTTTTCTGCCTTCCTTTCCTGGAAAAATCCCAGGATACCATTTACAAGAACAATGGCTATGATGGCAATCGCATCGACAATTTCACCGAGCAAGCCTGAAATCAACGTCGCTGCAAGAAGCACCAGGACCATGAAATCCTTGAACTGGCTGAAGAATAAAAGCAGGGCCGATTGTTTCTCCCCCTCGGCCAATGCATTATATCCATGCTGTTCACGTCTGCGTTTTACTTCCTTTTCTTCCAATCCTTCTGTAAAATCTGTTCTTAAGGCACTAGCTATTTCATTTTCATTCATCTCATGGAACTTCATGGGGCCATCACACTTCCTCCTTGTTTGTCCTACTCTAAAGAAAGCTTATTCAGCCCTGTCCAAAAAAATGATAAGATGTTAGATATAAAAGCGGAAGCGCCTTGGTCAGTCCCGACAAGCGCTGGAAGGCCGCCCAGTGAAGTCGTTCTTTGACTTCATTGGGCGGACTGAAGCGACTCGAGGGGCTAGGTGCTGGAGCTGGATAGAGAAAAGCGGAGGCGACTGCCCAACTCCGACAAGCGCTGGAGGACCTGACAGTGAAGTCGTTCTTTGACTTCATTGGCAGGACCGAAATCGAAAAGTATATCCGACTGCCCAGAAACGCAGAATCTGGAGACTCCGACAAAGAAGCGCTTTTTGCTTCTGCCGGCGGAGTTGAAGTTTCGGAGTTTCTAGGAGGCGACACTAGACAAACGTCTAGAGGAGTTAGGAGCCGCAGCTGGACACTATAAAAGCGGAAGCGCCTTGGTCAGTCCCGACAAGGTTTCAGATAAATAGTAAAGGATGTATTACTTATGTCATTTGACGGATTGTTTACAAGAGCCATCACTAACGAACTTTCCTCTCTTCTAAAAGGGGGACGTATAAATAAAATTCACCAGCCTTATAAAAATGAGATCATCCTGGCTGTGAGGGCAAACGGAGTTAATCACAAACTCCTGCTGTCTGCTCACCCAAGCTACGCACGAGTCCAAATTACTAACGAGCAATATGATAACCCTAATGAACCGCCAATGTTCTGCATGCTCCTGCGCAAACATCTTGAAGGCTTCTATATTGAGGACATCAAACAAGCCGGTCTTGACCGGATGATCATTTTTGAAGTAAAAGGCCGAAATGAGATCGGTGATATTTCCTATAAACAATTGATTGTTGAAATCATGGGACGCCACAGCAACATCATCCTCATCGATAAAAACCGGAACATGATTCTCGACAGCATCAAGCACGTTTCATTTGCCGTAAATACGCACAGGGCCATCATGCCAGGGCAAGAGTATGTCTTGCCTCCTCAACAAGAGAAAATGAATCCTTTCGAGGCACAGGAAGAAGATGTTTTAAGGTTGATTGATTTTAATGCAGGCAAAATCGATAAGCAGCTAGTTGCCCATTTTGCTGGAGTGTCGCCTGTACTGGCGAGGGAAATCGTCTTTAAAGCAGGCCTTGCCAACCGAACGACGATTCCAAGTGCCTTCCTTTCAGTGATAAATGAGCTAAAGGAACATCATTACAAGCCTTCCATTACCAATGGCAGCAATAAAGAGGCTTTTTACTTGATTCCGCTTGAGCACTTGAAGGGAGAAGCAAAATCCTTTGATTCCCTGAGCAGCCTGCTCGATCGCTTTTATTTTGGCAAGGCAGAACGAGACCGCGTCAAGCAGCAGGGTAATGACCTTGAGCGGCTGATTGCTAATGAAAAAGAGAAAAATGAAAAGAAGATTAAAAAGCTCGAGATGACACTTGAGGATGCGAAAAAGGCTGAGGAGTATCAATTATATGGAGAGCTGCTGACCGCCAACATCTTTATGGCAAGAAAAGGAATGAAAGAAATAACCGTTGTAAATTATTATGATGAAAACGGAGCTTCAATCACTATACCGCTTGAGCCACGGAAAACACCGTCGGAAAATGCCCAAAGATACTTCACTAAATATCAAAAGGCAAAGAACTCTGTGAATATAGTTAAAGAACAAATCGAAAAAGCCAAAGCTGAGGTCTCCTATTTCGATTCTCTACTGCAGCAAGTGGAGGCGGCTTCGCCAAAGGATATTGAAGAGATCAGGGAAGAATTGATTGAGGGTGGATATATCCGTGCCCGGAAGAAAAAAGGCAATAAAAATAAGCAAAACGTAAAGCCGCTGCTTGAAAAATACCAATCCTCTGATGATACAGAAATACTCGTCGGAAAAAATAATAAGCAGAATGATTATTTAACAAACAAGGTGGCTGGCCGGGATGAAATATGGCTCCACACAAAGGATATTCCAGGGTCGCATGTGGTTATCCGCAGCAAAGAGCCATCAGAAGAAACCATTCTCGAAGCAGCACAGATTGCAGCGTATTTCAGCAAAGCACGAAATTCAAGCTCTGTCCCAGTCGATTTCACCAAAGTCCGCCATGTGAAGAAACCAGCGGGAGCAAAGCCTGGATTTGTCATTTACGAACAGCAACAGACTGTTTACGTTACTCCGGACGAAGATTTGATTCTAAAATTAAAAAAATAAGCATTAAGCAACCCGCCAGTTTTTTTAGCTGACGGGTTTTTTTCCGGTGCAAAAGATCAGGCAATTGCCTCTTTTTTCTTTTTATACTGTTTTACAAAACCTATGATAGCTGGAATGAATGCAGTTGAAGAGACAATCATTAACGTAAGAAATAAATTTTCCACAACCCATGAAATATTTCCGAGGATGAATCCTGCCGTCAGCCAGAGTGCTGTCCAGATTAATCCCCCTATAATGTTATAGCTTAAGAATGTTCTATATTCATATCCAGTATATCCTGAAACAAATGGGACAGAGGTTCTCATGAGTGGAACAAATCTTGAAGCGGTAATGGCCACCCTGCCATAATCAGATAGGAAATCTCTCGCCTTGCCGATCGATTTATCTGAGGTTAAGCGGTTTAGAAAATGGTTTTCGGATTTTAACTTCCCAAGCTGTTTACCGATGAAGAAATTCTGGCTGTCACCCAAAATAGTTGCAGCAGTAAAAAGCATAAACAAGATTTTAAAATCTAAATCTCCGGTAGCCGCAAGAGTACCGCTCGCGAAGACCATTGAATCGCCTGGCAAAAATGTCAGGATAACAAAAGCCGTTTTAAAGTAGACAATCAAAAACAACATAATATAAATGGCTGCCCCATATTCATCAATATAGTAGTGGAGACTGCTATCAATATTTTTCAGCAACTGTATAACCTGTTCCATGAGTCTGTTCCTCCTACTATATAAAATTTATATTACCTAGCCTAATTGCCCAAAGCTTATAATTATATTGAAACATACTTATTGAGTTGTATGCCAACAGGTTCCCCTTAAACTTTATTTCTTTTATTTACCCCGATAGAAAAAGTGTACCCTACTCCAGGATACACTTCCGTTCATTATTATTCTTTAGGTTTGGCAACATTTCCGCTCAGGGCTTTTTGCCAATCTTCCTCTTGATCTGTATTTATGAAGTCGTGTAGATTTCCAAGTCCCCACTTTCTGTCTTGAAACCCAAACCAAAGTGATACATCGTTAATATATTTCTCCTTACCATTGATCATCATCACCAAATCAACTCTTCCTATCGGGTATGTATCATCCAGCTCGACATAAAGATTTCTATAGTCAACTAGATAAGTGCCTTTCTCTTTTAAAGACTGAACTCGCTTACTCCAAACTTCTTTTGCTTCTTCATAGGGGATGGTTGGAGATAAATCAGATGCAGCATCATAAAAATGAATCCCATCAAACGCTGCTTCGTAATTTTGTTCTTTTAAATTTTCCAAAACATGTTTTGCAGCCTTTTTGGATTGAAGCATATCTGCTAAACCCGGAACCACAAATGCAGTTAAAAGACTCAAACCAGCCATGATTGCTATAATCCCGATTATTTTCTTCATATAAGCACCTCGTTATTATCTGAAAATTCCACTTTTTTATTTTATCACACCCTGCTAATAATTTAACCATATTTTACTAAAATGCAAAAAGCAGCCAATAGGCTGCTTTCAATCAAATATTTTTGGCGGTTCCCCATTCTGATGGATTTTTGCGCCATTCTGCAAGGCTATCAAGACTTTCTTTCGTGATGAGCCCTTTTTCCTCTGCCAGGTTAGAAAGAGTCGTGAAGTCAGTCAGTGAGTGTGCGGAGATATTTGCTGAATCCAGCTTCTGCTTCCCTTTTTCTAGTTCATATGTAAAAATTGACACAACACCAAGTACTTCACAGCCTGCTTCTCGCAATGCCTCAACTGCTTCAATAACACTGCCTCCGGTTGAAATTAAATCTTCAACAACCACGACCTTTTGTCCTTGCGTCACCTTACCTTCTATTTGATTCCCTTTTCCGTGCCCTTTTGCTTTAGAGCGAACATAGCTCATCGGCAAATCAAGAAGTTCGCTGACCCAGGCAGCATGAGGTATTCCGGCTGTAGCTGTTCCCGCGATTATCTCAGCATCCGGAAAATGCTCAACAATCAAGCTTTTCAATCCTTCAGCTACCTTTCTGCGGATAGCTGGATAAGAGAGCGTGAGTCTGTTATCACAGTAGATCGGTGACTTCATTCCCGAAGACCATGTGAATGGATTGTCAGGCTGAAGGCTAACGGCTTCGATTTCCAGCAATGCTTCTGCTATTTCTCTTTTCATTGGTAAACACCCTTCCATTCATTTTTAATCTTCAGATAGCTTTCAAGTGGATTTGCAGCACGGGTAATCGGCCTGCCGACGACGATCGCTGAAATCCCTTGCTCTCTTGCAAATTCAGGTGTTGCCGTACGCTTCTGGTCCTGCGAGCTGCTGTCCACCGGGCGGATACCCGGTGTGACTGTCAAGAATTCTGTACCCAATTGGCTGTGAATGAGCCTTGCTTCATGAGGGGAACAGACAACTCCATCTAGACCGGACTTTTTCGCTAATGTCGCATAATTCATTACCGACTCTTGTAACGACACCCTGATGAGCTGTTCAGAATTGACCTGGATTTCTGATGTACTTGTCAGTTGAGTGACTGCAATGCAAGCTGGACGCTTAAGACCTGGAGGAGTGCCTGCATCAAGTCCTTCGATTGCTGCTGCCATCATTTCCGAACCCCCTGCGGCATGGACATTGACTAAGTCGCACCCCAAACCTGCGAGCACCTTCATAGCACTTTTTACAGTATTAGGGATGTCATGGAGTTTCAGGTCAAGGAAGATTTTATGATTCTGCTTCTTTAACTCATCAATGATTGACGGCCCCTCACCATAAAAAAGCTCCATTCCTACCTTCACAAAAAGCTGTTCATTTTCAAATGGTTCAAGGAACTCAAGCACCTTACCCTTGTTCGGGAAATCAAGGGCGATAATAAGCGAGTCTTTCATTCTTCTTCCAGCTCCTTCCCGTTAGTTCTGTAATGTGGTCTGCACCAAGCTTGGCAAGCCATTCAGGCAATTCTTCAATGATTTTGGGGCATACAAAAGGATCGACGAAATTCTGGGTTCCGACCGCTGTCGCACTGGCACCGGCAAGGAAAAACTCGATGACATCTTCTGCTGACTGTATCCCTCCCATTCCGATGATCGGGATGGATACATGCTGGCTGACTTCATAAATCATCCTGATGGCGACTGGCTTCACGGAAGGTCCTGACAAGCCGCCGGTTTTATTCGCAAGGATCGGCCGAGCTGTTCCCAGGTCAATTCTCATGCCCAGCAATGTGTTGATCATTGTTATCCCATCCGCTCCTCCGTCTTCAACAGCCCTGGCGATCTTGACAATGTCGGATACATTGGGAGAAAGCTTCACATATACAGGCACTTCAGACACTTCTTTTACCTTTCTGGTCAGCGCCTTCGCCATATCGGGATCCGTGCCGAATGCGATCCCGCCAGTCTTGACATTTGGACAAGAAATGTTCAATTCAAGCGCATGGACATTTCGAGCCTTGGACAGTTGTTCTGCTACCTTTACATAATCATCCTCTGTTGAACCAGCGATGTTAGCAATGATTGGCACATCAAACTGCTCGAGCCAAGGCAGTTCTTCATTGAAGACCTTCTCGAGACCTGGATTCTGCAAGCCGATGGCGTTAAGCATCCCACCTGGTGTCTCGGCAACCCTCGGGGTCGGATTTCCAAATCTCGATTCCGGGGTCGTAGCTTTTACCATGATTGCCCCTAAGAGACTCAAGTCGTACAGTTGGCCGAACTCTCTGCCGAAGCCAAAGCAGCCTGAAGCTGGCATGACTGGATTTTTCAGGTTTAACCCTGGCAGATGGATTGATAGCGAACTCATATGACAACCTCCCCTGCTTGAAAAACTGGCCCATCACTGCAGACCTTTTTATAGGAAAAGCCATGTGGATCATCCTTTGTATGGCAAACACATGCAAAGCAAGCACCGATACCGCATCCCATTCGCTCTTCAAGTGACAGATAGGTTCTTCGTGCATCATTTCTATTTTCAAGTGCCCTCAACATTGGTGTTGGACCGCAAGCAAAGAGAAAGTCTGCCTTGAGACATAGTACATCAAGAACATTAGTGACAAACCCTTTCCTGCCATATGATCCATCTACAGTGGCCACATAGACTTCCCCAAATTCCGCCAGCTCTTTCTCGTAAAAAACATCTTGAGCTGATTGGAATCCGATAATGGTTATAACGTTCACTCCTCCACGGGCCAGCTGCTTAGCCAGCTCATACATCGGAGGAACACCAACACCGCCGCCGACAAGGATAGCTGTCTGTCCTTGTTTCGCTTCATCTACTGGGAAACCATTGCCTAGGGGTCCTAGTACATCAACTGTCGTGCCTTTTGTCTTACCGGCTAGCAGGGAAGTTCCTTTTCCCTGCCTGCGGTAAATTATCGTGTACGACCCCTCATTGATTGAAGCGATACTGATCGGCCTGCGCAAAAGCGGGTCAAATCCATCTGCCACCTTTACATGGACGAATTGTCCGGCCTGTTTCATTTCAGCGGAAAGCTCACCTTCAAGAACCAGTTCAAAGATGTCTTTGGCAATCTGCCTATTGCTCACTATTTTGCAGTTTTCCTGCCTGATCATATGAGAACACCTTCTACGGCTGGCTCCATAGGCTTTAGGGCATCTGCTGAAAATGTCATAGATTCAATGACTCTTAAAATCGCTTTTGCTGTATCCAGTGATGTCAGGCATGGTACACCATTTTCTACAGATTCGCGGCGGATCCTAAATCCATCACGTTCTGGCTGCTTGCCTTTTGTCAGCGTATTGATGACCATCTGTGCCTCACCCTTGCGGATCACATCAATCAAGTTCGGTCCGTGAGCACCGATTTTTCCGACTGTCTTTACCTTAATGCCGGCATTTTCAAGATAGTTGGCTGTCCCCTCTGTCGCCATTAGTTGATAGCCAATGTTCGAGAATCTCTTCGCCAGTGCCAGAGCTTCTTCTTTATCCTTATCTGCTACTGTGAGGAGTACTGTGCCAAACTCCTTGAACTTCATACCAGCTGCAACCATTCCTTTGTACAGGGCTTTCTCCAGTGTTGTATCTTTACCCATAACTTCCCCGGTAGACTTCATTTCCGGTCCGAGGGTGATGTCCACCCTGCGTAATTTTTCAAACGAGAATACTGGTACCTTCACAAAAACTCCATGCTGCTCTGGAACAAGTCCTGTTTCGTAGCCTTGTTCTGGCAGGCTCTGGCCAAGAATGACCTTGGTAGCAATCTTTGCCATCGGAACATTCGTGATTTTGCTCAGGAATGGTACCGTACGGCTGGAGCGAGGGTTGACTTCGAGCACATACACTTCCTCATTCACAATGACATATTGTATATTCAGCAGCCCGACAATGTTCAATCCTCTAGCCAGATCAATCGTATAGTTTACAAGCTTTTGTTTTACTTCTTCACTTAGGCTTTGAGGCGGATACACACCGATTGAATCACCCGAGTGGACACCTGCTCTTTCGATATGCTCCATTATTCCCGGGATCAATACGTTCTCACCATCGGAAATTGCATCGACCTCCACTTCTTTTCCAGTCAGATAACGATCGATCAGCACAGGATATTCCGGATTGACTTTCACTGCGTTTTTCATATAGTGCAGGAGCTCTTCTTCCTTATAGACAATCTCCATTGCCCTGCCGCCGAGTACATAGGATGGTCTTACAAGGACTGGGTAGCCAATTTCCGATGCAATCAACGCTGCTTCTTCCACTGATTTCGCTGTGCTTCCCTTTGGAAGAGGGATTTGGAGGTCGGATAGTGCATGCTCAAACTTGTCGCGGTCCTCTGCTCGATCTAGGTCCTCTAGGCTTGTTCCGAGAATTTTAACTCCCCTGTCAACAAGCTTTGAAGCTAGGTTTATCGCAGTTTGCCCGCCGAATTGAACGACCGCTCCAACCGGTTTTTCAAGATTGATAATGTTCATGACATCCTCGATGGTTAATGGTTCAAAGTACAGTTTATCCGAGATGCTGAAATCGGTAGAGACCGTTTCAGGATTGTTATTGACGATGATGGCCTCGTAACCCGCTTCCTTGATGGCTTTGACGGAATGGACGGTTGCGTAATCGAATTCGATTCCCTGCCCAATCCTGATTGGTCCGGACCCAAGTACGATGACGCTTTTTCTTTCTGTCACTACTGATTCATTTTCTTCTTCATATGTGCTATAGAAGTATGGCGTTTCTGATTCGAATTCAGCGGCACAAGTATCGACCATTTTAAATACAGGAATAAGGCTATTCTCAAGCCGCCACTGGTATACTTCCTTTTCTTCGACATTCCACAGATTGGCCATTACCTTATCCGAAAATCCTTTTCGCTTTGCTGATCTGGCTGTTTCCAAGTCAAACTTCTGCTCAGCAATCTCTTGCTCAAAAGCTATCAATCTCTCTAGTTTATGAAGGAAGAATCTATCGATTTTGCTCCAGCTGTGGATCGTTTCAATCGAAACGCTTCTTCTGATTGCCTCTGCAATGTAGAACAATCTTTCGTCTCCAGCCTTGCGGATTCTCTTTTCAAGCAATTCATCGTTGATTTCACTATGATTATTCAAAGAAAGGTGGATCACATCAGCTTCAAGAGATCGGATCGCTTTTAACAGTGACTCTTCAAAAGTGCGCCCGATTGCCATAACTTCACCAGTTGCTTTCATTTGAGTTCCAAGTGTGCGGTTCGCAGATTCGAATTTATCAAATGGCCAGCGCGGGATTTTGGTTACCACATAATCAAGCGCAGGCTCGAAGCAGGCATACGTTTTTCCTGTCACGGGGTTCAGCATTTCATCAAGTGTCAATCCTACCGCAATTTTCGCTGCAAGCTTTGCAATTGGATAGCCCGTTGCCTTCGAGGCAAGAGCAGAGGATCGGCTGACCCGCGGATTCACTTCGATTACATAATAGTTAAAGCTATCTGGATCAAGTGCCAGCTGGACATTGCAGCCGCCTTCGATTTTAAGGGCTCTGATGATTTTCAAGCTGGCATTCCTCAGAAGCTGATACTCACGGTCACTCAATGTCTGGCTTGGTGCGACAACAATGGAATCCCCTGTATGGACACCGACTGGATCGAAGTTTTCCATATTGCAGACAACAATGGCATTGTCATTGCTGTCACGCATGACTTCATATTCGATTTCCTTGAAACCGGCAATGCTTTTTTCAAGCAAACATTGTCCTACAGGGCTGTTTTTTATGCCGCTAGTCACAATTTCAATCAATTCTTTTTCATTGCTGCAAATGCCTCCGCCAGTTCCTCCCATCGTAAAAGCAGGGCGGACAATCACTGGATATCCGACTCTCTCCACAAAGGTGTAGGCTTCATCAAGGTTGTGGATGATGTCGCTGTCAGGGACGGGCTGTCCGAGCTCATTCATCAGGCTTCTGAAAAGTTCCCTGTCTTCTGCCTGGTTGATCGCATCAAGTTTCGTCCCGAGAATTTCCACATTGCATTCTTCCAACACTCCTGCCTTCGCTAGTTCCACAGCCAGGTTTAATCCTGTTTGACCTCCAAGTGTCGGCAGAATGGCATCCGGGCGCTCTTTGCGAATGATCCTCGCCACAAATTCAAGAGTAAGAGGCTCTATGTATACAACATCTGCAATTTCCGTGTCCGTCATGATTGTAGCGGGATTCGAGTTGACGAGTATTACCTTATAACCTTCTTCACGCAATGCGATGCATGCCTGCGTTCCTGCATAATCGAATTCTGCCGCCTGGCCTATAATGATAGGGCCAGATCCTATAACTAATATACTATTAACATCTTTACGCTTTGGCATTTGTGACAGCCTCCTTTTTTTCTGCTTCAACTAGCTCGATGAATTGGTTGAATAATCCGTTCGCATCCTCCGGTCCTGGAGACGCTTCTGGATGATATTGGACTGTGAATGCTGCCGCCGTCTTATGGGCCAGCCCCTCGATCGTCCCGTCATTCAATGCTATATGTGTAACCTCAAGCTCTGTTCCTGTGACAGAGTCTTCCGTAACGGTATATCCATGGTTTTGAGACGTCAGTGCTACTTTTCCTGTTTGTAAATCCTTTACTGGATGGTTCGAACCGCGATGACCGAATTTCATTTTCTCTGTATCTGCTCCGCAGGCTAGGGCAAATAACTGATGTCCAAGACAAATTCCGAACATTGGAACCTTACCCAGCAAGCTCTTGATCATTTGTATTGCTTCTGGCACATCTTTCGGGTCCCCAGGTCCATTTGACAGCATGATGCCATCCGGGCTAAGACTTAGGATCTCGTCAGCAGTCGTATTATACGGGACAACAACCACATCACAATTGCGATCATTCAACTCTCGCAAAATTCCGTGCTTTAGTCCGAAGTCAACCAGGACCACCCTGTGGCCGCGGCCAGGACTTGGGTAAGCTGTTTTCGTGGATACTTGCTTTACCTGATCACTTGGCAGGAGTCTGCTCTTTAATGTGGCAATGACTTCATCGGGATTTGCATCCATCCCGCAGATGGATCCTTTCAATGTCCCGTGCTGGCGAATGATCTTCGTCAACTTTCTAGTATCGATCCCGGCTATGCCAGGTATGTTTTTCATTTTTAGGTAAGCATCCAAAGGAAGTTCAGAGCGCCAATTGGATGGAAAGTCAGCATTCTCCCTTACGACGAGACCCTGGACTGCAGGGTTGATTGATTCAAAATCATCTCGATTGATGCCGTAGTTACCGATTAGCGGGTATGTCAATGTCACAATTTGTCCGCAGTATGATGGATCTGACAAAATTTCCTGGTAGCCAGTCATTCCTGTATTGAATACCACTTCTCCTGCCGTCGCTGTTTCACTGCCAAAGCCTTCTCCAACAAATACCGTGCCATCTTCCAAAATCAACTGCTTTTTCATGCGGTCACAACTCCCTTTTCCCAGACTATTTTTCCTTCAGCAATCGTCATTACAGGCCATCCCTTGCATCTCCAGCCTGCGAATGGTGTATTCTTTCCTTTTGATAAAAATTCTTCTGGATTGATTTCTTTTTCTTCATCAAGGTCTATCAATACAATATCCGCTGGTGCCCCAGCCTTCAGCTCACCATAAGGCAATCCGAATGCTTTCGCGGGTTTGACAGTAAAAAATTCTATCAACTGTTCTAAGGTAATGACATTTGTTTTGACCATATGTGTATACAGGAGAGGAAATGCTGTTTCCAGTCCGACAATCCCAAAAGGAGCAAGTTGAATTCCTTCTGCTTTCTCCTCGATCGTATGCGGGGCGTGGTCAGTGGCGATAAAATCGATCGTCCCGTCCAGCAGCCCTTGAATCAATGCCTCCTGGTCTGCCTTGCTCCGGAGCGGAGGATTCATTTTATAGTTGGCATCATTGCCTGTTATGTCATCTTCATTTAAAAGCAGATGATGCGGTGTTACCTCTGCCGTAACCTTTATGCCATATCTCTTTGCATCCCGGACTGCCCTGACCGATTCTTTCGTGCTGATATGGCAGACGTGGTAGTGGCAGCCTGCCTCTTCGGCGAGTAAAATGTCCCTTGCTATATGTACAGATTCGCAAACTGACGGGATTCCGTTGATTCCCAGTTCAGCGGCTTTTTTTCCTTCATGGAGTGAGCCCTTATTGATCAATGTATTCTCTTCGCAATGTGCAACTATTGCCATATCAAGCTTTGCCGCCCTTTTCATTGCCTCGAGCATCATTCCTGCAGATTGGACACCCACACCGTCATCTGTCAGCGCGAAAGCTCCAGCTTCTTTTAATCCAGCGAAATCAGTCAGCTCCTGGCCAAGCTCCCTGACTGTGATCGATGCATAAGGTAAAACTCTTGTGGAAGCTGTTTGCTTTATTTTTTCCTGTAGCCATTCCATCTGTTCTTTTGAATCAGGAACAGGTCTCGTATTCGGCATGGCAGCAACAGTTGTGAATCCTCCTCTTGCAGCCGCCAGTGTACCAGTAGCAATCGTTTCTTTCTTTTCACCGCCTGGTTCACGAAGATGGACATGCAGATCTACAAACCCTGGTGCAACCAGCTTGCCTTCAGCATCAATGATTTGTTTGGCTTCAGTCGATAATCGAGATCCGATTTCAGTGATTTTTCCGTCCTTTATTAAAATATCTTTTACTTCAAATCCTGCTTCAGTAAGCAATCTGCCATTTTTGATCAACATTGTCATTCTTCATTCCTCCATTCCTATTTTCGAGTGCCCTTTTTAACACTGCCATCCTGATGTACACGCCATTTTCCATTTGTTTAAAAATCCTTGATTTCGGACTTTCAACTAATTCATCTGCGATTTCGACTCCGCGATTGACTGGTGCCGGATGAAGAATGATGCTGCCTTTTTTCATCATCTTTTCTCTTTCAATTGTCAAACCATAGTTTCGATGGTATTCATTCTTATCAAATATCAGCTTGCCGTCATGCCGTTCATGCTGGACTCTCAGCAACATCACCACATCCGCCAACTGGATCGCCTCGTCTACTGACAAATAAGAACAGCCGTGGGGAAGCTTGTTTTGGTCCACCCACTCTTCAGGTCCTGAAAAAACCACCTTTGCCCCCAGCCTTACAAGGGCGTCTGCATTAGACCTTGCAACACGGCTATGTAGGATATCTCCGATAATTGTGACTGTAAGCCCAGTGAAACTTCCGAACTCTTGCTGGATTGTCATCAAATCTAGCAAGGATTGTGTTGGATGATGGCCTCTGCCATCGCCGGCATTGATGATGGGAATCGAAATCCCATTTTCGAGTTCAGAGAAGTAATTGTCTGCATTATGTCTGATCACGACTGCGTCGGTGCCGATTGCTTCAAGTGTTTTAACGGTGTCATACAAGGTTTCGCCTTTTAAGACGCTTGATGTCTGGACCTCAAAGGGAATCACCTCGAGTCCCAACTTACGTTCAGCCACCTCAAAGCTGGACTTTGTCCTTGTGCTTGGTTCATAAAATAAATTGCTGATGAACACCTTTTTAACAGGCTGCCAGGTTTTCCCGCTGGAAAATTCACTAGCTGACAGAATGATATCCTGTATCTCTTTTGTACTAAGCTGAGATGTTGTCAGTAAATCCCATTTCATGTCCATTTCCCCTCCTTTTTTTCAAGAAAAAAAGCACCCTGTTTTCTGATCAACAGGGTGCTTAATCATGAGCGAGCCGGCATAAACCCTGTTTGATAGGGTTTGCATGCATCTTAAATAAGCCGGTTCGCTCATAACACCCTTTTAAGCCTCTCAGGACTTTATTAAAAGGTGGTACTATGCTACATCGTTCTTTTGCTCAGTTTTTTTTTCAGTTTCTGTTTCAAACATGTCTTCTTCTGGTTCTGGACGACCAGGAAGTACAAGGTTAAGGATGACACCAATTAGTGCGGCTAAAGCCATGCCATGAATTTCGAAGTTTTCATTCAGCTTAATGAATGCTCCGCCAATCCCGATTACAAGGATGACAGATGAGACGACCAGATTGCGAGTGTTCCCAAAGTCGATTTTGCTGTCCACCAGCATTCTCAAACCTGATGAAGCGATGATCCCGAAGAGCAGGATGGATACTCCACCCATGACCGGAGTCGGGATTGAGCTGATCAGGGCTGTGATTTTACCGATGAACCCAAATACTGTTGCGATGATGGCTGCTCCAAGCAGGACATACACGCTGTATACTCTAGTGATCGCAAGGACACCGATATTTTCACCATAGGTTGTCTTTGGCGGTCCGCCGATCAGGCCTGAAATCATTGTTGCCATTCCATCACCAAGGATGGAGCGGTGAAGACCTGGTTCTTTAATATAATCCCTTCCAACAACCTTACTCAGTACAAGCTGGTGGCCAATATGCTCTGATAATGTAACGATTGCTACCGGAACCATCAGCATGACGATTTCCAAGTTGATACTTACATTGTAATGTACGAATGGGAAGATGAAGTCTGGCATTTCGAATAAATCTGCCTCTTTTACCCCGCTGAAATCCACGATGCCTATTGCCATTGAGTATAAATACCCCACAATGATTCCAGCTAGGATTGGGACCATGCTGAGCATGCCCTTTCCGTAAATCGAGAAGACGATTGTAGCTGCCAGCGTTACTAAAGCTGCCGAGAAGTGAATCAAGCTATACTCAGTAGTGCCTGGGACATTCATTGCCATGCTGACCGCTGTGCCAGCTAGTGAGAGGCCGATGACAATGATGACTGGACCGACTACGACTGGTGGCAGCAAGCGCATGATCCAGCGGTAGCCTGCCTTTTTAATGATCAGGGCGACAATTCCATATACAAGTCCTGCCAGGAAGGTTCCAACCATGGCTGCACCTGGTCCCCCGCCTGCTTTAGCGGCGATGACTGGTGCGATGAAAGCGAAGGATGAACCAAGATAAGCTGGAACCTGGAATTTTGTGATGATCAGGAAGGCGATCGTTCCAAGGCCGCTGGAAATCAAAGCGATTGCCGGGCTTAAGCCCACCAGATACGGTACAAGGATTGTAGCGCCAAACATGGCGAATAAGTGCTGAATGCTAAGTGTGAACCATTGGAATGGAGATGGTACGTCTTTAATATCTAGGATTGGTTTGTTCATGTTTATTCCCCTCTCTTTTTTGTACAAAAAAACCCTCTTTGCCAGTAGATACAAAGAGGGTATGGGTTAAAAAAACCCGCACAAAGCCATCAGCCATGCGTTCCCCCTTTTCAGTCTCTCTGGACTGCATTTAAAAGGGCTCTATTTATTTTTCAAAAATGCTTACGCGTTCTTCTTCATCTACTTCCTGGAGTTCGACGACGATTCTTTCCGAGCTTGATGTCGGGATGTTCTTGCCCACAAAATCTGCTCTGATCGGCAGCTCCCTGTGTCCCCTGTCGACCAGCACAGCAAGCTGTATGGTCGCTGGACGGCCGATATCAATCAAAGCATCCATACCTGCGCGGACTGTCCTGCCAGTATACAGAACATCATCCACCAGGATCACTTTTTTATTTGAAATGTCGACCGGTATATCCGAACCTTTTACTTCAGGCTCCTGGTCATTCGTCTTCTTCGTCAAATCGTCGCGATATAATGTGATGTCGAGCTCACCTACCGCGATATCCGCACCTTCAATCTCACGGATTCTTTCAGCCAGCCTTTTCGCGATATAAATCCCTCTGGTGCGGATTCCAACAAGCACGCTGTCTTCGATTCCCTTGTTTCTTTCAATGATTTCATGGGCAATTCTCGTCAGGGCCCTGCGAATTCCCTGGTGGTCGAGCACAACCGCTTTTTCTGCCATTTGTTTTCACTCCTTCTCTATTTACGATTGAAAACGGAATAATACTCGCAAAAAACCCTCTTGTCTGTTTAGGCAAGAGGGTAAACGTGTGGTGTTAGCATGCAGCAGGACACATTGAATGCCTGTTGCAAATCCGTTTCCTTCTCAGCCTCACGGGACTGTCTTTAAAGGACTTATTAAACTATAGTCATCTTAAAATAGATGTTGAACTTTGTCAACGGTTTTCTCTTAGTTCGTTTAAAAGCATGACAAAGTACTCAGGCAGCGGAGCTTCAAACTCCAGATACTCACCTGTCCTTGGATGATCGAAACCAAGCAGTCCGGCATGCAAAGCCTGTCCGCCAAGATCGAGCGTCTTTTTCGGGCCATATTTCGGATCTCCTGCCAAAGGATAACCAATGTATTTCATATGAACACGAATTTGGTGCGTCCTGCCAGTTTCAAGCTGGCACTCAACAAAGGTAAAGTCCTTGAACCTTTCAAGAACATTAAAATGTGTGACGGCATGCTTGCCATTATCGACTACTGTCATGCTCTGGCGGTCTTTTTGATCGCGCCCAAGCGGAGCATCGATCGTACCATGGTCATGCTGGATATTCCCATGGACGAGTGCCTTGTATTTTCGAGTAACACTTTTGGCTACAAGCTGGTTTACCAGGCTTTCATGAGCCATATCATTCTTTGCCACCATCAGGAGTCCGGAAGTATCCTTATCAATCCTATGGACAATTCCAGGGCGAAGTATGCCATTTATGCCTGATAAGTCTTTGCAATGAGCCATAAGCCCGTTAACTAGTGTCCCAGACATATGTCCAGGTGCGGGATGGACGACCATACCCTTAGGCTTGTTCACAACAAGGACATCTGCATCCTCATAAAAAATCTCAAGATCCATTTCCTCAGGAATGACATCCAATACTTCAGGATCTGGGATGCTGATTTCAAGCTTGTCATTCAAACCACATTTATAATTCGTTTTGATTTGTGCACCATTAACAAGAACGTTCCCATCCTTGATCCATTGCTGGACCTGACTCCTCGACCAATCTGCGTCGAGTGTCGAAACGACTTTATCTATTCTGTCACCAGCCTGTTCCTCACTGATGATGTGTTCCATTTTCTCCATAAGCTTTTCTTTTCGCCTCTCTCTCTTCCCTGATCATGTCAATCATCAATAATCCTACACCGACTACCAGCGCAGAATCCGCGATATTGAAGATCGGGAAATCGTATCCAAAAATATAGGTGTTGATGAAATCCACCACTTCTTTTCGGTATACCCTGTCGATAAAATTCCCAATCGCCCCGCCCAGCATAAAGCCAAGCGAAACACCAAGCAGCAGCTTGCCTTTAGCTGCTTTTTGAATATAAATGACAAGGCCAATAATAACTATCACAGTGATGACATAGAAGAACCACATTTGTCCCTGCAGGATTCCCCACGCAGCACCACGGTTACGGTGCGAAGTGATATAAAAGATATTCTCTATGACCTTTATGCTCTCCCCAAGCTCCATGTTTTTGACAATCAGCCATTTTGTAACCTGGTCAAGCAAGATAACAAACAGTGCAATTATGTAATAAAACACAAAGGTAACCTCCACATCCACAGCAATTCATTACCTTTGCATTTTAGCACATATCCCGAAAAGCGCAAGCGCCTTGGTCAGCCCCGACAAGCGCTGAAGGCCCTGACAGTGAAGTCGGTCTTGACTTCATTGGCAGGACCGAAGCGACTCGAGGGGCTAGGCGCTGGAGCTGGACAATCCTCAAATTGCTAATTAGGCTTTCATATTTTTCATTAGTACGACAGATTTACTGACATTAAAGGTGGTAAAACCTCAAGAACAGAGGAATTTAATTCATATTGGCTGTATTGGATCCTGAAAACGATCTGTCCAATTGGTTTATTGGGGTAAAATATTTTTTATTGGCGATATTGAACTGTTTATTGGCGATTTTAGATTTTTATTGGCGATATAGACTGTTTATTGGCGAAAACCAATTTTTATTGGCGAGTTGGAAATTTTCATTGATTTTTTCCAGCCACTGCAGTTATCAAAATAATTCTTGCCGTAGAACTGTTCAAAACTTATGAATAAATCGGCTTTCGGTAGTATTGCTCCATATCGTCCAATTCGACAGCAGATTTCGCGGTAGGAATTGACTGCAAGAATTCATATGGCAAATATTCACCGGATATTTCACATTTTCCATACTCGCCATTTTCCATCTTTTCCAGTGCTGCTTCGATATCGCGAAGCTCATCTTTTATATAATGTAAAATTCTTTCGTCTTTCTGTCCGTAATTCAGGTACGTTAACAATTCTGTTCTCGTTTCGCGGAGCTCATTGTAAATGTAATCGAGATTACTTTGCATATATCTGCCCCCGTTCCTGTTTACAGCTATTATTTCCCGAAACATTTTACTGACTCAATTAAACATTTTACATGTACTGCAGGATTTCCCAAGCATAGAAAAAACTCCGGGCATAAACCCGGAGTCTCATTTTAGCGTATTAGTAATTCTCTTTGACTACAGTTGCACATCGCTCACAAAGTGTTGGATGCTCTTCGACTTTTCCGACCTCTGGTGTAACAACCCAACATCTTTCACATGTTTCACCTTCAGCCTTTGTAACAACAATCGCAGTATTTTCAAGCTTAATTGCGTTGTCAGGAGCCTGGTCATAGCTTCCAGCCACTTCGAATCCTGATACAATGAATAGCTGGCTTAAGTTTTCAGAGATAGAATCCAGAAGCTCTTTTGTGCTGTCATTGACATATAGAGATACCTTTGCTGTCAGCGATTTGCCGATCACTTTTGAGTTTCTCGCTTCTTCAAGTGCCTTAAGGACATCATCACGGAGCTTCATGAAGGCATTCCATTTATTTTCAAGCGCTTCTGCATTTTCGATTTCTTTCGCTTCAGGCATATCTGTCAGCTGGACGCTGTCTTCTTTAGCTGAAGGAATGAATCCCCAAACCTCATCAGCAGTGTGAGAAAGGATAGGTGCAGTGAGCTTAACCAACGCAAGCAGGCTCTCATGCAATACAGTCTGGATTGCGCGGCGATCAGAATGATTGGCTGCTTCGATGTAAAGGACATCCTTTGCAAAATCAAGATAGAACGAACTTAAGTCAAGCGTACAGAAGTTGTTGACTGCATGGTAGACACCTGCGAATTCGTAATTGTCATATGCATTGCGAACATATTTGATCAATTTGTTCAGCTTCACAAGCATGAACTGGTCAACTTCACGCAGCTGTTCGAATGGAACTGCATCTGTTTCAGGATTGAAATCAGAAAGATTTCCAAGCAAGAACCTGAACGTGTTGCGGATTTTACGGTATACTTCAGCAACCTGCTTAAGAATCGCATCAGAAACACGTACATCTGACTGATAATCGACGGAAGCAACCCATAGACGCAGGATATCTGCACCCAACTGATTCATGACCTTTGCAGGGACGACAACGTTACCGATTGATTTACTCATCTTGCGGCCTTCGCCATCAAGTGCGAAACCATGACTCAGTACACCTTTGTAAGGAGCTTTCCCTGTTACAGCAACTCCTGTTGATAACGAAGAGTTGAACCAGCCTCGATATTGGTCAGATCCTTCCAAATAAAGGTCTGCCGGGCGCTGAAGATCATCACGCTCTACAAGCACTGCCTGGTGAGATGAACCTGAGTCGAACCAAACGTCCATGATGTCTGTTTCTTTTGTAAACTGGCCATTAGGGCTGCCAGGATGACTGAAGCCTTCAGGAAGCAATTCCTTCGCTTCCTTTTCAAACCAGATATTTGATCCATGCTCACGGAAAAGGTTTGAAACATGTTCGATTGTTTCATCCGTGATGATTTCCTGGCCGTTCTCAGCGTAGAATACAGGAATTGGAACGCCCCATGCACGCTGACGGGAAATACACCAGTCACCACGGTCACGGACCATATTGAACAGTCTAGTTTCACCCCATGCCGGAACCCATTTTGTCTCTTCAACCGCTTTTAGCAATTCACCGCGGAAATCTTTGATGGACGCGAACCACTGTGCTGTTGCACGGAAGATAACAGGTTTCTTTGTTCTCCAATCATGCGGATAGGAGTGAGTGATGAAGCTTAGCTTCAGCAAGGCACCTGCTTCTTCTAGCTTTTCTGTGATTGGCTTGTTTGCCTGATCATAGAACAAACCTTCAAAACCTTCAGCTTCTGCTGTCATAACTCCTTTGTCATCGACAGGGCATAAAACTTCAAGTCCATACCTCTGGCCAACATGGAAGTCATCTTCCCCGTGTCCAGGAGCAGTATGGACACATCCTGTACCAGCATCGGTCGTTACATGGTCACCTAGCATGACAAGGGAATCGCGACCGTACAATGGATGCTTCGCGAGTACTCCTTCAAGCTCCTTACCAGCAACTTTATTAACGATCGAAGAATTTTCCCAGCCGATTTCATTCGTAACAGCCTCAAGTAATTCTTCAGCTACAAGGAATTTCCTTCCGTCAGCTTCTACTACAACATATGTCAATTCAGGATGTACGGAGATGCCAAGATTTGCTGGGATCGTCCATGGAGTAGTCGTCCAGATGACGATTTCAACATCCTGGTCAAGAACTCCCTTGCCGTCTTTTACAGGGAAGCCAACGTAGATGGAAGCAGAACGCTTATCCTGATACTCGATTTCAGCTTCAGCCAGGGCAGATTCACTTGATGGAGACCAGTAAACAGGCTTTTTGCCTTTATAGATGTATCCCTTTTTCGCCATATCGCCGAATACCTTGATTTGTTGTGCTTCATATTCTGGCTTCAAAGTGATATAAGGGTTTTCCCAGTCACCGCGAACACCCAAACGTTTGAACTGCTCACGCTGATTGTCGATTTGCTGGTAAGCATACTCTTCACACAGCTTCCTGAACTCTGCTACTGTCATTTCCTTGCGTTTTACACCTTTGTTCGTCAATGCTTGCTCGATCGGCAATCCATGAGTGTCCCAGCCAGGTACATATGGCGAGCAAAAACCGCTCATTGATTTATAACGAACGATAAAATCTTTGAGGATTTTATTCAGAGCGTGACCCATATGGATATCACCGTTTGCGTACGGAGGTCCATCATGCAGGATGAACAGCGGGCGATCTGCCGTGTGTTTTTGAACCTTTTCATAAATATTCATTTCTTCCCATTTTGCCTGGATTTCAGGTTCCCTGTTCGGAAGGTTTCCGCGCATCGGGAACTCGGTCTTCGGCATGAGCAAAGTGTCTTTGTACTCCATTCTATTGATCCTCCTATTTTTACCATTGCAACCATGAAAGAAAACGATTTGGGAAAATAAAAAAAACCTCCTCATCCCTGAAAAGGGACGAGAAGGTTTATATTCCCGCGGTACCACCCTAAATAGACATGACATGATCATCCTGTCCTCTTAGCATTCTTAACGCGAATGTCACGCCTGCACTTACTGATCCTTCCTGGATGTTCAGTTCGGAACTATCGGGTGATTTTCTGGCAATCCTCTTGTAATGGGCTTCCACCTTCCCCATTTCGCTGAAAACAAGCATCTGGAACGCCATACTGTCCCTGTCATCGTTTCTTTCATCTATTGCACTTTGTTATGAAATTATATGCGAAACAGCGTGCCTGCGTCAAGCCAGTGAGTCTTCTTCTTCTCTGGCTGTCGCTTTTAATTCTGTTGAATCCAATTCATATTCAAGAAGGTGATCCCAATCATCTGTATTCAGCATATCAAGCTGCGCTTCGATCAGCATCTTGAATCTTGTCCTGAATACTTTAGATTGCTTCTTTAACTCTTCGATTTCCAAAGCGATTTTACGTGCTTTGGATAAGGATTCGTTGATGATCCTGTCAGCGTTCTTTTCTGCTTCTTTGATGATCAGCTTAGCTTCCTTTTGTGCGTTGCGACGTACTTCTTCGCCAGCTTCCTGTGCGATCACAATTGATTTATTCAATGTTTCTTCTATATTTGTAAAATGGCCAAGCCTTGAATTCATTTCATTCAGCTTTTCTTCAAGCTCTTTTTTCTCTCGGATAAGTAGTTCATAGTCCTTGATCACATTGTCAAGAAACTCATTTACTTCATCTTCATCATACCCGCGAAATCCCTTATTAAATTCTTTGTTGTGTATATCTAACGGCGTTAAAGGCATGACGCCACCTCCCATTAAGTTATAATCCTTTATGTACTTAAAGCTATGATTCGACAAATAAACTAAAAATCCTTCTTCTATACTATATAATTATTTTTTTCTCCCGGCAATAACCCGGTATTTATCTTTTTTTGTTTTTCCTTCAATTGTGATAATTTTTGCACGCCCGTATCCTCGTGCGGAGATGACATCCCCTTCACCGCATTCAAATGCCGTATTTTCAATCGCTGTCCAATTAACCTTTACCTGGCCGTGCTGGATGAGCAGCTGGGATTTTTGCCTTGATAGATTAAATAGAGCGGACATGACAGTATCAAGTCTCATCGAGGATACGGTGGTGGTCATTTCACTCCATTCCTCAGCAATTCCCGCTGCTTTTTCAAGCGGGAGCTCGGACAATGAAATCGAGGCTCTGCCAATCGATTCTAACTGTAACCGGATATAATCGGCGACTTCCTCAGCTGCGAAAAACTGCACATCGTCTCCTTCAATCAGGATATCTCCAAATTTTCCACGTTTCAAACCGAGTGACATCAGGCTGCCTAAGACTTGACGGTGTTCAATATTCACAAACTTCTTTGCATAATCGATCCCAAATAGCTTCACCTGGAAATCCTCATCTTTAGCTTCCAGGTACTCTGGAAAAAGAAATGCCCGCTTTCTTTCGGTCCCCGGAGCACCGCCAAACAGCTCCCATTTCACATCATTATGCTTCCCAATGACTGTGGCCAGGATCTGCTGTTCACGAGGATCCAAAAAATCAGTCAGTTTCGGAGCATAATTTTGCTCAACATATTCTTTCCAGTTAATCACCTGGTCAATAAATTCCCGTTCCTCTGGACGGAAATGCTGGTAGATACTCATTACAGTACTCCTTTTTGTTGCTTTGATATAAGAAAAGCGGAAGCGCCTTGGTCAGCCCCGACAAGCGCTGGAGGGCCTGGCAGTGAAGTCGTTCTTTGACTTCATTGGCAGGACCGAAGCGTCTCGAGGGGCTAGGCGCTGGAGCTGGACAATTCTCTAAGTTGAAATGATATAAGATCTGAAATTATAAAAACAAACAGGGTCTGATCCAGACCCTGCAACATAAGAATTATCCAAATTAAAACCATGCAGCCAGCTGATATAAGCCTGAGACAGCAAAGCGCAATACAAGGAACGCAACGATTGGCGAAATATCAATCATACCGATTGAGGGAACAATCCTGCGGAAAGGCTCCAGGAATGGTTCGCAAATACGTGCTAAAAATTGTCCGATTGCCGTTTCCCTTGCATTAGGGAACCATGACATGAAAATATAAATAATCAGGGCCCACTGATAAAGACTGACTAATTGTGCTATTATGCCTATTACTAAATCCATCTAATCTACCACCTCGACTCTTGGTAATCCCGCTCCTGCATCAGTTCAGAAATATTCCCTGTTACTTCCACATTATCCGGGGTACATAAAAAGATATTCATGCCGATCCGCTGGATATCACCGCTGATCGCATAAACTGTTCCACTGAGGAAATCAACGATTCGCCTTGCCTGATCCTGTTCAATACGTTGCAGGTTCACAACGACAGCCCGCCGATTTTTCAAATGATCGGCAATTTCCTGTGCTTCCGCATACATCCTAGGCTCCATCAGGATTACCTTGGATGATTTTTGCACACTCTGTAGGCTTACCACATTCTGCTTTTGCTGGACAGGCTGTTTATTGGGCTTGAAGGGTTCAGCTTCTTCCTCGAGCATTTCCTCATCATTATAGTCATATTCATCTTCCAGGAAAAAAAATGTCTTAATTTTTGATTTTAAGCTCATATTATTGCACCTCCGATTCATTCCCAACCAATGCAGTGCCAATGCGCACCATTGTGGATCCTTCTTCAACAGCTATTCTAAAATCATTTGACATCCCCATTGACAATTCAGTACATGGTGCATTTTCCAGCTGCAGCGCTTGTATTTCAACTTGGAGCTTTTTCATCGTCCTGAAACAATCCCTGATGACCTGCTCGTCTTCAGTGTATGGAGCCATTGTCATCAGTCCGCTCACTTCAATATTTTGATACTGTTCTAATTCTTGAACAAAACCAGTAACATCATCCGGCCTCAATCCATGCTTGCTCTCTTCACCGGATGCATTGACCTGAATCAGGCATTTCACCCTTGAATGGGCACGCTTATTGATTTCCTTTGCCAGCGAGAGCCTGTCCAGCGAGTGAATATATGTAACATATTCGATGATGTTCTTTACTTTTCTTGTTTGCAATGATCCGATAAAATGCCAAACAGGCTTGTCCTGCAATTGGCTGATTTTATGAAGCAATCCCTCATCCCTGTTTTCACCGAGATGGATTACACCGGCGTTAATCGCTTCTTGTGCCCTTTCAGGAGACACATATTTCGTCACCGCGATGATTTTCACCTCGTCAGGGCTGCGGCCCACATCCCAACAGGTATCTGCTATTTGACTCTGGATAACCTCCAGATTTCCTTTTACGTTCATTATGGATGGCTATCCTCCTTCCAGCCGATATACGCCATCATGCGGCCAGCATTTCCCTTGTCCCGTCTATGCGAATAGAAATGCTCGCTATGGCAGCTTGTGCAATAATCGGTAACCTGTATATTCCCGTCTGATACTCCTGCTTTTAACAGGATCTGTCGGTTCAATTCCTTTAAATCGAGAGAATATTGCCCTTCACTAACTTGATTATATGGTAATTTATCGACACCATCTAGTATATTTTTCACTAAATTGATGACTCTCTCATCAACAATATAACATTTTTTGCATATTGATGGGCCAATTACGGCAGAAATTTTTTCCGTTTTTGCTCCATTTTGCTGAAATTTGCTGATCATCTCGGCGGCGATGCCATGTACCGTACCCTTCCATCCAGCATGAGCGACTCCAATCAGCCTGGTCTCTGGTTCAATAAAATAAAGAGGTACGCAGTCTGCGTAACAAAGTGTCAAGAGGATTCCTTGCTCGTTTGTCAAAAAACCATCCGTTTCTGCAAAAGAAGAATCATAATTCGTTGAACCTCTTCCTTGATCCGATTTTTCGACCCTGGCAATATGGATGTCATGAGTTTGTTCTGCTCCAACCCAGCCGGAGAGAGGGAATGCGATTTGATCGGCCAGCAGGCGACGATTTTCGCAAACCGCATTCTGTTCGTCTCCAACATGAAAACCGAAATTCAGACCGGTGAAAGCATCCTGATTGCTTACACCGCCATTTTTTGTTGTGAACCCCACTTCAAGTCCAGGAAAACGTTCCATCCATTCTTTTATCACAAAGTATTCCTGACTTTTTAAGCTGAATGGCTCCATGGCTTTATACCTCACCTGTTTTTTGTCTAGTTTATCATATACAAGCTGCAGTATAACAGTATGACGGCCTTACTCATCACTTTCATTATGCTGGAGATACTCCCCGCTGTCTTTGTACCGGACCAAGATGACGTCCTCACCTATTTTCAGGATATTCCTCCAGGGAATGACAACTTCATCTTCCTTACCGAAGAATCCAAGCACCTTACCTGAACTTCCAATGACAACCGCTTCAATTTTACCCGTATTCAAATTGATCTCAAAATCCTCTATATTACCAAGCCTTTTGCCATCCGAAACATTCACGACATCTTTAACTTGAAATTCTGTTACCTTAACCATACAGATCCCTCCGGATTTCACTTTGGTAGGTGTTAGCCCTTTTATAAATTATATGATGGGGAAACAGATGTATGATTTCTTCAGTCATTCCCTCTTTCAGCGTAAGTGCCATGGTATGGATTGTACCCCGTAAAAATGAAAAAGCTGCCAAATAGGCAGCTTAACTTTGAATATTCTTATTCATTTGTTTGATCGCCGCTTTTTCGAGGCGGGACACCTGGGCTTGTGAGATGCCGATCTCATCAGCCACCTCCATTTGCGTCTTACCTTGGAAGAACCTCTTTCTTAGGATCAATTTTTCACGCTCATTCAAGCGTCTCATCCCTTCTTTCAGGGCAATCTCCTCTATCCAGTTCGTATCCTTATTTCGTTCATCACTTAGCTGGTCCATCACATAGATTGGATCACCGCCGTCATTATAAATCGGCTCGAACAAGGAGACGGGATCTTGGATGGCATCGAGGGCGAAAACAATTTCTTCGTGTGGCACTTCAAGTACCTTGGCAATTTCCTCTGCAGTCGGCTCCCTAGATGCTTCACTCATTAGCTTTTCTCGCACTTGGAGAGCCTTGTAAGCTATATCCCTTAATGAACGGGAAACTCTTATTGGATTATTGTCTCTTAAATAGCGTCTAATTTCGCCGATGATCATCGGGACGGCATAGGTGGAAAACTTAACATTCTGTCCGAGATCGAAATTATCGATGGATTTCATAAGGCCAATACATCCGACCTGGAATAGGTCGTCAACAAACTCGCCCCGGTTATTAAAACGCTGGATTACACTTAAAACAAGCCTCAGGTTCCCATTCACAAGTTTCTCTCTTGCTGTGATGTCACCGCTTTGCATTTCTCTGAACAATTTTCTCATTTCCTCGTTTTTTAGAACGGGAAGCTTTGATGTATCAACACCGCAAATTTCAACTTTGTTTCGTGTCAATCTTTTCCCTCCTCACAGGAGCTGCTGTCAAAAATCAGTATCTCCGCAAGAAGGAAAAATATGCACTATTTACCGGAAGCCTGGATTGGTTTCAGGAAGAATACTCCAGTTAAACCGCTGATTTATCACGGTTATCAAGAAGAAAAATATTTTCTTGAAAATTTTTCTGCTATACCATTTTATTGAATTCTTTACGTAAACGTTTGATGATTCTCTTTTCAAGACGTGAAATGTAGGACTGTGAAATACCCAGCATATCCGCCACATCCTTCTGTGTCTTCTCCTCGCCGCTGCCAAGTCCGAAACGCAATTCCATGATTTGCTTTTCACGGTCGGAAAGCTGTTGCAGCGCTTTAACCAGCAGTTTTTTATCTACATTGGACTCAAGGTCCTTTGTGATTATATCATCATCTGTTCCAAGAACATCGGACAAAAGAAGTTCATTTCCATCCCAGTCAATATTCAGGGGCTCATCAAAGGAAACTTCTGAGCGAAGTTTATTATTCCTTCGCAGATACATGAGGATCTCATTTTCAATACATCTGGACGCATAGGTTGCCAGCTTGATTTTCTTCTCAGGGTTAAAGGTATTCACCGCTTTAATCAAACCGATGGTTCCAATACTGATTAAATCTTCAATATTGATGCCTGTGTTTTCAAATTTTCGCGCGATGTAGACGACCAGTCTCAGATTCCTTTCAATCAAGATCGACCTCGCTGCTTTATCCCCATTTGGAAGTTTATTCAACAGCACTTCTTCTTCTTCTTTCGTTAAAGGAGGTGGCAACGCTTCGCTACCGCCGATATAATATATTTCATCTGTTTTCAAGCCTAGTTTCATTAATAATTTATACCAGTAATAGGATATCCGAAGCCGCAAATTTTTCATTGATTGTCCTCCTTCTAAATTATGTATTTCTGAGTATAGTAATATTAACTTACCTTCACACCCTGCTCTGTCTTTGCCATTCCTGCCAGCATCTTAGGGTGAATAATGCATTGGAAACTGCCATCAGCCGATAATTCTTGAGCAGTAAAAGATACCAATCCTTTCTCAGCAATAAAAGTACTTTCGTTTGTCGCGATCTTAATGTTGTCAGGTTGAAAGGCAATGATTAATTGATGTTCTTGTCCGACAACCTTACATGGTATAATTCTCATTCGATTTTCCAGCTGAGGCGAAAAATTCCCATCTCCTGTTAAAACGCTGTCGGGATTTTCCGCAATCCTTTTGATTTCACTCGGCATATGATCCAAACAATTTGCAATGGATAAAATCATGACCGGCATTTTGGAAATAGGATCATAAAGTTGGTTGCCACTGTCGATTAGCCCTTTTACGCTGAAATCCATCTCCATGAACTTCACCTCCACATCTGCCAGTGATTCATACTGAATCTTGGTCATTTCGAATTGTTCAATATTCCTCTTCGAAAAATGCCAGGCGAGCGGGAAGCCGAGCAATACAAACAACCAGCTGATTGGATCGCCAAACCCTTTAATATGATTCATGGCTACATTCGATGCCAGGTCCATATCAAATTGGATAAAGTAATGTACCCCTGTCAAAGTTCCCCCCAATAGAAAGGTCGTTACATAAAAGGTCATGAGCGACTTAATGAAGAAACGGAATCCTTTATATCCAAAGGCTGCCAGGACCATCATGATTGAAAAGATCAGCTTACCTACCGGGTGACCCGCAGCAGCATGAAACGGAGTAATACTTAATATAATGAGCAATGAACCAATAGCCCCTCCCAAAGCCAATCGCCAAATCTTAACCTGTCTTTTCAGGATAATGGCGGTCAGGTATAGAAGGAATGCATCAAATAATAGATTCAAAGCCCAGATGACATCCAGATAGACCTTCACCTCTCATCCCCCTAAGAAAAGCCCGGTGCGCTGAGCGAGATTCCAATATTCCGTTCACTGCAAAGGGTGCAAACATTCAATTTTTCAAGTGCTGACCCTTTTAAACTGCTGATGGTATACAAAAAACAAACTGGGTCCAAGCGATCACCGCACAAGCGCACTTTCTATACGGTTTGCTTTTGTTCTATCATTCCGTTACGGAAAAGTATATCGTCATTGGGCTATGAAGTGTGTCACATTCTGGCAACAAAACAACAGAGATTTTCACTTTTACCTTCGGATTTTGTCAATTTTCAGATTTTTCCCAAAGATAAAAATGAAGCTGGTTTAATAGGAGCCCAAGGTTTTTCCCGGACAGCCACAAAGAATATTGTTTAATAGTTTATTGAACAACATAAAAAGGGCATAGCCGGTTCGGCTAAGCCCTATAAAGTAAAATTTTATCGTCTTCTATTGCGATTGCGCAGGAATGTAGGAATATCAAGAGCATCGTCACCCTGTGGTGCCTGATTGCTTCTTGGTGCTTCCTGCTGGATTTCTTCACGTTTTGGCTGTTCGCGCTTGATAGCACCCATACCTGGCTTTTGCTGCCCGCCAAAACCTGGTCTTGTCGGCTTAGGCTGGACGACTTCCTCATTGAAGCCTGTTGCAATCACCGTAACGATAATTTCATCTTTTAAGTTTTCATTAATAACGGAACCAAAGATCATGTTCACATCCTGATCTGAAGCAGAAGCGACAATATCAGCAGCTTCCTGAACTTCATAAAGGCTCAAATTCGTTCCGCCTGTGATATTCATCAGAACACCCTGTGCTCCGTCAAGAGATGTTTCAAGCAATGGTGAAGAAATTGCCTTTTTAGCGGCTTCAGTAGCACGGTTTTCCCCTGAAGCTACCCCAATGCCCATCAATGCTGAACCTTTATTTGACATGATAGTTTTTACGTCAGCGAAGTCAAGGTTGATCAAACCAGGTGTAGCGATCAAGTCTGAAATACCCTGGACACCCTGGCGAAGAACATTATCCGCTTCACGGAAAGCTTCCAGCATCGGAGTGCTCTTATCAACAATCTCAAGCAAGCGGTCATTTGGAATGACGATTAATGTGTCTACCGCTTCCTTCATTGCACCTATTCCACCGCCAGCTTGTCCAGCACGCTTGCGTCCCTCAAATGTAAATGGACGAGTAACTACACCCACTGTTAAAGCTCCGAGGTCCTTCGCGATTTGAGCGATAACTGGAGCTGCCCCAGTACCCGTTCCTCCGCCCATACCGGCAGTAACAAATACCATGTCAGCGCCTTTTAGCACTTCCTCAATTTGTTCTTTGCTTTCTTCGGCCGCTTTCTTGCCGACCTCAGGATTGGCGCCAGCGCCTAGACCACGCGTTAGTTTCGCACCGATTTGCATTCTGATTTCAGCTTTTGAAAGGTTCAATGCTTGTGCGTCTGTGTTGACCGCGATGAATTCAACGCCTTGTACGCCGTGTTCGATCATTCGGTTAACCGCATTATTTCCGCCGCCGCCAACACCGATAACTTTTATAGTAGCAAGTGAATCTAAATTCGTATCAAATTCCAACATGACAAATCCTCCTAATTCGCCGACTTCCTGTTAGCTCTGATTATTCAAAAAAGTAGCCAAGAAATTTCTTCATTCTTGAGGTGACTTTTTCTTCAGGCTGTTTCTCAGGCTTCGATTTTGGATGCGGCTGTTTTTGAACTCTCTTTTCTTTCGGTTCGATTTCACTGAAAGCTGCTTCCATTTTCTTTCCTTTTAATTTCGCGTTCTTATATGCAAATTGGATTAATCCGACCGCTGTCGTGTACTGTGGTTCTCTTACACCAATATAGTCCGGAATCGCAATTCTTACCCGGCTTTGGAAAATATCCTGGGCAAGCTCCAATACTCCCTGCATATTTGCTGTTCCACCTGTTAGGACAAAACCGCCTGGCAAGTCCCTTATGTTCATCTGTTTCAATTCATCCTGGACAAGGGAGAAGATTTCTTCCATTCTTGCCTCGATGATATCGGCTACTTCCAGCTGATTGAACTGCTGCTGCTGGTCACTGCCAATGATTGAAACCTCGAATAATTCTTCTTCTGATGCATGGTCATAAAAGGCATGTCCATGCTTCAATTTCAACTTATCCGCTTCTTCTGTTGTCGTACGCAAACCGATCGATAAGTCCTTAGTGATATGGTCTCCTCCAACCGGAATGACAGATGTCCCTCTTAAGTGACCATTCTCGAAAACAGCGACTGTGCTCGAACCGCCGCCGATATCAATCATTGCGACACCCATATTCTTTTCATCCTTTGAAAGCGCGAATGCACCCGCGGCTAAAGGCTGCAGGCCGATATCCACGATCTCAAGTCCCGCACGCTCAACACAACGAAGAGTATTATGTAAGATTGTCTTTGACCCAGTAATGATCGTACCTTCCATTTCAAGCCTTACACCGATCATGCCTCTTGGATCATTGATCTCATCAAGACCGTCCACGATAAATTGCTTTGGAATCACGTCTATTATCTCACGCTCAGGCGGGATCGATACCACCTGTGCAGCATCAATGACTCTCGCTACATCCTCATTTGAGATCTCGCGATTGTCGCTGGAAACCGCAACCACGCCATGACATGGCAATAGGGAAACATGATTGCCGGTGACCCCTACGATCACCTGGTTAATCTTCAAACCTATCATTCTTTCAGCTTGTTCAATTGCCCTTTTAATAGAATGAACGGTTTCATCTATATCAACAATAGAGCCCTTTCTTAACCCTTCGGACTTCACATTGCCAACACCAATTATATTTAAAGTGTCATTGACCATTTCCCCAATGATTACCTTCACACTGGATGTACCGATGTCAAGACTGACATATATATCATTGCTGTTCATTCTGTGGCACCTCCTTCAACAATTCCTAATGTTTGAACAACAATTCCTTGCCCTACTTAATTGCGTTTCATTTTTTAATTACATTACTTTATTCGTCACAATTAAATATTTCCCTTTTAAAATATCATTTTTTTTTCTACTTTTCACTTGTCGTTGACCATTTTGTCAATATTATTCTCCTGATGACGGCTATGTTCTGGAACAGCCTTACCCCAAAGGCAAAAACTGCTGCTAAGTACAAGTCTACACCAAGATGGACACCTAGAAAAGCTAAACTTGCTGCTAATACTATATTAAAAAAGAAACCAGAAACGAAAACTTTTTCATCATAAATATTTTGCAGCTGGGCGCGGATCCCGCCAAACAAAGTATCGAGGGCGGCAAGGATCGCGATAGATAAATAATTGGAATACTCTTCCGGAATTCGGATGTCGGTCAACAGCCCTATGATGACACCGATGACCAAACCCATGATTGGAAGCCACATTACCCGTTGCCTCCCCCTTTTTCAGTTTTAGCGGATTCCATGTATCGGATCCTGATTGTATCCTGGTATCCAGGTACAACCAAATCGCCAACAGGCCTGTTAACCTTGACTTCCAGGTTATCAATGAAGAAGTCCTCGGCAACCGTGGACACTTTCATTCGATTATATAGCTTTTCCGCTGCATCACCATTTTCCGTAATCACATTAACTTCTATCGGAAAACGATTCAAGGAATGGCCATTGATTTTTGTCACCCTGTTAATATCACGGATGACCGTTGTATTAATGACCCTTTCGCCATCAACTGATACATGCTTGGCTCCGTAAATATTCAATTCATTCAACAGCCTTTTGAGCATGTCCGGTGAAACGGCAGGAGGATTGTCCCCTTCGACAATAAGGCTGAAAGCAGGTTCAATCGAGAGTGTGATCCCTGGGCCTTTGACCTCTGTAAGTCCTGCTTCTTCCTTTAGTTCAGCGAGTGTTTCACGAAGTACTTCTTCCTTGCTTTGCTGCCTCTCAGTTTCATACTTAGCAAGTTTTTCTTCATTCGACCTGATTTCGAGAAGCAGCTTGGACTGTAACTCCTTCTCCTTCATTAAATCTTCTCGAAGCTGCCAAGTGTCACGGGTATCCCTGACTTCCGGTTCCTTAACGGTTTGAAACTGAATGGCGACCATTAAACCAATGATTGCAGCTATGATGCTGAAGCTGAAATTCTTAGGTCGGCCCAATGTCTTCACCTTGCTTTCTAAAAAACCAGTGCAGATCCTACACTGTTTATTCCATTATAATGGCCTGATCATTCACTTTCCGTGTCATTCAATCACGCATTCGGAAATGAAAAATAATCATCATTTGCCCAAGATTGGATCGATCTTGATGTCTTCCTTTTGCTCCAAGGAAAAGACGATTTGGTCATTCACAAGCTGATCTTTTACCCCACCGGTAATATTAAGAGCGGAGGAAAGAACATCGGGGTCGCCAATAGCAGTAATTTCAAAGGGGGCAGGATGCTGGTAGCCATCAACCGTAATAACAGGGCCTGTACACAATATATAAGAATTGTGTGAGATGCGCTGACCATTCACAGCAATAGCTGCTGCTCCTGAAATGTACAGTTCATTGATCACCTTGAATACATGATGCTCATGGACAAGATAATTATTGATATTCTTTTCATCAGGATCGTACTCTCCATCAGCTAGAGTTACTTTTACACCTTTGCCGCTGACCTTTACCTTTCCAAGATACATACGGTATTTTTCTGCGTCCTCAGCCATGTTAAAGAAAACCTGCGCTTCTTTGGAAAGACTGGCTTCAATTTCCCTTACCTTTTCCTGCTTGGCATTCAACTCTTTCTGAAGCTCACGATTTTTTTCTTCCTGTTGAATTAAATCGTTCCTCAGACTTAAGTGCTTCTCCCACTGCCTGTCCGTTAGCCCTTGACTTTTGTCGCTCTCATCTTGGGTGACACGAAATGAAAAAGCGACCATGAAGCCTAGCACCAGGAAAACAATCGAAAGAATGACACGGTTACTGTTCACTTTCTTTTTCAATTTCAACTTCCTCAGCTTCCTCTGCTTCATATGCTTTAAAATAAGATCCAACCTCAAGGTCGATTACACCCTTCTTAGAAGGGTCAAGCTGGCTGACAATTGATGGGTAATGTGACATTTTATCAGAAAAAGTCCTGAGCGTAGCATTCACTTCAAAACCATCATTCATATACAGCTTAATGAGATATTGGTCCGTTTTTATTGGCTGTGAGTGGATTTCAGAGATGGAATTCATGACAACATCAGGAAGTTCCTCTAATGAAGCAAGCATCTCATCCAGGACCTTCCCTTCCTTAAACCCAATTAAGATGGGCGCGTTGACAGGGATTTCATCCATTTGTTTCTCACCAAGGATGTTTCCATTTTCAAGGACTGGATAAAAATTCTTCCCCTTTGAGATGTAGGCTAATCTGCTATACTCTTTAAGCTCGATGTTAACCGTATTTGGCAGCTTGATTTTCACATTAGCTTCCTTGATCTCCTGGATTGATTCGAGTTTCTCCTTGATTTCAGCCTTGTTGATTTTCCACACATTTGAGTCAAAGCTGAGCCCGCTTTTTTCAACGATATATTCATATGAATAGGATTCGTTTCCCGAAACAGTAATGTCCTTTACCTTGCTAAGCGGTGATTGAAAATAAATAACACCAGCTATTAACACGAAAAACATAGCGAGAAGCATGATAAGCCTACGATTGGCTTTCTTGCGCCTTTGATGTTTTAACTTTGGAATCCGGTCTTCAATTGAGACGATTTTCCTCTTGTCCATTTCAATCCCCTCTTTATCGGCTGAACCCATTTCCTAAAGAAAACTCCCTATTGTTGCTTCTAGCAGGATAAAGCCCTGGTAATAAAATTCTGTCAGATCAGGAGCTGCCCATGAAAATATTTTTGGTATGTACAGCAGCACAGTATAAAAAACAGTCAACGGCATGATAATTTTGGCCATGCCGTATCTATTCGGTAAGCATCCTAATCTAATGAATTATTATATCACAGAAATTGACAGCTTGAACCTCTTTCCTGCTATTTCCGACCGATAATTTCTACCTCTGTCTCCATTTTCACACCATGTAAATCAAGGACTGTATCTTTTACATGCTGGATCAGACCGAGTACATCCTCTGCCTTTGCATTTCCTTTGTTCACAATGAAGTTGGCATGAAGCTCAGATATTTGCGCTCCGCCGATTTGATGGCCCTTTAAGCCAGACTTCTCAATTAAATTACCAGCATAATTTGGCAGGGGATTTCGGAATACGCTGCCACAGCTTGGAAAATTATATGGCTGGGTTTCTTTTCGGTAATCCTTGTTCTTTTGAAGCTCCGCGACAATTTCATCCTTATTGCCTTCTTTAAGCTGGAATATAGCTCCTACGACAATCCCAGGTCTCTCTTTCTGGAGTACCGATGTGCGATATGAAAATTCCATTTCATCATTTGAAAGCCATTCAAGAGAGCCATCTTCAAAAAGCACATAGGCTTTTTCGAGGATTTGTGAAATATCCGACCCATGAGCTCCAGCGTTCATGTAAACTGCACCACCGATCGACCCTGGAATTCCGCCTGCGAATTCCAGTCCTGAAAGCCCTTTGCGGCTGATGGTGATGGCAAAGTTGACCAGTGAAAGGCCTCCACCAGCCGTCACTCTTGTTCCGTCAATCTCCAAATCATCCAGACCGGAACCCAGTTTAATCACAACACCTTCAATGCCTTTATCTGAAACGAGCAGATTCGATCCTCTGCCGATTACGGTCCAGTTAACATCCGAATCCTTAATAACCTCAACCGCTTTTCTTAGATTGTCTATTGATGAAGGTTCAACAAGTATGTCAGCAGGTCCGCCTATTTTCATCGATGTGTGGTTTGCGAGCGGTTCATTTTCTTTAACGGAACCGATGCTCATTTCTCTAAGTTTGCTAGCTAGATCCTTCATAATTACCTTCCTTTCACGATACAGCATTTTAAACATTTTATGCAGCTGCATGCCTATAGGCTACTTATTCGCCAATTCCTCCATCAGACGATACAGCCTCTGTGCAGCGTCAGGGATACCCAATTTTTTTGCGGCCTTCTTCATTTCTGCCAACTTCTCATCACGACCCAAAATCTGATCAATGCTTTCCACCAGTTTAGGCCCTGTAAGATCTTTCTCGAGCAGCAGCTTAGCTGCTCCATTCTCACTTAGTGCCCGGGCGTTTTTTTCTTGATGGTTGTCGGTAACATATGGGCTTGGAATCAATATGCTTGGAATACCCAGTGAAGTCAGTTCAGCCAGTGTAGTCGCCCCTGCCCTAGCTACGGTTAAATCCACCCCGGATAATACCTCTGGCATATTGTGAATAAATGGTTTGATAATGACATTGTCCGGATTTCCGACAAGTTCAACTTCCTTACGGACATCTTCAAAATGAACATCTCCCGTAACATATAAAACCTGGTATGGTTTGCCGCTTAATTCTGCCAGACTTTTTACGACTGCTTCATTAATTGGTCTTGCTCCCCTGCTTCCGCCAAAAACGAGAACAGTTGGGATTTTCAGCTTCAGGCCTGCAGACAATCTACCTTTCACTCCATCCTGCCCCAATACCTCTGAGGCCCTGGGGTTACCAGTCAACACCACTTTTTGCTCAGGGAAAAATTGCCTTGCTTCCTCGAAGCAAATTGCAATCTTATCAACATAACGGCTCAGGAACTTATTCGTCAAACCAGGAACGCTGTTTTGTTCATGGACAATTGTTGGTATGCCCATTTTCGCAGCTGCATAGACCACTGGCCCGCAAACATAGCCACCAGTACCAATGACCACATCTGGTTTGAATTCCTTGAGCATTTTTTTGCTGTCTCGGACTCCTTTTAGGAATCTAAGGACCGTTTTTACATTCTCAAATGAAATCTTTCGTTTGAACCCTGTGATATGTATGGATTTAAAAGGGATCTTCTCCCGCGGCACAAGCTTGCTTTCAAGGCCTTTTTCTGTCCCTATGTAAAGAAACTCGACATTTTCATCTCTTTTTTGAATTTCTCTTATTAGTGCCAGCGCAGGATAAATATGTCCCCCTGTGCCGCCGCCGCTAACTGCAATCTTCATTTTCCACACCTCAGCAACTTATCTCTTTTTTTAATCACGTCTATCACCTATCCAACCCACACACCTGGATGGCCCGACGTTTGTGTAAAGAGCCTATAAAAAAGGCACTCCCCGGTTTTACCCTATTCTACTATATTCTAAACTTAAGAACAGTTTTTAAAGATATTGTTATTTAAATGTAATATAGCATGAAGGCAGCCATATTCCTAACATATTCATAGAACCTGTCTGAATTTCTGACTCCTTTTCAAATCTTAACTCACAAACGGAAAAGTCATCAAAAACAAAAGACCCTGTTTGGCAGGGTCTTTTGTTTTTGAGATAGTTTAATATCTAGAATGGCGACTTATATTCAGCAGCACTCCGACAGCCATCAGCATCAAAGTCAGGGATGAACCGCCGTAACTGAGGAACGGGAGAGTGATTCCAGTAACAGGCATAAGACCGGTTACAACTCCGATGTTAATCATCACCTGGATGGCGATCATTGCGATAATTCCTGTCGCAAGAAAGGTTCCGAATAAATCGGGAGCTCCCAGGGCAATCCTTATCCCCCTCCAAAGCAGGAGCGAGAATAATAAAAGAATCAATGAACCGCCAATGAACCCTAGTTCCTCAGCAAGAATCGCAAAGATAAAATCCGTTTGCGGCTCAGGCAGGTAAAAGAATTTTTGCCTGCTCTGTCCAAGACCCAGGCCGAACAATCCACCTGGTCCGATCGCATAAAGCGATTGAATCATTTGGAAGCCGCTTCCGAGCGGGTCCTGCCATGGGTCCAGGAACGAAGTAATCCGTTTCATCCGGTACGGAGCGGAAATGATCAGTCCGACAAAACCCGCTACCCCCAACAGCCCAAGACCGACAAAATGACTGATCCTGGCACCTGAAATAAAAATCATGACCACGGAAGTCCCCACCATCACTGTTCCTGTACCTAAATCCGGCTGCAGCATGATCAATCCAAACGCGAGAAAAACAAGCCCTAATGAAGGAAAAAGTCCTTGCTTGAATGATGTGATCGCCTTCTGGTTCTCCGATAAAAACTTCGCCAGGAAGGCAATCATCGCGATTTTCATGAACTCTGATGGCTGTACAGAGAAGGCTCCGACTCCAATCCAGCTCCTCGACCCATTCCGCACATTGCCAATTCCAGGAATCAACACAAGGATCAGAAGGACAAAACAAATAATCAATATGACCTTTGCCCAAGTCCTCCATGTCCAGTAATCTATATTCATGATAAAGAACATAGCGATGATCCCAACGCCAGCAAACAGCATTTGCCGTTTGGCAAAGAAGAAAGAATCATTAAACTTATAGTCCGCCCAGACAGCACTGGCACTGTAGACCATAATCAAACCCACTGCCAAAAGCGTAAAAGTTACTATCAACAGGAATATGTCTGGAGTCGTTTTTTTCGTTGGCAAAGCAATACACCTCGGCTGTATGATTTAGGGCTCATATGCCGCTTCCCATCCAGCCTGCAATGAGGCCAAGCAACCTGAGTCATGTTGTTCAAGACAAGCCCTTACTTAAGCTTATGCACTGCCTCGATAAACATGTCTCCTCTGACCTCAAAAGTTTTGTACTGATCCCAGCTTGCGCAAGCAGGAGACAGCAGGATGACATCACCCGGTTCTGAATGTTCAAATGCAACGGGCACGGCCTTTTCCACATTATCGGCCCTTAAAATCGTTTTTATTCCTGCATCCCGTCCAGCCTGTCCAACTTTTTCAGCTGTTTCACCAAACGTAATCAGTGTCTTCACATTTTTCAAAGCTGGAATGAGCTCATCAAATGCATTGCCTCTGTCAAGGCCGCCGGCCAGCAAAACTATTGGAGCTTCGAAAGCCGCAAGCGCATTCTCAGTCGCTAAAATATTGGTTGCCTTTGAATCATTATAAAATTTTCGCTCATCGATTGTATCGACATACTGGAGCCTATGACGGACACCAGCAAAGGTGGTGAGCACCTTATGGATAGCACCTTTGTCCGCACCTGAAAGAAGTGTAGCAGCTACAGCTGATAAAATATTCTCCAAATTATGTTTACCTGGCAAAACGATGTCCTTCGCTTCAATAATTTTCTCCCCGTTAAAGCAAACCCAGCCATCCATTACATAAGCACCGGTCTCCAGCACCTTATTCGTTGAAAAAGGAACAATCTGCGCTCTAGAATTCCGGGCAATTTCCATGACTTCTTCCTGATCCGCATTGACAATCAGGAAGTCTTCCTCTGTCTGGTTCTTTGTGATAAGGGCCTTAGCTCCAATATACTCTTTCCTCGTCCCATGATAATCAAGGTGTGCATCATACAGGTTTGTAATGATGGCAATCCGAGGTTTAAACTGGTCGATCCCCATCAATTGAAAGGAAGACAGTTCAATCACGATGGTGTTTTCTGATGTTGCTTCCTGTGCTACACCTGATGCAACCGTACCGATATTTCCTGCAATCAATGGATGCTTATCCCCTGCCTCGAGCATATCGAAAATGAGAGTGGTCGTGGTCGTCTTTCCGTTAGTGCCTGTTATTCCGACAAGTGGTGCTTCAGAAATCTGGTAAGCCAATTCCACCTCAGTAATAATCGGGATTTCCTTTTCTATCGCTTTTTCAATCATAGGATTAAAGTACGGAATCCCCGGATTCTTAACGACCAGTTCAAAACCTTCGTCCATCAATTCGATTGGGTGGCTTCCACAAACAACCTTGATTCCCTGCTCAAGCAATCCTTGTGCTTCTGGGTTTTCATCGAGAGGCTTGCTGTCATTGACCGTCACGAATGCCCCCAATTTATGTAGTAGAGCCGCTGCGCTGACTCCACTCTTGGCAAGGCCAAGTACAAGTATTTTTTTATGTTGATATGTTTTGATATTTTTCATTAGATCCACACCTCAATATAAATTCCTAGGATCGCAAATAGCAAGCCGACAGTCCAGAATGTGACGACAACTCGCCATTCTGACCAGCCAATCAACTCATAGTGATGGTGAAGAGGGCTCATCCTGAAAATTCTTTTGCCGGTTGCTTTAAATGAAATGACCTGCAGGATCACGGATAATGTTTCAATCACGAAAATACCGCCTATGATAATCAGGATGATTTCAAGCTTCGCAAGGATAGCGACTGTTGCGATCGCACCTCCAAGAGCAAGAGAACCTGTGTCTCCCATGAACACTTTCGCTGGATGGGCATTAAACACAAGGAATCCTAATACAGCCCCTACGACTGCGACTGAAAAAATCGATAATTCATATTGAGATTGGCTCCAGGCAAGAACAGCAAATGCACCAAACGCAATGGCAGCCGTACCGGAAACCAGCCCGTCAAGCCCGTCCGTCAGGTTAACAGCATTTGAAAACCCGACCATCCAGAAAATAATGAAAAGGGCATAACCCCACCCTAGATCAAAAGAGATATCCGTTAAAGGAATGCTGATTTCTGTTGAGAATTCACTCTGCTTGAATATGAAATAAAAGATGACGGAAATAATAATCTGGCCCATAAGCTTTTGTTTTGAGGTCAAGCCAAGGTTCCGCTTCATGACAACCTTGATGAAGTCATCCATAAAGCCAAGCAAGCCAAATCCCAAAGTAACAAATAACAATAGATATGTTTCCACTGATGGCTGTGAGAACTTTCCTGTCATCACAAGTGTCGTGATGGTGATTGAAATCAAGATCATGACTCCGCCCATTGTTGGTGTGCCTGTTTTTTTCTGATGCGATTTCGGCCCTTCTTCTCTGATGCTCTGACCGAATTTAAGCCTTCTCAAAAAAGGAATAAACACTGGAGAAAGCAGAACTGTGATTAGGAAACCCATTAATATTGTGAAAAAGATAACTTGCTCCAGCATTCTATTCCTCACCTGCCTTATTCTGATTGCTGCCTAGACTATTGATGTTTTCAGCCATCACAGCTATATCATATGTTTCATCAGCTTCATTAAGAAGTGCTTTGTTATGGAAAATGAAGTTAGTTCTTTCTTTTATGTCTTTGTTCTGTGTTAAGTAGTCATAGTATGAGTTCATAATTATCTCTAAGCCTTTCAAATTATCTTGTGTGTAAAAAATCGGGAAGTGGTTCGGTGCGTATGCTGGCACCTGCTCGCCCTCTGGCCAGACAGCTGCCACGGCACCGTTTGAAATTGCTTCCTGTAAAGTATCTGAATCTGTCGATATCGGGACAAACAGCCCTTTAGGCTGTTCTGCGCCTGCAAGACTGCTTACAGTGTGAAAGCGAATATTCTCATCCCTTATTCCAGTTGTTCTTGAAAAAAGACTTGAAACATCCTGGTATGTCAGCATATTACCTCTCCTCTATCGCCTCGCGTGCCACAATCCGGTCATCAAAGTCAAAGGTCCTGTCACCAATTTGCTGGTAAGTTTCGTGACCCTTTCCAGCAATCAGGATGACATCCCCTGCTTTCGCCATTTTCACGGCATGCTGGATTGCTTCCTTCCTGTCGATAATCGAAGAATAAACTTCTCCTTTTACCCCATCTTCCATATCCTTTATGATTTCTGCAGGATCCTCACTTCTCGGGTTATCTGAGGTAAAGATAGCATCAGTAGAATATTCGCAAGCGATTTTCGCCATGAGCGGACGTTTCGTGCGATCGCGGTCGCCGCCGCAGCCTACTACACAAAACACCCTTTTCTGTGCAAATTGCTGCACTGTCTTCAGGACATTTTCAAGACTATCCGGAGTATGGGCATAGTCAACAATGACAGAGAAATCCTGGCCTGCATCGACTAATTCAAACCTTCCAGAAACACCTTTAACGCTTTCTACAGAGGCGATGATATCATCTAAAGGCAAGCCAGAAACAAGGGCTGCACCTATGCTGGCAAGTACATTATAGATGCTGAACTTGCCTATCAACTGGATGTTTACCTTTTTTACACCAAAAGGACTGACCAAGTCAAATGATGTTCCGCTAGCTGTCATCGCAATGTTGATTGCCTGCAAATCAGCATGGTTATCAATGCCGTAAGTTAAGATATGGGCAGTTGTCAACATGGCGTATTCCTCACTCGCCGGATCATCTGAATTCAGTACGGCATATTTCGGGTTTTCATGGTCGAATGCATTTCCGAGCTGCGAAAACAGAAGCCCTTTCGCTTTCCTGTATTCTTCCATTGTCTTGTGGTAATCCAAGTGATCCTGCGTCAGGTTCGTGAAAACTGCAACATTGTAATCTGTCCCATGGACACGGCCATATACCAGCGCATGTGATGATACCTCCATCACAGCTGTATCAACCTGTTCATCAACCATTCTCTTGAACGTTTTTTGAAGGGTCAGGCTCTCGGGCGTTGTATTCTTCACTTCAAAGATTTGCTCACCGATCTTTGTGTACATTGTTCCAATCAGTCCGGTCTTTTGTCCAGCATCCTTGAAAATCTGTTCAATAATCAGGCTGGTAGTGGTTTTTCCGTTTGTACCTGTAATTCCAACCATATGGAGCTTCTGGCTAGGCTGACCGTAAAATGCATCAGCAAGTACTGCCATAGCCCTTACCGTATCCTTGACAACAATTACAGGGACATTCACAGGCAGTTCACGTTCAGCTAAAACGGCTGCTGCTCCATTTTTCACAGCTGATCCTGCGAAATCATGACCATCAACTGTATAACCTTTTATGCAAATGAATAAACTCCCGGGAGTCACTCTGCGGTTATCATTTTCAATTGAAGTAATTTCGGGATTTTCTCCCTTGTAATCCACGAATGGGTGCAAGTAACCAATCAATTCGTGTAATTTCATAAATATCAAATCCTCTCAAACAACATGGCGACTCTTATTTTACATGATTAGGCTGAAATTAGCCATTGTGGAGATGAAAAGAACAAGCCCTTTTTACTTGAATAAGTGCAAATAAAAGATACGGCCGGCAGCGTAAAGCAGGCGGCGGATGTATATCCTGCCGCCGCCTGCTTTCCATAAGGTTATTGCTCACGTTCGATCTGAGTTAATCATTCATATATACCCTGATGGTTGAACCTTCCTTGATTTTCACTCCTGGTGAAGGAAGCTGTTTCACAACCTTCTCTCCATCGCCGGCAATATCTAATTTGAAGTTGATCAATTGCTCTCGGAGTTCCTGTTTGGATAAGCCAATCAGGTCAGGGACTTCCACCATTGGTGTATCAAGCCATGTCAATTCTTTTTCAATCTGTTCTTTCCGAGGGGGAACCTCCATCGCACGTAGGCTGTCTTCCATGATATCCCCAACGATAGGTGCTGCCACAACCCCACCGAACTGTACTGTACCTTTCGGGTTATCGACTGCCACATAAATAACAATTTGCGGGTCATCTGCAGGGGCAAAACCTATGAAGGAAACGATATGGTTATTCTCGAGGTAGCGGCCATCCTTCGCCTTCTGGGCAGTACCGGTCTTGCCGCCAACCCTGTAAGAGTCAACATAAGCATTTTTCCCTGAACCTTTAGCTACTACACTCTCAAGGGCATGCCTTATTTCTTTAGAAGTTTCCTCAGAGATCACCCTTCTTTTTGCTTGTGGTGATTTCTTCATCACGACTTCACCAGTAACAGGGTCTATCAATTCCTTAGCAATATATGGTGTATAAAGTATTCCACCATTCACTGCTGCTGAAACCGCAGCAACCTGCTGGATCGGCGTGACAGAAACACCCTGACCGAAAGCGGTGGTTGCTTGTTCAATCGGACCGACTCTGTCCAAATTGAACAGGATTCCTTTGCCTTCTCCCTGAAGGTCAATGCCTGTCTTCTCACCAAATCCGAAGTCTTTCACATATTTAAAAAGTTTTTCTTTTCCGAGTCTGTCACCAAGTTCAACGAAACCAGGGTTGCAGGAATTCTCGACCACTTCAAGGAAGGACTGGCTTCCGTGTCCACCCTTTTTCCAGCAGCGAATTCTCGCACCGGCCACTTCAACAGAGCCAGAGTCATGGAAATGATCTTTTTCAAGATCGACCTTCCCCTCCTGAAGTGCCGCTGCAAGGGTCACAATTTTAAAAGTAGACCCCGGCTCATAGGTGCTCCAGATCGGCAAGTTACGGTTATACACTTCAGGTGCCACATTACGGAAGTTAGCCGGGTCGAAATCCGGCCTGCTTGACATTGCCAGGATTTCCCCATTATTCGGATTCATGGCAATGGCAATGATACCATCAGGATTGTATTTGGCCTGGGCAATATCCAGTTCCCTCTCAACGATGGTCTGTACCCTGCTGTCGATTGTCAGCTTTAAATCAAGCCCGTCCACAGGAGGTTCATAGTCATCCGCCATATTGTTCATCCGCTGCTGTTTGGCATCCGCATAAAACTGGACCGATCCCTTTTCCCCTTTCAGTTCTTTATCATAATAGAGCTCGAGCCCCATCAAACCTTGATTGTCGATTCCCGCAAATCCTAACACATGGGAAAGATAGCTTCCATAAGGATAATGTCGCTTTGAATCCTCACCAATGTACACACCCTTGATATCTAATGCCCTTATTTCCTTCGCCTTCTCGTGGGATATTTTCCTTCCCTCTGGAATTCTCTCAATCATTGCTCTTTTCGTGATATGTTGATAGGCCTTTTCTTTAGACATATTCAAGGCTTTCGCCAAAATTTCTGCAGCAGCTTCAGGATCCTTTACTTGGCGCGGCACGACGTAGACAGTAGGCGCACTGATATTAGTCGCCAACGCCACTCCATTTCTGTCCGTTATCTCCCCCCGCTGCGGTTCAAAGGGAACGTTCCTGCTCCATGAATCCTTTGCTTTACCTGTCAAGAAATCTCCCAGCATAAACTGCACATAGCCGAGCCGGACATCTATGATCAAAAACACCAAAATACCAATTACCAAAACAAGAGCCAGCCTTTTTCTGACCGTCACATTTGAAACACGCATATATAGAACAAACCTCCCCCTATTGTCATTCCAACAGTAAACTAAGATTCTTTTAGACACTCGTTCAAATATATGCTTGTACGAATTCGAATATAACAAGAAGTAAAGACAAGCTGAGGTATATGCACAACAAGGGAGTTAGGGTGTAATTAGGGTAGGTATGTCCGCGTGGAAATCTGAGCAGATTCTGCTAACATAGAGGCTACTTCAGACAAAATGAGGAGCTCTGGCCGTGATTTTGTACGAACTTGATGCTACTTCAGACAAAATGACAGGCTCTGGCTGCGATTTTGTACGAACTTGGTGCTGCTTCAGACAAAATGACCGGCTCTAGCTACGATTTTGTACGAACTTGATGCTACTTCAGACAAAATGAGGAGTCCTAGCTGCAGTTTTGTCCGAACTTAGTGCTGCTTCAGACAAAATGAGGAGTCCCAGCTGCAGTTTTGTCCGAACTTAGTGCTGCTTCAGACAAAATGAGGAGTCCCAGCTGCAGTTTTGTCCGAACTTGGTGCTACTTCAGACAAAATGTCCGGCTCTGGCTACGATTTTGTCCGAACTTGATGCTGCTTCAGACAAAATGTGGAGATCCAGCTGCAGTTTTGTCCGAACTCGGTGCTACTTCAGACAAAATGAGGAGCTCTGGCCACGATTTTGTCCGAACTTGATGCTACTTCAGACAAAATGTGGAGCTCTGGCTACGATTTTGTCCGAACTTGATGCTACTTCAGACAAAATGTGGAGCTCTGGCTACGATTTTGTCCGAACTTGGTGCTACTTCAGACAAAATAAGGAATCCCAGCTGCAGTTTTGTCCGAACTTAGTGCTGCTTCAGACAAAATGTCCGGCTCTGGCTACGATTTTGTCCGAACTTGGTGCTACTTCAGACAAAATGTGGAGATCCAGCTGCGATTTTGTCCGAACTTGATACTACTTCAGACAAAATAAGGAGTCCCAGCTGCAGTTTTGTCCGAACTTAGTGCTGCTTCAGACAAAATGAGGAGCTCCGGCGTCAACTTTGTCCGAACCTTCTACCACTACCGAAACAGCATTTAAACAAAAAAAACAGAGGAAGGGCTCATCCGCCAACTTCCTCTGCTTCTTCACTTTCTTCCTCTGGTTTCAATGATTTCTCAAATTGCTGTAACGGGGTTTCCAGCTCGACGATCAGGTTTTCACCTTTATTGATCGGTATCCCCGGCTTTAGGCTTTGTTTTGTTACATAACCACTGCCGGCTTTATTCAGCTTAATATCTGCGATCTGTGCCAACTTCATGACATCTCTGAGTGACCAGTCTGTCATGTCTGGGTAGGTCATGACTCCGGACGCTCTTATAAAGACCTTTTCTCCTTCGAGTGCCATGATCTCAGCCTTTGGCAACTGGTCTTCTACCTGGCTGCCGTCACCAACCAATACTGTCTCAAACCCTTTTGATTCAAGCAGTTTTTTTGCTTCTGCTGCATTCAGCCCTGTTACATCTGGCACCGGACTAGAGTCAGCTTTTTCCATGGATGCAGGTTTGATATTCAAATACTGAAGACTGCTTTTCATTACTGATTTAAAAATCATTGAGGTTGGAATTGAACCTTTAAAGTAATGATCGATTTCTGGCTGCTGGACAGCAACATAGACAATCAGCTTTGGATCATCCTTCGGTGCCATCCCAAGGAATGAGAATAAATAATCATTCGCCCCGCCAAGATATCTTCCGTTTTCTGTTAAGTTCGCTGTCCCTGTTTTACCGGCAACCTCGTAGCCATCGATCGCGTACGACTTACCTGTACCGTGTTCACCAGTGACAACGGTCCCCAAAACTTCTCTAACTTGCTTGGCGGTTTCAGCAGAAATAGGCTGTCCAACAGACTTTGATTCCTCTCGTTTGATGACATCACCAGTGTTTGGGTCGACTATCTTATCGATTACTCGGGGCTTCATCATCGTCCCATTATTCGCTACGGCTGTTGCTGCCTGGATCATTTGGATCGGAGTTACCGTTGTACCTTGTCCATATGAGGTGGTGATTTTCTCAATCGGCCATCGATAGACTATTGTTCCCGACGCTTCGTTGGGCAGATCGATACCGGTAGGCTCGTCAAAACCAAATTTCGTCAGGTACTCCCGGAATTTTTCTGTTCCGATTTTTTCATTTACCAGCTTTGCCACCGCCACGTTCGAGGAGCGCTGGATTCCTTCAAGATAGGTAATGGAACCCCAGCCACTGCCGTTATGATCTCGAATCGGCTTGGAGTTTTCTGTAACTTTATAAGAACCAGATTTGTACCACTCATTCGGATCCCACTTGTTCTCCTCAATGGCCGCTGCTAACGTGAAGATTTTCATCGTCGAGCCTGGCTCAATCGGTGTTTCGACCACCTCATTATGCCAGCTGTTAGCTAATCCTTCCCTTGTTGTCGGGTGGAAGCTAGGCCGCTGGGCCATCGCAAGGATATCACCAGTCTTTGGATCAGCCACGACCGCAATGATTTTCTTTGGCTTATATTCCTCATCAACACGGTCGACGGCATCCTCCACGAATGTTTGGATCTTCTTGTCAATCGTTAGATATACATTGCTGCCATCTTTGGCAGGTGTGACTTTTTTCTCTCCATCTGGTAAAAGAAAGCCCCATAAATCACTTTCAAAAGAAAGAGAGCCATTTTTTCCTGTTAATACTTCATTCAGAGTTTTTTCTACCCCTAACTGACCGGTAGTAACTGATTTCTTTTCTTCGTTCTCTTCATTTTCCACAAAACCGACTAGATGAGATGAAAAAACACCGTTCGGATAAAACCTCTTTGAATCTCGCAAAAAAGTTATTCCAGGAAGCTTTTCCTCTTCTATCTCTCGCTTAGCCTGATGGGAAATATCACGGCCAGCCTTTCCGAATTCAACCTGCCAGGCCCCTTTTTTTGTCAGCCTATTGTATATCTCCGACTCGCTCATATCGATATATTTCGCCAGCACAGCAGCAGTTTTAGCGGGATCGGTCACATGTTTAGGCTTCTTTTTATTTGTGGTCACTGAATCATTCAGGATTGCGACGAGCGTATAGGCTGTTGTATCTTCCGCAACCACCTCGCCTTTTCGGTCAAAAATCGTACCCCTGGTCGCCTCAATAACTTTTTCATTGGAATACTTCTGCTGCGCCCTTGCAGCCAGGGCTTGTCCATGTACCTCTCCCGTAACCTGGATGGAAATGAACCTGAAAATCAAGATAAAAAAGAGCAGACTGAATATTACGAATAATACCGCTGCTCCTGCATTCATATTTGGCTGTTTCTTGATCATCAGTTTTCCACACCTTTAACATTGTCTTCATTCAATGTTAAACCGAGCTTTTCTGTTACCTGTTTGATTCTTTCATAGGTACTTAATTCGCTAATCTGGATTTCAAGGTCACTGTTAATCTTTTGCTGCTCCTGAATGTTGCCTTCAATGATTTGAATTTCTTTGTTGACTTCGTAAATGGCTGCCTGTTTTGAAACCATGAATGTTGCGCCGAAACAAACTATTGCTCCGAAAACAAACATCAGGATTTTTTCGCCGGGCGTCAATATTGAATTGCGTCTTGCCGGCGATGTTGCCGGTGACTGAACAGTGCGCTGCTGCTGTTCTTGCTGCAATTTTCTAGCCAGATTGCTCATCATTTTCCCTCCTGAAAAATATTTTATATTTTTATATTTTATTTTTTTACTTTTTCAGCGATACGCAGCTTTGCGGATCTTGCACGATTATTAAATTCTAGCTCTTCCTCGGAAGGAAGGATTGGTTTTCTGTTGACCAGCTTTAGCTTAGGCTGGTATTCTTCTGGAATGATCGGCAACCCCGGAGGCAACGGCGGTGTTTCGCTCGCTTTTTTCAAGGTGACCTTACAAATCCTGTCTTCGAGAGAGTGGAAGGTGATGACGCTGATCCTTCCGCCTACAGAAAGAAGGTCAATTGCCTGCTCTAGCGATTTTTCAAAAACACCGAGTTCATCATTAACCGCAATCCTTACTGCCTGGAATACTCGTTTGGCCGGATGGCCGCCTTTTCTCCTTGCAGGTGCAGGAATCGCATCTTTGATTAACTCGACAAGTTCACCAGTGGTTTCAATGTGTTTGCTTTCCCTTGCCGCCTCAATCTTGCGGGCAATTTGCTTTGAAAACTTCTCTTCTCCATACTGGAAAAAGATTTTGACCAATTTTTCATATGGCCATTCATTAATGACATCGTAAGCGGACAATGGAGCGTCCTGGTCCATCCGCATATCAAGCGGAGCGTCGTGGTGATAACTGAAGCCGCGTTCCGGAGTATCCAGCTGCGGGGATGAAACGCCCAAATCATAAAGGATTCCATCAACTTCTGTAACACCTAGCTTTTCAAGTTCTTCCTGTAAGTAAAGGAAATTGCTTTTAATGATTGTCAGCCTGTCGCCATAAGCAGCAAGCTTTTCTTTTGCATTCGCAATGGCGATATCGTCCTGGTCGAACGCGTATAGCTTTCCTTTTTCCGAAAGCTTGGACAAAATCAATTCACTGTGGCCTGCGCCACCGAGAGTGCAATCCACATATGTACCGTCAGGCTTGATATCGAGCCCGTCTACTGTTTCTTCCAGTAAAACTGTTGTATGTTTGAACATTATGATCCACCTTTCCAATCGAGGAGCAGGTAATATTATATCAGAATAATGTTACCCTTAAATATCAAATCCAATCATATTTTCCGCAATTTCAGCAAAAGATTCCTCAGATTCTGCGAAATATTCTTCCCAGATGGCTTTGCTCCAAATTTCAATTCGATTGGAAACACCTAAAATCACACATTCTTTCTCAAGCTTGGCGTATTGCATCAGCGGAGATGGGATATTGACTCTCCCCTGTTTGTCAATTTCACTCTCGGTAGCACCCGAAAAGAAAAAACGGGTAAATGCACGAGCATCTTTTTTAGTCAGTGGAAGTCCTTTGAGCTTATCTTCGATCACTGACCATTCCGAAACGGGGTAACCAAATAAACACTGGTCAAGTCCACGGGTAAGAATGAACATTTCTCCCAAGTTTTCACGGACCTTGGCAGGGATGATCAATCGGCCTTTGCTATCAACATTATGATGGTATTCACCCATGAACATGCCACTACCCCCACTTTCTAAATACAATGTACCACATTCCCCCACTTTTCACCACCTTATTTTAATTATTCTCCCCACGCCTTTAAAATCCTCCCGAAAAAATTCATTTCCATGAATTTCTTTCATTTCAAAAAAGTTGCTTTTACCGTAAATCAGCTTTTCCCTTCATTTCGGGCAATGCTAACGGGTTGCTTTTACCGCAAATCAGCTTTTCCCTTCATTTCGGGTAATGCTGACGGGTTACTTTTACCGTAAATCATCTTTTCCCTTCATTTCGGGTGATGCTAACGGGTTGCTTTTACCGTAAATCAGCTTTTCCCTTCATTTCGGGCAATGCTAACGGGTTGCTTTTACCGCAAATCAGCTTTTCCCTTCATTTCGGGCAATGCTGACGGGTTGCTTTTACCGTAAATCATCTTTTCCCTTCATTTCGGGCAATGCAGTGCCTCCCATTCTTTTACCAAACAAAAAGCTCCACCCAATAAGGATGAAGCCGAAAGTTACAACTTTATAATTTTGTGTGTTCCATCGAATTCGAAATCAAGCTTTAGTAAATCGGGGATTAATTCCAACCCGTACTTATTAAGATAGTAGAATGGGTTCCAGACTCTTTCCTGCGGAGAGCCCCCTGGTCTTAACGCATTTTCTACCCTTGTGAACTTTCGGAGGATATGGTCATGCTTCCGACAAATGGCCTCTACTATCTTATCTTCCATGAATTCTACCTGCTTGATCAGGATGGATTCATTCTTGTGGAGCATGGGCATTAATACGGGATCAATTCCATTTGATTTGTCTCGGATGACTTTATATTGATCTGTCAGCATGGTTTTTACATTCTCGAAAAGTTCTTCTACTTCACGATCCTTCAGGGAATCGATAAATTTCAACTCATGTCCATTTGTGCCAGAAATTAATACTTCTTTTAAATCAAGGTTCAGTTCTTCAAGATCAGTTTCAATCGACCTTTCAAGCAATGTAATGTTTAGTCTTGGAACAAGCGGCGGCATTTTGAGACCGAAATGTTCAAAAGCCGTTTTCAACTCAGCCCAATATGCAATTTCTCCTGGACCGCCAATGAACGCAAGTGTTGGGAACAGCCACTCCTGCATTAACGGACGAGTTACTACATTATTGCTGAGCTTCTCTGGATATTCGCTGGCAATCTCCACAAGTTCATCATATGTGAAGCTGACTTCTCCATTCTTACTCGAAAACCCTCCACTTTGTGGGTCAAACTGGAGCAAAATCCGTTCATTCACTTTTTCATCGTAAAAGAAGAGGTTCGCTGCATTTTCGCTAATATCGATCATATTCGCAAATCCAGCATCAGCTGTGCGTTCTTGTTGCTCGAGAACAGCAGAAGTGACTTCACGATGATTGTTGATTTGATTGATAAAATAATCTTTTTCCAGCTTGCGCAGCTCTTTATTTCCTGAATCAACAATAAGCAACCCTGAATCCTTGAACAGCTCCATGATGATCCTTGCAAAAAAATCAACAAAAGATTCTGCAGTCTTCAACGATTCAAGGGCAAATTCCAATACCTGTTTTGTGTGTTTTGTCTCACCATAGGTTTCGATGATTTCTTCAACCCAGGAATAACATAGATCCCTGTTTATACATACTTCTGAAATCATTTTTTTCTCCAGATTCTTTTCTGGATAAATCCACTTTTCCTGCTTATTGTTCTTCATGACGTACACATGGTTAACTTCCTGGTAATCATGGTCTTCTCCGGCTATCCAGAATACGGGTACGACCGGAACGCCAAGCTCCGCCTCTTTTTGTTCTGCGAGCTTGATAATGGAAATCACTTTATGGATCGTATACAGCGGACCAGTCAGAATGCCAGCTTGCTGCCCCCCGATGACAGCGACGCTATTTTCTTTTCGAAGCTTATTAATATTTTCTGTTATTTTTTCAGTATCCGCAAAATCGGACATAAAGGACTGAATATGGTCTGCAAGCTCATTCCTCATAAAACTTCTGTTTTTTAATTCATCCAAGCGATGAATATATGAGTTTTTATTTAAAAAATTATAATGAAAGAAGCTCTGAAGGCCAGGGCTCCCAGTTAGGTAATCTGTCGCAAACCGGTTCGCTGCCGGAAGAGAGAGATTCAACATCTCCATTTACTTGTACTTCCTTTCTCGTAAGCAATTTTCACTGTTATGAGTATAGCATTGTTTGAATTGAAAAGAAAAAAACTTTGCCTTTCGAAATTTCTAAAATCAAGATTGTTTTAAAATAAGTTTTTATAGTTTGCTCATTGATTTTGGGGAAAAGGCCCTAAATAAAAAAGGCTGGACCCTCCTTCTGGACGGCCCAACACTTGATTAAGCAAACAGGAATGTCAGTCTCTTGAACAAACCATACAACACAAGGACGATGTAGGCAGAGAAGAATAGCAGGAAATTGAACCGCCAAAAGCCCTTGAATACTTTCGGCAACAATATTTCCTTTTTATATTTCCAGTGAATCAACACAAAGATAGCACCAAGTCCAAATAAGATGATCAGGATCAGCCATAAGAACGACTTCTGCCAAATGGTGATGATCAAAAAATGGACAGACAGCACCAGCAAAAAGGTACTGAAATCAAGAGCCATATTGACTGAGCGCCGATGATTTCCTGTAATTTGCTTACTGATGATAAACACAGTGAGGTAGCCAATCATTGGAACTGTGATCAATGTGGCAACAAGTGCAGAAAATAATCCCGGCATCATGCTCCCTCCCTTTCGTGCTCCTTCCCCTTTATGCAGTGATAGTAATTATGTATTAATGGAGCTTTTTTATTTTTGTTTTTTGCTAATTCGAGCAAATAACCAAGGATGGCATCAACTTCTGTTTGCCTGCGGTTTTCAATATCCTTATACATGGATGAATGGTTATTTGCTGTTTTTTCGCAAACTGCCTTAAGGTTGTTGAAATAATGCTCCTTATCAGGCAGTTCAAGTATACATGCACATTCTTCGAACAATTGCTCAAAAATTTTAAGATAGTATGGATTGTGGACCAGTTCGCCATTTTTCACTTTGAGGATTGCCGTCAATGGGTTGATCACTGCATTGACCACAAGCTTTTTGATGAGCATTTCCTTAAAGTCTGTTTCCAGGATAAATGGAAAACCTGAAGCCGCCTTACTAGATAATTCTCTAAGAGCGCCTGGATTTCCTCTAAATACTGCAGTTCTTGTTACACCCACGCCATTATGTTGGACTGTATATCCGTTCGCCCTAACAGCTCCGTGTTCGACAGAACCAACAAATACTTCATTTATTGCCAACTCTGAGAGCAATTTAATATGACCATAGCCATTTTGGAGGAAAAGGATGCTGCCCCTCATCTTTTCTTTGAGTTCAGGTAATAATTTGGGAAGCTGGTACTGTTTCACTGCAACAATTGTTAATTCTTCGTTCCCACCCCATTCCTTGATTGGGGCTGCCTTTACCCGGGATGTGCCCTGTTCTATTCCACCTTTTATAAGATGAAGTCCGTGTTCATTAATTTCATTAGCTTGTTCCTGTGTCCGAGTGTAAATCGAGACCTCATTTTGCCCACTAAGGTAATAAGAAAATAATAAACCTATTGAGCCTCCACCGATTATCCCTATTTTCATATATATCCCTCATTTTGTCCTTTTTTAAAGGCTTGTTAAACTAGGCTGTTGATTTTCGTTCCAGGCGCTTCGCTTTCCGCGGGGGAGAATTATGAAAAAGCCCTACTGCCGACTTTTTCAAAGATCAAATTCTTCCTTGCAGTCGGGGAGCCTCCTCGGCGCTTTATGCGCCTGCGGGGTCTCCCCATGACTTTCTCATCCCGCAGGACATTGATTGAGCTTCGTCGAATCTGCCCACGCACGATGGAAATGCGTTAGCATTTTCGGAGGAGTCTACGCGCCTTCCACTTCAATCAACAGGGCTTTAAAACAACATTGGGCTTTAACAGAGCATTTTTTAAAAAGGACATTTCCTGCCTAAAAGTTTGTTAGTCTTCCTATAACAGGCAATAAAAACTTATCATGCACCGATATGTATATGACTTTAGTCATATTTTAGCAGAAACAAATGCTTCTTAGGAAGAATCGATTATGGTAATTTCAATGAAATTTACTAGAGCTTATGTTTTTGTTGTTTAAAATGAAAAGGAGACCCAAAATGGATCTCCTTTTTAGCTTTTATACTGGGTAAACCGGGTGTTTTCTCACACTGAATTCCAATTCTTTCGTTTCGTATAGTTTGAAGCGATCGATCAGTGCATTCCTCAGATCATTGGCAGCGACGATGTCGTCAACAATCAGTTCGGAGGCTAGCTTATAGATATCGATACTTTCTTTATATTCCTGGTGTTTTTCCTGAACAAAGGCGATTTTTTCTTTCGGATCTTCAATTTGATTGATTTTGTTAGAGTATACTGCATTGACAGCAGCTTCAGGCCCCATAACTGCGATTTGGGCAGTCGGCAGGGCGATACAGCAATCTGGCTCGAATGCCGGTCCTGCCATTGCATATAATCCCGCTCCATATGCCTTGCGGACAATTACCGAGATTTTCGGTACGGTAGCTGAGCTCATTGCGGCAATCAGCTTCGCCCCATGGCGGATGATACCAGCTCTCTCCACCTTCGTACCGATCATGAATCCCGGAACGTCAGCAAGGAACAGTAATGGAATATGGAAGGCATCACATAACGTAATGAACTTCGCCGCTTTGTCCGCAGAATCAACGAACAATACTCCACCTTTAACCTTCGGCTGGTTGGCGATAATCCCGACAGCACGGCCGTCGATGCGAGCAAGTCCTGTAATGATTTCCGGTGCAAATAGCTTTTTGATTTCAAAGAAACTGCCTTCATCGATCAGCGCATCGATTCCTTCGTACATATCGAATGGCGCGTTTTGGTTCACTGGAACAATTTCTTCAAGCGATCTTCCTGCCTTAGGAGCAACTCCATCAACCAATTCTGTTTTTGACTTGAAATTTGCAGGGAAGTAGCTTAAATAGCGCTTCGCTGATTCAATAGCCTCTTCCTCACTGTATACGAGCATATCGCCTACACCGCTTACAGAGCAATGCATGCGGGCTCCACCCATTTCCTCAAGAGTTACCTTCTCACCAATGACCTTTTCTGCCATTCTTGGAGATCCGAGGTACATGGATGCATTTTGATCCACCATGATCACGATATCGCAGAAAGCAGGAATATAAGCTCCCCCTGCTGCTGATGGCCCGAATAGAAGGCAGATTTGCGGTATCACTCCGGACAATTTCACCTGATTATAAAAAATCTTTCCCGCTCCACGCCTGTTCGGGAACATGTCGAGTTGATCCGTGATCCGGGCACCGGCTGAATCGACCAGATACAATAAAGGCACCTTCAGTTTTTCAGCTGTTTCCTGGATTCGGATGATTTTCTCAACAGTCCTTGCGCCCCAGGAACCCGCTTTTATTGTTGAATCGTTCGCCATCACACAGACTGTTTGCCCGCCGATTTTGCCGACCGCTGTTACGACTCCATCTGCAGGAAGGTCGCCAGCCTGGAAGTTGGCAAATTTACCATCTTCCTCATAGACTCCATCATCAAATAATAGATTCAAACGCTCACGCACAAACAATTTATTTTGCTCAGCTAGCTTGTCATGATATTTCTGTTGTCCGCCAGCCTCGATTTGTTTAACTTTTTCCTGTAATGAATCTGTTAAAGTTTTCGCGGTAGTCATCCTTCTCCTCCTTAAAATCTATTATTCTAATACAAGAAGGACATCGCCTTCGTTTACAAAGTCTCCGATGTTCACCTTCACTTCAGCAACGCTTCCAGCCCCCTGGCTTTCAACAGGAATCTCCATCTTCATTGATTCAAGCATCAGGACCTCCTGACCCTCTGATACTGTATCCCCTGCTGCTACCATCACATTCAGTACTGTCCCTGCCATATTTGCTGTAATTTCTTTCATTTCGTTTCCTCCTCTATTTAGATGCCATCTTTCTTTCTGTTAAATAGGCTGTAGTATAATTGCCGGATTTGAAACCCTCTTCAGTCAAAATCTCCGCAAACAGAGGGGCATTCGATTTAATGCCTTCGAGTTTCAGTGTCGCGAAAAATTCCTGTGCAAGCTGGATTGCTTCTTCCCGGGTATTGCCCCCCACTATGCATTTGGCAACCATAGGGTCATAAAATGGAGTGACCGTCGATCCGGATTCATAACCAGAATCAACTCGGACGCCATCTGCCTCCAGCCATGAAAACTCGCTGATCTTGCCAGGTGAAGGCAGGAACCTTTCCGGATCTTCCGCATACAAACGGAATTCGATGGCCCAACCATCCTTTCTGATATCATCCTGAAGCAACGGAAGTTTTTCACCACGCGCAACGAGGATTTGCCACTTAACAAGATCCAGGCCCGTAATCGTTTCTGTGACTGGATGTTCAACCTGCAGTCTGGTGTTCATTTCAAGGAAATAAAAGTTTTCGTTCTCATCCACAATGAATTCCACAGTTCCTGCATTGACATAGTCCATCGCCTTAGCAGCTTTAACTGCCGTCTCATACATCTTTTGCCTTGCTTCTTCCTTCAGGAATGGCGATGGTGCCTCTTCAATCACCTTTTGGTGGCGTCGCTGTACAGAGCAATCACGTTCAAACATATGGACATGGTTGCCATGAGTATCGCCAAAAATCTGTACCTCGACGTGACGCGCATTTTTGATGTATTTCTCAATGAATACTTCATCTGAGCCAAAATAAGCCTTAGCCCTGCCCTTCGTTGAATCATAATTCTTAGCGAGCGCTTGCTCATTTTCACAGAGCACCATACCAATGCCGCCCCCGCCTCCGCTCGCCTTCAGCATGACCGGGTAGCCAATTTCTTCTGCCAGCCTGACAGCATCCTCAAGTGTTTTCAGACCCTGCTCACTGCCTGGCACTACTGGTACACCAGCTGCTTCCATTGTCGATCTCGCAATGATTTTATCACCCATCTTTTCAATCGTATCAGGAGCAGGACCAATGAAAGTCAAGCCAGCTTCCTTCACTTTACGGGCAAACCCTGCATTTTCAGATAAAAATCCATAACCAGGATGGATGCCGTCGACATTTTCTTCCTTTGCAATTCTTAAAATTTCATCTGCATTCAGATATGATTTTTGAACAGGTGGCTCGCCAATCCGGTAAGCGCTGTCAGCTTCTTTAACAAAAGGCAAATTTTGATCCGCGTCAGAATATACAGCCACGGTCTTAACACCAAGCTCGCGGCACGTTCGGATAATGCGAAGCGCAATTTCTCCTCTGTTTGCGATTAGTAATTTTTGCACGCTATTTCCCCTTTCCCGTAAAAAAATACGCTCACTATATAAAATTCTACAATATTCTGTTTTTTTCCTGCAAAAATTGGAACCGCTTTCTAAAATTCAAATGCAGAATTTTTCATGTTTTTATAATATAATAAAAATAGGCTATAAAAAACAAATATATTCTGCTGCCTTTAAATATTCTAAAATTCGGGTATATAAAGATTGCTGCTTTCAAAAAAATTGCTTCTGTCCACTTCGTATAACCGGATTCCGATTTCTATGGAAAGGACCAAGCTTTTGCAAAGAGCAGCATACAATGAATTATAGGCGGCATGATTGGGGGATTGTTTTATGGTGAATAAAGTGGAAAAATTGAAAATCAATTATAAGACATTAGAAGAATTCAAGAAATTCAAAGAGTACGGCCACCAGGAGCTGTCGATGCTCGAGGATCTGGAAGCGAACATTGTGGAAAATGATAGCGATTCTCCGTTTTACGGACTCTATTTCGGCGACAAGCTTGTCGCACGTATGAGCCTTTATCAGGTCAAGAAGCAATTTGACCGTTATTTTGAGCCTCCTCAGGACTATCTGGAGCTTTGGAAGTTAGAAGTCCTTCCAAATTACCAGGGCAAGGGCTATGGAAGAGCTCTTGTTGAATTTGCCAAGGGTTTTGGCTTGCCAATTAAAACGAATCCTCGGGTGAAATCCCAGGACTTCTGGGAAAAGATGGGCTTTACACCAGTTCATTATGACATGGAAAGAGACCGTGGAGAGAATCCGCTTGTCTGGTATCCGGCTGGTGTAACAGAGCAGCTGCAATAATAAGCCCACCGACCCTGTTAAAAATGTTTTTTTTTACAAATTGAAATACTTGTTATAAGCATAAAATAATAGCGCCTGCCATTCCGGCGGGCGCTTTTTATTCGTTATTTCTCCACTTTTTCGAGATTGCCTTTACCCTCAACATGGAAGTTCATCCTTTGTTTCTGATCCTCACTTTTAGGAGCTACTCTTTTTTTCGCTCGCTCCATGATGTCAATTAAAGCACGATAGTCTTCTTCCATCGATCGCAATTGCGTTTCCAATTTTTCATTTTCGGCAGACAAGTAATAGATTTGCTTTTCCAGACCGCGGATTTTTTCGTTTTGAACATCCTGAGCGTTAGCAGTTCCCGCTTTTTCATAGAGCTCGTCGATATATTGCTTCACAGCTTCAATACTCATGCTTGATTGCTTTCCCTCTTGTTTTGAAGGGTGACTTGGCACTTCGCTCACAGGCGCCGCAGGCTCTTCTGCTCTCTCCTGTGTCTTTGCCTGTTTTTTCGCTTCCTTACGCTGCTTTTTCGCCAGCTCAATACCTGATTTATATTGCTTTCTCACATACGAGTTCCAGCGGAAACCACAGGCTGCAGCAGTCCTCGAAAGCTGTTTCCCTACTTCATCGAAGGCTTTTAATTGGGTACCGCCTTCTCGGATATTGCGCAATACTACTTCAGCCAGCAATAAATCTTCATCCTGTGACCAGGCATCCTGACGGGTTAATGGCATCAATAAATCCCTCCTATTGTTTTTTATTCATTCATATGCATCTAATAGGAAAGATAGACTGATATCACCTAATACCCTGTTAATTATTTTTATTTTTTTTCTTCATGAATTCGTCCACTTTAGTATGGTGGGCTTCATCCTCCCACAGCACGGCACATCTCGCTGCCTCTTCTTCCATCCTTTCTCTCATAGATAAAAGTTTCCACTTTTTAATAAATAATGTCTTATAAGCTTCTAAGACAGCGGTCTCTTTGTTCAAGCTTTCTTTCATAAATGAGTGACAGGCTTCTATCGGATCATCTTTATAAATATGCTGTATGAATCCAAATCCCTTGAGTTCTTCAGCGCTGTATATTTTTGCATCAAGCAGCATCTTCATCGCGATGTTTTGGGGAAGTTTCTCCATTAGGATAGATCCCCCTCCCCAACCTGTGGTAATTGCGAGGTTCCCCTGTACAAATCCCGCTTTCATCCCTTCTCTTCCAATCCGGAAGTCGCAGGCTGAAGCAATTTCACATCCTCCACCTACCGCAGACCCATTGAGTATCGCAATCGTCGGTTTTGGAAGGATAAGGAGCTTGTATAAAATACTAGCCATCCTTGAAAGCATTCCAAACGCCTCCGTTTCAGTTTTCAAACGATGAAAGGCCGACAAATCGCCACCGGAACAAAATGCCTGGCTCCCTGCTCCTGTAATAGCAAATACTTTAACATCGTTTACTGCAGCCATTTCAATGGCTTTCTCAAGTCCGGACATGACATCATAGTTTATCGCATTTCTCCTGTCAGGCCTGTTAATCGTAAAAAGCAGCACTCCATCTTTTTCTTTTGAAATTATGTATGGATCCATTGTGTTCCTCCTATAATTCTCGTCCCCTAAATTTTATCAATCTTCTGTACATTTAAAAAGCGATTAAACGAGTAAAATGGTTGGGTACCAAAAAAAGAGAAGATTTCCTTTCGGCGGTGATTGACCGGAGGGGATTGAAGCATCTTTTAATCTTAGAAATGAAAAAAGCACAGGGATGCGGATGCATCCTGTGCTTTTTTCTAGAAAATTAGTCGTTTACAACTTCTTTTCCTTTGTATGTTCCGCAAGCTTTGCACACACGGTGAGCAAGTTTCATTTCACCGCAGTTAGGGCATGCTACCATACCCGGAACTTGTAATTTAAAATGAGTACGGCGTTTTCTTTTCGCAGTTTTAGACGTTCTTCTAAATGGTACAGCCATTCTTCCCACCTCCTTAAAAGGAATAAGAAAGTTTATGAAGGCCAGTCCTTTTCTGGACCTCCACGCTCTTTTTTAATACATTAGTCAGAGGAATCCTTAGAATCCTCAAAGAATTTTGCAAGTCCGGCAAGTCGGGGATCAAGTTTTTCGGATTTCTCCTGTTCCTCGATTACTTCCCAATCCTTACCTGACTGGGGTGCGCCTTCTTGACCAGCGCTATCATCACAGAATACTTGCATAGGAACTTCCACTAGCAAGATCTCCCTGATGATGGGTTCAAGATCAATGACATCGCCTGTTACTTGATAAACTTCCTCTTCAGCCTCATAGTCGTGGCTGTTTAACATGAAAGTTTCCGTAGTTTCCACATCAATTGGATATTTTACATCAACCAGCGTCCGTGAACAAGGCAGGATCAGATGTCCATTAATCCGGATATGGAATGTCACTCTTGTGGCACTGATATCCGCCCTTCCAGTTAGATGGATAGGAGACACCTCTCGGATTGTCGGATCTGTTTCCTTAATCGAGTCCAATCGGACAAACTCGTCAATAAGAAAGTCCTTGTTTCGATGTTTTTGTATCTGACTTATTGTCCATTTCATAGAATCACCCCAAGGCAACAAAGGTAATTATAGCCCTTCGCGTAATCATTTGTCAATATTTTTTCTTTACACTATAATTTACATAAATACTGTAAATTAAACTTCAAGACAATGCAATATACATCTTAACATGAAGGAGTATAAGAATGAAAGCAGTTGGCGTCGTTGTTGAATATAATCCTTTCCATAATGGACACTTATATCACCTGCAGCAGGCGAAGGAGCAAACTGGTGCAGATGTCTCAATCGCGGCGATGAGCGGAAATTTCCTTCAGCGCGGTGAGCCCGCCCTAGTCTCGAAATGGGCAAGGACCAGGATGGCTCTTGCGGCAGGCGTTGATATTGTGTTTGAGCTTCCCTACCGTTTTGCTACACAGCATGCGGAAACATTTGCAGAAGGTTCTGTTTCGATTCTTTCCGCTGCTGGTTGCGATACTCTTTGCTTCGGCAGTGAATCTGGAGAATTGGAATCATTCCAAAAAACAATTGTTTTTCTGGAGGCAAACGATGAAGCATTCCAGGAGAAAATTAAGTTTTATACAGGAGAAGGCCATAGCTACCCTAAATCAATTGCCCTAGCGTTCCAATCTCTTGCCCCATCGGAAAGCTTCATCGATATATCAAGACCGAATAATATTCTTGGACTTCATTACATACAAGCAATCATCAGCCAAAAAAGTTCAATGAAACCTGAAACAATCACGAGGAAAAATGCTGGTTATCATGATGAGCATTTTGCTTCAGCCACAATTGCCAGCGCCACAAGTATACGCAAAGCATTATTTGGATCAGCTGGAGAAATTGAAACAATCAAGCAATACGTACCAGAAACGACCTACGAGCAGCTTATTAACTACAGAGAGCAATATGGCGGATTCCACTCATGGGAAAATTATTGGCCTTTGTTGAAATATAAACTGCTCCAAAGCACCTCATCTCAACTAAGAGAATTTTATGAAGTGGAAGAAGGGCTGGAGAACAGATTGCTTGCCGCTGCAGGATCATCAGACTCATTCCAGCAATTCATGGAATCCATCAAAACGAAACGTTATACGTGGACAAGGCTGCAGAGGGTCTGCCTTCATATTTTAACCAATACGCGTAAAGAGACCATGAAAACGAGCCGAAAAACAGCTAATTATTTACGTCTATTAGGTGCAACAGAAAAGGGACGTTCCTATCTGAACACGATGAAAAAGGATTTCAGTCTGCCGCTTGTTTCAAAGCTTTCCGGGTTTACTGATCCAGATATCGAGCTGGATATCAAAGCATCAAAGATCTACGCTCTTGGCCAAAGTGGCAAAGGACAGGAACAGCTGCTTTCGGAAGAATTCGGCCGGCCTCCTATCATGTTGAAATCATAAGAAGAACAGCACCGGATTTTTCACCTTGGTGGTATAAAAGAAGAAAAATCAAGCTGTCTCAGCTTGATTTTTCTTTTAAGTTTTCCAGATAAGATACAGCTTGATCAAATGTATCCACTGGGACAATTTTCATTTTTGTATTGATATCTTCCGCGGCAATCAGCGCCTCTTCGTAGTTTGAGCCCTTAGCCCCTTTTTCAGACGGAGCAAAGAAGATTTCAGCACCAGCCTTATCAGCTGCCACGACTTTCTGTTGAATTCCACCGATCCTGCCCACCGTTCCATCAGGACTCATTGTCCCTGTGCCGGCTATTTCATATCCTTTTGTCAAATCTTCCTCGATTAATTGATTATATATCTCCAGAGAGAACATAAGTCCTGCCGATGGACCGCCGATCTCATCTGACTGAACCGTTACGTCAGGTTCAACGTCAATTTCCTTGTCATCTACAAGCTGAATTCCTACGACAGGCCGGTCGCTTCCATCATCAAGAGCCTCTAATGAAACATTTACCGAGTTAGTTTTCCCGTTCCGTTTATAAGAAAGCTCGACTGTATCCCCCGGTTTTTTTGAACTAATATATTTGATGAATTCATCTGAGGATTCAAATGCATTGCCATCCACTTGGAAAACTAAATCGCCAGGCATGAGTTTGCCTTCAGCAGGCATCCCTTCCATGATCCTTAACACATAGACTCCTTTGTATGTGTAATCCACTGGTTTGCCTGCTTTTTTATAGGCAACCTCGATTGCAGCGGTCTTCGAGTTATCCATCATGTGCAGCTGACGAATATTATATTCCTCATCAGATTCATTCTCTGCTCTTATATCTTCTACAGGAAAGATTTCCTGGTATTTGCTCAGCTTCGCAATGATATAGGCATAAATATTCGCTCTTCCCATCCGGACCGTCGTAAGCATGAAGCTTCCTTCCTCATCGTACCCATCTTCAACCTCGACAATCGGTTCCAGCTCTTTTGCCATTCCCGGTTTTGTCACATAGTAAGGCAAGTAAAATAGAGCACTCACCATTATTAATATTGCTGCGAATATAGACAGAGTTATAGACTTTTTCCTGCTCATTCTGTTTGGGGCTCCTTCCATTCTTCCATGCACTTTTTAATCTTATCGATGTGCTTTTTAGCTTCCTCTTCACCAATCGCAATGATTTCTTCTATATTAGTGAAGGCCTTGGAATTAAACATTTCAACCGGCGGCCTGAGCATTACATCTGATGCAACCTCACGATTTGCGACCAGCTCCATTTGCATGATATCAATACTCTGCATGATCACATCGAAAATGGAGGTTACCTCCTCGTTTATCTTCACGCTGGAAACATCAACTGCGATGACGATATCTGCTCCCATCTCCTTAGCGACAGAAACAGGAATCCGGTCCACGACTCCGCCATCGACGAACAATCTTCCATCCAGCTTTTCGGGAACAAATATGCCCGGAATGGCAATACTTGCTCTCACTGCTTCCGCCACGGGACCGCTTTTAAAGACAACCTTCTCTCCTGACATCAGGTCTGTTGCAACAATACCAATCGGGATATCCAGTTCCTCAATCTTTTTCCCATGTGTGAAAATCCTAATAAGCTCCTTCACTCTTTTCCCTGCAATAAAACCCATCTTTGGAACTGTAAAATCAAGGTAATATTTCCTTTTGAACACACGTGATAGTTTATATAGCCGTTCAACGTCCAGGCCAGCACCGTAGAAAGATGCCACTAGCGCTCCCATGCTGCTTCCGGCAATTAAATCAATAGGAATGCCTTCATCCTTGAGAACCTTAATGACACCCAGATGGGCGAACCCCCGTGCTCCACCTGATCCAAGAGCTAAACCTACCTTTGGACCTGCCAAAGCTTTTTCCTCCCTTAAAACCATGATTTTTTCAGGTACAGGCTAAACTTGGTCTAAATTAATGTTCAGCGAGTATATTGATTTATATGAGGACAAGGGTGACAACTAAACAACATTTATGTATTTTTCAGTTCTTTCCTTATCTTTTCTTTTGCAGAGGCAACTAGCATTTACGTACATAGATTTTCCTGGGAAAGAGCCTGGTTTCAAGTAGATATACAGCTTCTAGGATATTCGAAATATACAAGCAGTCTGAACGGACAAAATGGGAAGTCAATAACCAGTATCATAGGGCATCCTATGTGCTTAAAGGATGCACGAGTAATCGTGTTTTTAACAGGAATGCCCCTTTCTGGTGAGTTCCTTCTATTTTACCATTGATTAAAACAGTTTCACAGCATGACTGCAGGAAGGAGGATATCAGGTGCTTAAATCCAGAATAAAAACACTTTTCCTTGCAGCCTCCGTAACTTTGCTGGCTGCTTCACTCATTGCTTTTCCTCAGCAATCTTTTGATGCTTCGATAAGAGGCTTGAATATGTGGTGGGAAATTGTTTTTCCCTCACTCCTTCCTTTTTTCATCGTTTCAGAAATGCTGATTGGATTCGGTGTTGTACGCTTTATTGGTGTTTTGTTAGAACCTCTGATGCGGCCGCTGTTCAGAGTTCCCGGTGTTGGCGGTTTTGTCTGGGCTATGGGCATGGCTTCCGGTTTCCCTGCCGGTGCAAAGCTTACAGCCAGGATGCGACAGGAGGGGCAGCTGACAAAAATTGAAGCAGAAAGGCTTGTATCCTTCACAAATTCGTCCAATCCGTTATTCATTTTTGGGGCCGTCTCAGTTGGTTTTTTCTATAATGTACAGCTCGGTGTTATTCTGGCACTGGCCCACTACCTAGGGAACATCAGCGTAGGATTGATTATGAGGTTCTATGGCAGAAACGAAGAAAATACAACAAAGGAAAAGGAAAAGGAAAAAAACCTTTCGATCAGAGATGCATTTGCGGCATTGCACCGGACAAGGCTAAAAGACAACCGCCCGATCGGAAAACTGCTGGGTGACGCCGTTATGTCCTCCATCCAGACACTGTTGATGATTGGCGGATTCATTATCTTATTCTCAGTCATTAATAAACTATTATTCCATCTTCACATCACAGCATTTCTGGCCGAATTTCTGGAAATCCTGCTGATGATGCTTGGCATGACGGATATGCTTAGCTTGCCTTTCATTTCCGGTTTATTCGAAATCACGCTCGGCAGTCAGATGACCAGCCAGATCCAGGAATCCACTTTGATGCATCAGGCAGTCATAACCAGCTTCATCCTCGCATTCAGTGGGTTCAGCGTCCAGGCCCAGGTTGCAAGCATCCTTGCCCAGACAGATATACGCTTCCAGCCTTTCTTTTTTGCTAGAATCATTCACGGTTTCTTTGCGGCCTTTTATGCTTTTATTCTATGGAAACCGGTATATGTTCGATTTTTTGAAGATGGGCAGCCTTCCAATGCCCTCCCTGTAATGGAATACCTTACTTCAGAAGGCAGCCGCCTGGCAGAGGCACACAATATGCTTATCACGGTCGGACCGCTAATAACAATCGGCAGTTTGCTCGTTTATGTTTGGTTGCTTGGAAATCGGATATTGAAAGAAAAATAACGGGCATAATCTGCCCGTTATTCCTTTTCTTCGTTTTTGAATTTTGTCAGTAAAGCCTCTTCGACCTCAGGTGGAACCAATTCGGATATTTTCCCATCATATTTTGCAACCTCTTTAACGATACTTGAACTCAAGAAAGAATACTGGTTGTTTGTCATTATGAAGAATGTCTCGATTTTATCACTTAAAACCCTGTTCATGGATGTGATTTGCATCTCATATTCAAAGTCCGAAACAGCTCGCAAGCCCCTGATGATTGCATTTGCGTTGACGCTCTCTGCATAATCAACGAGCAAACCCTGAAAGGAATCTACTTTTACATTGGCGATTCCCTTTGTCACCTGTTCGATAAGTTGGATTCTTTCCTCCACAGAAAACAATGGTTTCTTTGAAGAATTATTTAAAACAACTACATAAATCTCATCAAATACTTTTGCTGCTCTTGTAATGATATCCAAATGCCCAAGGGTAATCGGATCGAAACTGCCTGGACAAACTGCAACTCTTGCCACTTAAACTTCCCCCTCGTCTTCTGCCTCAACTTTATAGAGAGTAATCCCGATTATTCCATATTTTTCGTTTCTTGACTGGACAAGCCCACCTACCTGAGCAGGCAGGGTAATCTCAGAGGCATGCTCGCAGACGATCAACCCATCCTGATGAACAAGGCCTTCTTTATCAATCAGTTCCAACAGCTTGACCAACTGCTGCTTCTTATATGGAGGATCCAAGAATATATAATCGAACTTTAGATCTCTTTTTTGAATCGCCTTCAACGCCCTGATAGCATCGTTCCGGTATACCTCGGCTTTTTCTTCCAAACCGCAGGATTTCAGATTTTCATTAATGACATGAATTGCCTTGCCCTCTCGGTCGACAAAGATAACTTTTTCAAGGCCCCTGCTTAGAGCTTCAATTCCCAGCCCTCCGCTTCCTGCGAATAAGTCAAGGCCGATTCCTCCTGAAAAATAAGGGCCAATCATATTGAATAGCGATTCCTTTACTTTGTCAGTAGTAGGCCTTGTTGATGTTCCCGGTACCGCTTTCAAAACGCGCCCCTTAAATTCACCTGATACAACTCTCATATTTTGTACTCCTCAATCATTTAAGCGTTTTAAACTTATGTAAATTACTCCCTTATCCTACCACACATATAAAAAATTAACCAAATAAGTGTATATCCCTTCCTAATGTGGAAATAATGATGATTAACAACATCAATTTGAGGATGTTGTTGCCAACCGCGGAGAAGACTTACGTTTCCCCATAAGTTCTTCCTCCGGTTTCTCCTCTCCCTTTGCCTTCTATCCTGTTGACAGGATATAGAAGGACCCTGCAGAAACTGCAGGGCTTTTTTTTTGCCTAAGGAATTACGCAAAAGCCATTATGATTCAAGAATGAAGCTGTCATCATTTTCGGTAATTTCCACTTTAAAAATTCCTGGAAACCAGTACTTTTCCAGGTACCATTCGCCATGTATGTACTGAAAGGGATTCTCAAGAAGTCCAAAGCTTTGGCCATTAAGAATGAATGTCTTACTTTTTAAGTTGAAGTGATAATTCCTGGTGTCAGAAGAGAATTCCATGACAGTAAAATCAGTTCCTATGTTGGTTTTATACCCTAACGCACCCAGTGTAGGAACCAAAGGAAACAAGTGCTTATCACCTCTGACCACAACCTCCAGTTCATCGCTTTCCATTTCATTCACGATGACACTCCTTGCATCTGTGAAAAGCAATGGGTAAACTGCTTGATTTTCTTGGCGGTTCTGTAAGAAGAACTTCGTATTCATTCCTCTGATCGATGACAAGTACTCATCAAGCAAGCTGCCATCGAGATGTTCCTCTTCAGAAAAATAAGTGATAAAATCAACTGTTTCTTCTGCAGACAATGTATTTCTAAGCTCTGCAGCCATCGACTTGCTTTTCGCATTCTCCGGTTCCTGTTTGATAACCAGTGACGCGAGAGTCTCAAGAGTGAATCCTTCCATGCCCATTTCTGTTTCAAACTTTGACGCCAATAAAACTATGGCCATTTTCCGCTCAAGCTCCTTGTCAGTCAGCTTATTTCCAGCCAGCAAAAGCCCGTTGCCCAGAACAGATCTGTGGCCATCTGTGATGACCACAGATAAATGTTGGCCAGAAAGGATTCCCAGACTATCAAATTCATAGATAGCCTGGTCCTTCTGACTGGTATAATATTGTATCTCCTTTTGTCCGCTTAGTTTAAAAAGAGGTTTTTCCTGCCAATATAAAGAAGGATTTGAATTCACCCCTTCAAACACATAATAGTGCAGCAGCTCCGTTTGCTTAAAGCCCTTCAATGGTAGCCCGGCAGCCCAGGTTCCTTTGCGGTTATAGTGGTCTACGATTTCAATTCTCGACTTGGTGACCTCTGCATCCTTCAGTACAACCATCCAATCATTCAATAGAAGCGAGAACCCCGAGCCTGTTTTAATCATGTATTCAAACTGGATGTCCTTTCCCTTTGGCAATTTTGCAACTCCATCTTCACAAGGCTTTCCTGCTGCATCGGTGCACTTGATCTCTGACACTTGTGCCGGAATTAGAGCCTCATATTTTCGATTCGCGTCAAGACCTTGAAAAGTCTGTTTTACCCGGAGCTGATTCGCCTCAACCTTCACCGAAGCAATAATCGATAACTCTTCCTTTGGTTCAGCTGGTTTGTCGCTGTCTTTTGAATATACATGCCACTGCCAAAAAACGACCGCGCAAATAATAATCATTAATCCTGATATCATCAAGATGGATACTTTTTTCATTGCCTGACTCCCCAATCTCTTCTACTTAATAAAATAGCAAAAACAATAGACAAGAGTAAGATAAACTTTAAAATTTATAAAAAAAGTCAAGTCTGACAAACGCTTCAATTTTTTTGCCACAAATGGTAAAGTATGAAGGAATGAAAAGTTGGAAGGGGTAATTCAGATTGATTCAGCGCTTTATAGAGCTTGGAGAAGGATATTCCGATCTTTACGAACTATTAGAAACTGCCAGGGCAAACCAGCATCGACTGATGCACTTAATGGCGATCCATACAAAAATAAATGAAAAAGAGGTAACTTCCCTTGTCGTTGTGCTCAAACCAACAGATCCAGGGAAATTCCAGGCCCTTTACGTATGCAGAGAAGGCATTCCAAACCCTCATGTCTTGAATAACAAACGCTTCGACATGTTCGCGGAACTCGCCTCTGAACTTGGGAAAACAATCATTGAATTTGATGCAAAGCCATCAACCATGTTCCCTGAAAAAGAATTGTACTATCAGCACCTAATAGGCATTTTAAGGCTGAACCACTATATTCCGCCGCTACAATAGTAGAATGGAAAATAAAAAGGTGAGGGGATTCCCCTCACCTTTTACTAGTTTGTTTCTATATTCCCATCTTATAGTCATATTCTTTTGCTTTATCAGGGGATGAGTTTTCGAATTCCATCTTTAAGAATGGTTTATAGGAAGGTTCCACCTTTTTAACAAACGAATATGAATTGATTTTCTCCATCAGCGACTCTGCCTCATCAAGATTGCAATATATTACTGCATATTTCAATTTTTTCGAGACAAAATGAACATTTCCAAATCTTCTAAGCATCTTGGCTTGTTTTAATGAATACAGCCAGACGATGATTCCCTGCCTCTGTCCTATCATATTCTTTTTCCCCTTCGGTAAACGTTTGCTTTGTACTAGTCTAGCATACAAAAACCAGTTTTTTCAATCATCAATCATATTAAACATGGCATTGAACCTAAACAAAGCTCAAATCAAAAGAAAAAAGCATGGATCATCCATGCTTTTTGTACCGATTTAAGCAGAGCACCCACAGCTTCCTCCGCTGCCACAGCCGCCTCCGCAAGAGCTCTCGAAGAATGGATTGCCGGTAGGAACCTTCACGCTATCCGAAACGGATCTGCCGATGATGACGCTAACCTCATCAAGCATATTTTGCAAATCATTTTCCGCTTTTTTGAATTCGGCAATAACCTCATCCATATCCAGGTCTCTTTTCACTATCCTGATCTGTCCCATGACTTCCTTATAGTCAGGATGGTACTTCCCGAAACGCTGAACCTCTTCATAGCGCTCCTTCATGTCCACAAAGTCCCGAACCTTCCTCTTTGTCTCCGGATTATTCTTCACCTTATATAAACATTCCCGATAATATTCGGCAATATCTGATTGTAAAATCATGCTGACTAACTGTTCAGCTTCTTCCAACAATAGTACTCTTTCTGATGTAACAGCAAGCAATGCTGGCTCACCTCCGAACCTCATTTTACCATGAAACTGCCAGAAATGCTAAACTTTCCGTCCAGCACCAACCGAAGGGCCTTACATGCCTGCTTGTTTTACTTTCTAAAAGCAAACAAAGCTTTCCTCATTCAGAAGAAAGCTTGTTCAAGATTGGGAATTCATGCTCGAGAACATATGCATCATCATGGACGCCATCTGGATATTATTGGAGAACTTTTGAACCTTATGAGGGATCGTTTTTTCAAAATGATGCAGTGCCGCGATCTCTGCAGAATAAATATCCCTGGGATCCCTGCTCAGTTTCCTGTACCAGTGTGGCTGAGACCGCACGAACTCAATCAATTCTTTATTCGATCGCAATTGCTCCATGACATCTTTGCGCATTTTTAGCCTCCGTTCTAATCCTGCCTGAAGGAGAAAGGATGTGAAGGTCCTGAACTATTCGATGGCTGCTGTCCGCCTTTGCTTCCCTGGAACTGAGAAAGCACACCCTGGATTGCTCCGAGTGCCTGGCTTATATTATGGATTTGTCCTTGAACCTGTTCGGGATCCATATTTTTAACAGCCCCCATGACCGTCCCTAACCAATCCGTTTTCTTTTCCTTTTCTTCGCTTTTTTCGTCCTTTTCATTACTGCTCTTGTTCCATTTTGGGTCATCCTCGCCCAGCAGGTACCAATCCTCGTACATTTCCTGCCAGGTCGTATTGCCTTTCCTGACTTCCTGCACGAGCTCTGGATGGCTCTTCACAAATTCCTTGAACTTCTCAACAGAGGGATGAAGTTTCTTTTTGGCCATAGCTTTCACCTCACAGTGTAACAAATGCCTATAATAGCATATGAGAACCATCATTTTTGGTGAATCCTTGCTTGCATGTGAATCTGCTTGCTTTTAGCTTCATCTAACTTTTTTAAAGTGTTAAAATAAAAAACAGAATAAGAAGGTGGCTTTTTTAAGATAATTTTATTGATATAAAACTCTAAGGAACAGAGCCATTCAGAAAGAGGTAATAATATAGTGGAAAAAGAATTGCAGCAGCTTTTAGACGAATGCATCTCGCTATCAGGCGAACAGGAGATTGAAGCACTTAAAACGGTACTTTCAGGAGTGAAAAATAAACTTAGCGGTAAAAACAGCACGTACATTGATGGCCTCCTGCATATGGATAGGAGACTCGATCATGAAACTTGCGAAATTGATATTCCAATCACAAATGTGCTCGATAATACACTGGGCATAGTTCATGGCGGCTTTACTGCCACGATCCTCGACACGGCGATGGGCACATTAGCAAATAAACTGCTTCCAGAAGGCTACGCAGCTGTCACATCACAAATAAACATCCATTACCTTGCACCCGGAATAGGCGACAATCTCCATTGTAAAGCGACGCTGATCCATCAAGGCAGAAGTACCATCGTCCTTGAAGCCGATGTATTCAGGTCTGACGGCAAAAAAATTGCGCATTCTTCCGGCAGCTTTTTCGTTGTAAAAAAACAGCATAAATAGGGTGATCAATAATGGTTACAGCAATTGTGATTCCGATTGTCCTTGCTTATTTTTACTGGTTGACGAAGAAAGAAATGCAAGCGAATTTCCAGGAATGGATCCAACTTGAAAACATTCCTGAGGAAGCGATCGTAAGCGGAAAGATCATCGAGGTTACGGAATATAAAGAGCGGTTTTATTATCATCGATATAACTATATTATCGTTTTAAAAATCAACACTGGCTCAAAGGAATTGACTGTAAAAAAAGTGACACCATTAAGGAAGGGAGCAATTCCTCCTCTTTATACCGAAGGAGAAATGGTCCATTTATATGGTAATTGGAAACAGGGTTTCTTCTCAGTCAATAGGACAATCAAGCAAAACAAAAGAGCATGACCTGGTGCATGCTCTTTTTCTATCTTATGGATGAATGTAAAATAGCCATTACTGTTGTGGTTCTTCCCACATTTTCAAAAAGTTCTGGGTATAGTGCCTTTGATATACCCCTACACCAAGATGCGTAAATTCTTCGTTTAATAATGCCTCACGGTGGGATTCACTATTCAGCCAGCCTTCGACAACGGCTGGTCCATCTGTATAGTTAGCTGCAATGTTTTCGCCAGCTAATTGATACAAAATCTCTGCCGCTTTAAGCCTTTCAGATAAATCCCCGTACTTGTCTGACTCATGCGAGAAATAATCTTCAATGGCCATATCCTTGCTATGGGCATATGCTACTTCTGCTGTTTTTTCATCCCATTCAAGCTTTGAAAGCTCATGCCTTGATCTGATCGCATTTGTAATGTCTAGGATCTGTTTTTCGAGACCGGCTTCAATCCTGATCCAATCACCTTCCGAAAGCACTGGCGGTTCTATCAAACTTCCCCTGTAGACCATTTCATATGGACGCTGCTTAACAATCGTTTCTTTGTCCATATACCGGATGCTCGAAACAGAACTAGTGAATTTATCAATATAGAGCTGTACAAAGTACTCTCCCATTTTTATAATAGGACGGGTGTTCATATCCTGCTCGGAAAGCTCGAACTTATAAGAGCTTCCATTATATTCAAATGTTACATCTGGCTCAATAACGTTCATGGAGAAAATTTCCTCAATGCGCTGGCCAATTTTAAATGGCTGTACATTGACTGAAGGTCCAATGCCATAAGCCGTCACGACCTTTCCATCCAAGACACCAGCCTGGATATATTCATCTGGGTCATTGTTAAAGATCCACCAATGGAAACCATAGGCTGATAGGTCCACTCTCGATGGGTCTCCTAAGGTCTCTTTAAGAGAGTCGATTTCCTTTCCTAACAAGGAACCGACACCTTGTGATGGCTGCTCAATTCCCTCACTGATACTTTGTTCACTTATGTCCTTTTTGAGGGATTCATCTACTTTAGGAGTCGACTTCTGTTCGATTACCAATTCATCATTATCTTCCTTGTTATATCCCATGTATAAACCAATAAGTAAAAAAATTGCAGCAAAGATTAAAATCCTTACAATCGTTCGCAGGTAGATCCCCCCTTATTGACAATCGCCTGTTACTCTTTTGTGAGTCAAAAGACACGATTCTCTCTCTATCACTATATGAATGTTTTTTGAAATTATTATATCATTTATAGCGATGTTTTTAATAGAAGTCTTCTATAGGCTAAAAAATTTATTCTTTAACTTGTTTGACCTACTCCTAACATACCGTTTGTTCTATATAAAATCAAACAACAAAATTCAGGAGAAAAGCAGATCACCTGGCCTGTTAATGACAAAAAGGCACCCAATATGAGTGCCTTAGATTATTGCATATGATTTCCCGGCTCTGATATTTCTGATAGAGCGTGCTGGGCCTGTTCGTCTGTCATTTCATCTACAGCAAAGTCTCCTAAAGCGACAATCCCTACTAGTGTATCTCCTTCGACTACTGGCAGCCTTCTTATTTGGTGTTCCGCCATTAGTCTGGTTGCTTCTTTGGTCGTCATATCCGGTGTGGCTGTGACAAGATGGTCACTCATTACACTTTCCACTTTTGAAGACGGTGGATGTTTCTCTGCTATTCCTCTAATGACTATGTCCCTGTCGGTAATCATGCCTACGAGCTTATCCTCGTCTACAATTGGAATGGATCCAACATTCCATTCCTTCATTTTGACTGCCACTTCGAATACATTATCCAGCAAACTGCAGGTTTCAACATCGCTAGTCATTATATCACTAATTTTACGCACTATTTTTCCTCCTTAAGAATCAAAGCTTATTCTCACTGTTAGGGTAGCCCGTATGATGTTAATTATGCCTTAAATTAGATAAATCTTATTTCCCCGTATATTACCTTTGATAGCAGAACGTAAAGCTAAGAAATTCACTTTTATATTCATTGCAACTTAATCATATTTTTACTATTATTAAATTTGAGATATAATCTTTATTAGGCGATATTACTGTAGTGTGTTTTAGGAGGGAAAAGGATGAAATTCGAAAATACAGGTATTGAAAACCTGAAAGCGGACTTGAACCGTCTTGATGAGGTTATGTTAGAACACGGTCTGGTACGTGAAGGACAATGGGACTATGAGAGAGTAACCTATGACAAAAAGCTAGTGGTCAAGGAAGGAACGTTTTATCTGCGTGTCCAAGGCTATGTCCACGAGGGAGATGTTGGTGCACATAAAGCGATCATTCAATTGATGACTCCTTTACTAGGAAAACATTATTATCCACATGGCGTTGAGTATGGGGAAGGCGAGCAATTCCCGAAAGCACTTGTCAGCCAATGCGAAAAGCTTTTAAAAGATGTAAAAGCTGAAGTAGAAACATTCGCGATTTAATATCAATGAAAAAGACGCAATCATTGCGTCTTTTTTATATTCAGGCCCGTAATGAAGATATCAATCTTCTTGGGCATAATAGAAGTTAGCAGCACAATCTCCTCTTCTATGTTTTTCTGAAGCACCATTGCATTAAGAAGAATCGGATTTTCACCTGCTATAGTGTCAACATATACTTTTATTTTCACAATTCCCTGGTCAAGTTCAACGAAGACCCCATTATCAGCGAATGAGTTTCTTCGTAATCGAGAAATCCTGGCCTTTACCTTAGACTGGTGAAAAAAAGGACTGTCATTTATATTGGCATGGACAATCGCACAGACCGCACGGCATACCTCTCTATATTCCAGAGGCATGACTTTTCTAGACTCCTTCATTCCCTCACCCCTCTATAAGGTTGCGGAACCTGATTTTCATCGGCAGACATATGAACTTAACTTTCAAACGTTCATTTAAAGGACCAGTCTGTTTAAAAATCAACAAAGTTTACAAAAACACATGGATAATAGCGGATTTTTGTTGTTTCTTATATTAAATGCGTACTATAATTTAAGTGTTAAGGAATTTTTTGCGCTTTTTGACAATTAAGGCTTAGTTGACCTTAATACAATGCTTTTTAGAGGTATATACTCATCAGGAGTATAGAAAGGAGTTTCACTTGTCCGGTATTTTCACTAAACGCACGATCATAATTGCATTAATCACCATCTTAGTTGCAGCAATTCTCTACATTATCCTGCCGGTATCCATCCCGTTGATTGCTGCTTTGATCACTGCCCTTTTTCTTGAGCCTGCAGTCTTATACTTCCAGAAAAGATTCAAAAGCGGACGGCGCTTGGCAGTCTTGACAGTTTTCCTCCTCTTCGTATTGCTCATTGTGGTCGCTGGCTATTTCCTGACTACGACGGCAGTCACCGAGGCAATTGACTTGATTGATAATACTCCAGTCTATATAAATGAAATCACAAATGCCTGGTATAAGGCCGAAAATAGTTTTGTTGAAGCGGCTAATGACCTTCCAAGGGAAGTAGTTACTGAAATCAGCAACCGCGCTGAGGACTTTCTCAATAAACTCAAGAATGACATGATCGCATTTATCAATATAGATAATCTGAAGGCCTTGCTGACCTATATCCCGAATTTCCTGATCAGCTTCCTGGTCTATTTGATTGCCCTGTTTCTCTTCTTGCTGGAACTGCCATCATTAAGGAAGGGTGTTTACAGCCATTTGACAGAAAGAACTGCTGACAAAGTCCATTTCATGACTTCACGACTTTCTTACGTTGTATTTGGATTTTTGAAGGCCCAGTTTCTAGTAAGCGTGATTATCTTTATCGTTGCACTAATTGGATTGCTTTTCATCACACCAGAATACGCCATTGTGATGTCCGCGGTGATCTGGCTTATTGATTTTATCCCGTTGATTGGCTCAATCGTCATTCTGGCACCATGGTCCATCTTCCACCTGGCCACAGGAAATATCGCTCTCGGAACACAACTTGCTGTCCTGGCAGTCATTTTGCTGATCATCAGACGGACTGTGGAACCTAAAGTAATGGGCAGCCATATCGGCCTTTCTCCATTGTCCACCCTGATTGCCATGTATCTTGGCCTTAAGCTATTTGGTTTCATGGGTTTCGTCATCGGGCCACTGCTATTAATAGGATTCAATTCAGCAAAAGAAGCTGGCATCATTAAATTTAAATTCAAGATTTAAGCACGCAAAAACCCCGGGTGGCTTGATACCCGGGGTTTGTTGCATTAGTAGAGAATCAGAAAAAATCATAGAAGAATGGCTTGAACGCTGGTATTGCCTGCTCGAGCTCCTTGACTTCATCAATGTTTCCCTTGAGGAGTTCCAATTCATATAATTCAAGTGGACGTTTATAGCCGAATAACAAAGCAGTCAAGCTGTTGATATTCAAGTGCAATCCGCGCTTCGGAGCTGTTACGCAGGATCCTCCCTCTTTGACAGGATAAAATTTAACCCCTTCCTGCCCTATTATATAAGTCCCTGCATTCCATGGAGCAGCAGCGTCATCCAGATGGATGAAGACATTCTTCCCAGCATCCACGTTCCTGAAGGGATATGTCGATAATGCTTTTTCAGCATTCACGATCCGGCCCATGAAATATGGATAGATTTCAGTCTTGAGCTTAGGCTCCTTCAAAAAATACGGGAAGGGGTCATGGATTGATGTCAAGATCTCTACACGTTCTACCATTGAATCATGCTGGCAAATGAAATTCCATAGCGCTTTTCTCGCTTCGTGAGATAAAGAAACATATTCCTCGACCTTCATTACATTTTCTTTAATCTCGTATAACAGGTATCCTGCGGCTTCATTTTCAGAATCATAATACACAGCAGCTGTTTGGTCCCCATATATGCTCCTGCTCCACCATTCCGTATCCCTTGCAAGCATAGCCGTATGCATTTCTGCATAGCGTTCATACACCCTTTCGATATCAGAAGAGTGCCTTTCCTCTGTATGTCGCTTAATAATCCCCTTTTTTGCATCTACCTGTTTTAAATCCGACTTCTCAATTGTAATCTTTCTATTGTCTGAAATAATCTCCCAGCCAAATCTTCTATAAAAGTCAATCTGGAATGGGTGAAGGAATGAGACAACGTTTCCTTCTTGATTCATATCCTTTAATGCCCTTTTCATCAGTGCGTTCACATGCCCTTTACGTCTATGCTCAGGATACGTGGCTACACCAGCAATTCCGCCCATTTTCCAATCTATCTGTCCAAGCTTCACTTTCAGAGAAAGAATATGCAACTTGGACGCTAGCTCTTCTCCCTCAAAAATCCCAAGCAAATGATGTTTCTTCAACGTTTCCAGACGTTTCGGAATATCACTTTCCGGTACTTTATATTGGAAAGCATACATTGATAACTTCATTGACTCCATATAATGTTTTTCGGATAAAACTTTAATATCCAGGTGAATCTCCCCCTTTTATACACCCTAATAGATTCGCCTGCTTAAAGTGGAATACCTTCTAAAAACAGAAAAAACATTGCTATAAGCAATGTTTTTAAAGTCTGCTAGGTTCCAAGTATGGCCTTGATGACTGAAGTTGTTTCTCCACCTTCATAAAACACATAAAGCAGCAAATAAACAGCCACACCGGTAATTCCAGTGAAAAACCAGGTAACACTGGTCACAGGTCCAAGTTTGCGATGCCGCTCCAGCCTGTTTTTATATCCCGTGTAAAGTGAAATGATTCCGAGAACCGCTCCAATAGTCGCAAGTGTGATATGGAAAATCAAGAACAGTGTGTAATAAATCTTGATATCCTCCGGTCCTCCAAAGGAAGTATTTCCGATAAAGATTGTCCTTGATGCATAGATGACAAAGAATATGATCGCGAAAACCCCTGCCAGCGTCATGGTTTTGCGATGTTGGTCAATTTTTCTTTGTTTAATTTGGGCCCAGCCAATTGCCACGGTAATCGCACTTAAAACAATAAAAGTTGTGCTGATTGTTGGCAGGATCGGTAAGTTAGACATATATGTTTACCTCTCAATCATTATTTCTCCATAAGATTAATTGTAGGTGACCTGTCTCTTTTTTTCAATATTTGATTGCATATAAGTGATAAATTTTCTTGCAGAGAAAAAAATGAAAGCTCCCCAAAAAAGGAAGCTTTTAAAAATCCATTTATTTGACCGGCTGCGGGGCGCTGGCAAGATTGATCGCGTCCTGCTCAGCCTGGCGATCTTCTTCATTACGGAACCATTGGAAGAACGCATATCCCAGGAAAATACCATAAACAATTTCCTGAATAACCTTCATGATTACTCCGCCAAGCTGCTGGTCATGCAGCAGTGAAATAGAACTGAACGTTTCTGGACCGCTGAGATTTAAACTCGATAACATTGTAGGCGGTACACATAATTTCAAAGCCTCACCCCATGCATTAGGGTCGGAGAAAGTTGCGTACATAGGTGTATCGGCAAAGATGATCAAAGCGCATGCTGGTGTGATCAGTACACCGTCAGCAAAGATATATCCCATTTTCTTAACACCTGATAAAGTCTGATACTCTTCTAATTTATTGACGAGCGGCCACCACATGAACATCGCAAGTACAAATAACACCGATGTATAGGTAGCATGAAGCCACATATCCGTTTTTACAAAGTCAAAAATCAGCGGGATATGATAAATAGAGAATATCCCATTGAACAAAATCAAGGCAATCAAGGGCTTTGTAAAAAAGCGGAATAGAGGATCGACTATCGGCAGCGATAGCATCGATCTCCAAAGCCAGTCAGGTAAGCCAAAAATCAAAAGAGGCGGAACAACAAGGTATAGGACTGCCATCTGTATCATGTGCATATAAAATGTGATATGTGCCATCAAATCAACGGGCGACCCTTTAATTATATACAGCACAATGATTGCAGAGGTAAAGTACATAGCCTGTTTACGTGTTGCAGGCATACCTTCCTTGAAACGATCATAGTACTTGAAGACAACTAGATAATAGGCAACTAATAGAGCTGCCATCACAAGAAAATACATCGGACTCCATAGTGCCCTGAACCCAAATATATCTAGAGTAAGCATCGTTTTTTCACCCCGTCCTGTTTAAGAACTTTACTTTCATTATACTTCCAAAGGAAAGGCACTTCAATATAACGGCTTTGCCATTAATTGTTAGCATACTCACTTACAAAGAAAAAATCGGCTTATAGGCCGATTTTTTCTTTCTGTCATATTACCACCAGATAATTGTTGTGAAAGCAAGAATTGTTACTGCTCCTACAACAACACCAGAATATAGGAACAAAGAAGGTGCTTCGTGTCCCTTATGGCTCATGTGCATGAAGTAGTAAAGCTGGAAGATTACCTGGATCACAGCGAGCAGAAGGATGAACGGAACTGTGAACCAGCCTGAGAATCCTTCATATCCAACTGCAACAAAGGCAACAATTGTCAAGAAAATCATCAATGCAAAGGAAACGATTTGGTATCTCATCTCTTCGGCGCTTTTCTTGCGACGATATTCGACGTCTACTCTTGGGTTCCCTGAACTTGGTTGTTGATTAGCCATCAGTTTATCCCACCATTCCCATTAGATATACAACCGTGAAGATGAATACCCATACAACGTCGATGAAGTGCCAGTAAAGGCTGGCAACATAGAACTTAGGAGCGTTGTACAGATTCAATCCACGCTTGGAGTTACGGACCATCAATGTAATGATCCAAGCAAGACCGAATGCAACGTGGCCACCGTGGAAACCGACTAGTGTGTAGAAGGCTGAACCAAATGCACTGCTAGTGAATGTGTGGCCAAACTCGTGTACATAGTGATTGAACTCATAAATCTCAAGCCCAAGGAAAGCCGCGCCAAGGGCTACAGTCAAGCCTAACCAAAGCTGCATCTTCTTAAAATTGAAGTTTTTCATATGATACATAGCATATACACTTGTCAAAGAGCTTGTTAAAAGTAGCATTGTCGCTGCAAACGCCAGCGGTATTTCAAAGATATCCTTGGCAAGTGCATGGTCAGCACTAGGCACCTTATCTTTCAATGCTAGATAAGTTGCGAACAGAGTCGCAAACAATACTGTCTCTCCGCCAAGGAAGAACCAGAAGCCCAAAAACTTGTTCTTTGCTTCGAGGGTTGCTTTTTCAGGCTCCGCAGGCCATGTTTCATAAGTGAATTTTTCTTCAGCTTGCATTATGCCTTTGCCCCCTTATCATTATCATCTTCCATTAAATCTTCTTTATGAATATGGAATCCATGATCATCTTTAATAGAGCGTACGAACATCGCTCCTAAAGTCACTGCCATACCGAGGATGAGTACAAGTAGTCCCCAGCTTGTTTCTGCACGGTACATTGCACCAAATGCTGCGATGAAAAGACCAAATGAGATAACGAAAGGAATGAAAGAATTATTCGGCATATGGATATCGCCAAGCGGTTCCGCAGGCGTCATGCCATTCTTGCCTTCCATTTTTTCCAGCCAGTAAGCATCAAGTCCGCGTACAAGCGGAAGCTGCTTGAAGTTGTAGAATGGCGGTGGTGATGCAATTGCCCACTCTAATGTACGTCCATCGCCCCATGGGTCGTTTCCAACTTTTTCATTTTTAACTTGTGTCATGATGACGTTAATTAATAGTACGATCGTTGCAACTGCCATGAAGATGGCACCAACTGAACTGATCAAGTTTCCAGTTTCAAGTCCCTGTCCAGGAAGGAAAGTGAAGATACGACGTGGCATCCCCATCAATCCAAGGAAGTGCTGGATGAAGAACGTCATGTGGAAACCAATTAGGAATAACCAGAAAGTAACTTTGCCTAATTTTTCGCTCAGCATTGTGCCGAACATTTTTGGCCAGTACAGGTGCGCACCAGCAAATAGGGCAAATACTACACCACCGACGATAACGTAGTGGAAGTGAGCGACAACGAAATAGCTGTCGTGGTACTGATAGTCAGCTGCAGCGGATGCAAGCATGACACCTGTTACCCCACCAGCAACGAATGATGGAATGAAGGCAACAGCCCAAAGCATCGGAGTAGTGAACTTGATGCTTCCTCCCCACATCGTGAACATCCAGTTAAAGATCTTGATACCTGTCGGAACGGCGATCGCCATTGTCGCTACTGCGAAAATCGCGTTCGCAATCGGTCCAAGACCAGTTGTGAACATGTGGTGAGCCCATACCATGAATCCAAGGAAACCGATCAATACGGTTGCAAACACCATGGATGAGTAACCAAAAAGACGTTTTCTAGAGAAAATCGCAAATATTTCTGAGAAAATACCGAATGCCGGCAAGATCAAGATATAAACTTCCGGGTGGCCAAAGATCCAGAATAGGTGTTCCCAGATGATTGTGTTACCACCATTTGCTACATCAAAGAAATTTGAACCAAACATACGATCAAAAATCATTAAGAAAAGGCCAACAGTTAGCGGTGGGAATGCGAACAGGATTAGCGCAGATGTTACGAATGTTGCCCAAGTGAACATCGGCATCCTCATATAAGTCATTCCCGGAGCACGCATATTAACGATCGTTACGAGGAAGTTAATCCCCCCGATTAGTGTACCCGCACCGGATATCTGCAAACCAAGTGCATAAAAATCGATACCGTGTGTTTCAGACGCAATTGCTAGAGAAGCGTATGAAGTCCAACCAGCATCCGGAGCTCCACCAAGGAACCATGAAAGGTTCAGGAATACTCCACCAAAGAAAAATAACCAAAATCCTAAAGAGTTCAAAAATGGGAATGCTACGTCACGCGCACCAATCTGAAGTGGCATAACAGCATTCATGAATGCAAATACAAGCGGCATCGCAGCAAGGAAAATCATCGTTGTTCCATGCATTGTCAGGATTTCATTATAAAAACCCGCGCTTACGAAATCATTGTTAGGTACAGCTAGCTGAATACGGATGAATAATGCTTCTAGTCCGCCAATGACGAAGAAGAATCCGCCAGCCATTAGATAAAGGATTGCGATTTTCTTATGGTCAACCGTTGTCAGGTAGTCCCATAACGTTGCGCCGAATCCCTTTTTCTGAGCATAGGTACTCACAGTTTTACCTCCCTTTCAAACATATCCCCAATTATTTCTGGACTTTCAAGCCCATCAGATATTCTGTTAATGCATCTAGTTCTTCAGGTGAAAGCTCAGGATACTTGCCAGTCATCTTATTTGCCGGCTTATATGCTTCTGGGTCTTCCAACCACTTTTTCAGGTTCTCTGGTGTATGATCAAGAACACCAGCAATACGAGAACGTTCACCGAAATTTGTCAAGTTAGGACCAACACGGGCTGCTTCTGGGGCTGTGTTTGCCGGAGTTACAGCGTGACATCCAATACAGCTGTTGTTGAAGATTTCCTGCCCTTGCTGTGCAGTTGCAGTTTCAGCCTTAACAGCTTCTTTAACTCCTTGCATGTCAGCTACCCATTGATCGAATTCAGCGCGTGGCAATGCCTTTACTTTGAAGTCCATCAATGCGTGTGCAGGTCCGCAAAGCTCAGCACATTTTCCGTAGAAAAGTCCGCCAGCTTCATCGGCTCCTTTACTATCGAACTCGAGCCAGAATTTGTTGATGTTATCCGTATTGGTATCCATCTTTCCTCCAACAGAAGGAATCCAGAAAGAGTGTTTTACATCAGAAGCCTTAAGATTAAAGTAAACCTTTTCATCAGTAGGGACTACTAAATCCTGGCTGGTGATGATCTCTTCATTTGGATACTCAAATTCCCACCAGTAAAGATTCGCGCGCACGTTAACTACAAGCGCATCTGTCTTTCCTTCAGCGTTTTTCTTTTCCATAGGGGAAACATCTGCAAGCTTAAAAGTTGCAGCAACCGTTGGAACAGCAAGAATAAGAAGCAATAAGATCGGAATAACAGTCCAAAGAATTTCCAGCTTGTGGCTTCCTTCTACCTGCTTAGGTATTTCGTTGTCGTTCTTCCTGCGGAATTTCATGACAACATAGATAAAAATGATTGTGACGACAGCAATTACTCCCACCATAATCGCCGTGCTCAACAACATAAGTTCATACTGGGATTGAGCAACTTCACCTGCTGGTCTTAATGTAGACAGGTATGGCTCACCACAGCCGGACAAGACTAATGCCATCAAAGTGAACAATGACAGCAGACGCCATTTAGCAAGCATCTTCATAGCTTAATTAAACCCCTCTTTCGTAAAAAATCTTATAAATTTTGTTGTAAAAAATATATGGAAAAATCCTCTCTCATCAAAGAGTGAATCTCCTAACAAAGGTTAAATAAGTGTGACAATTACCATAGCGACAAACATGACCGTTAAGTATTGTAAAGAATATACAAACATCAGTTTTGCCCATTTTATATCATCTTTAAGCTTTTCAAGGTAGATTCCCAAAACAAGCCATCCAATATTCAGGATTGTCGCCAGAACCATGAATGAGATTCCGAGCTCCTGAAGGAAGAATGGAAGCGGCAATAATGCTGTAATCCATAGGTAAATCGATCTCTTCGTCGCTTTGAATCCTTTTACGACAGGAAGCATCGGGATTCCAGCTGCGCGGTATTCTTCTGCCCTTCTCATGGCAAGAGCATAAAAATGCGGCGGCTGCCATACAAAAACGATGGCAAAAAGCATCCAGGCCATGACATCAAGGTTTGCGTCAACTGCAGCCCAACCAATTAATGGCGGTACTGCTCCTGAAATACTTCCGACAATCGTGTTGGAAACATACTGTCTCTTTGACCACAATGTATACAGAACAACATAACTAAAAACTCCGAACAGGCCAATTACAGCAGCCGTAACGGTAGTCGTAAGCAAAAACGCGGTCCCAATCCCTATCAAAAGAAAACTCATCAATGCCACTTTACCTGGTTGGACTTTCCCTGTGACAGTCGGTCTGTCTTTCGTCCGCTCCATTAAATGGTCGATATCCCGGTCGATGTAGTTATTCAAGCTGCATGAACCAGCGACGATCAGCGAGGAGCCAATCAATGTCGCAAGAATCAAATCAATATTATCCAGGAAGCGCGCTCCGCTAAAATGAAGCGCTAACCATAATCCAGTAAACGTGGTCATGGCATTGGAATTAACAATTCCTACTTTAATGAGTGCAAGAAAGTCTTTCATCATCGTTCTCTCCACGACTGCCGGCTGTCCGTTTTCTAATACAGCTTCTGATAAAGCTTTTGAATTAGACATCCATATCCTCCTTCATCCCTTTTCCTTCAAAATTCCAGAGACGAAATTTTTACAAAAAAAAGAAGAGTATTTGTAATTTATATTCCGGATAGTTTTCACTATTCTCAACGTGTTAAGGCTGTTAAATGTTTGTGTAGAAAAATAAAGCCTACGTTGTATATTAAATCACACTTCACAACTTTTTTGTGAATTTTTTTTGAACAAAATTTGACTAATTTGTGTCTTACCGCCATTATCCATAAAGTTTATTTTTATTGCAAGGAATTTTGACTTGATATTTGGAGAATGTTTGAAGAGCTTCATTTTTTCATTTTTACATATTCTTGGATAATATTTTCATGTTTGTAAAATCGCTGGTATGTAATTCCATTATTGAAAACAACTTGGTGTTGCCATGTGCATTTTACCTAGAAAACCGATTGTTGTCCAACTATAATAGTAAGTATTGAATTATTACCTATTATTGTGTAGTATCTTAAGTATTGTTTTCTATCCTTTTTCGTCAAAATTCGTTATTATAGGAGTAGAATTTTTTCTTTTCTACAAGCTTCTTCCATTATACATGTCAAGTTTATTATTTGACAACTTATCGAACTATGAATAAGCAGGTGATGAATATGAATCGTTCCCTCAAGTGGCTGGCTGTTTTAACCACGATTGGGATGCTTTTTGTTTTGCTCGGGGGAGCTTTGGTTACCAAAACTGAATCCGGAATGGGTTGTGGGAAGTCCTGGCCGCTATGTAACGGGGAATTCGTTCCTACTGATATAACTCCGGAATTGGTAATAGAACTTGCCCACAGGTTGGTTTCAGGCAGCGTAGGCATTATGGTACTCGTATTGTCCATCTGGACTTGGAAGGCTATCGGGCATATACGCGAAACGAAGTTTTTGGCCGTTTTATCTTTCTTCTTTCTGATTCTACAGGCATTGATCGGTGCTGCCGCTGTCGTGTGGGGCCAATCTGACTTTGTCCTGGCACTGCACTTCGGTATATCACTAATTTCTTTTGCCGCTGTACTTTTATTGACGTTGCTTATATTTGAGGTCGATCAAAAGTTTCAAGCTGAAAAGCTGGTAATCGATAAAAGGATGAGATTCCATATAATCGGACTTGCTGTTTACAGCTATCTCGTCGTTTATACTGGAGCCCTGGTCAGACATATGAATGCAAGTTTAGTCTGCAAGGACTGGCCACTATGTACGAATGGAGGAGCATTCCTCCCAACAAATATATACGAGTGGGTACAGATGGGACACAGAGCTGCGGCTGGATTCATTTTTATTTGGGTCGCTTATGTTACCTATATCGCTGTCAAACATTACAAGCATGAAAAAGTTTTGTATTGGGGATGGATCATATCTATGATTCTCGTGTCCCTCCAGGTCATAGCAGGTGCTTTGATTATCTACACTAGACTGAATCTTTACATCGCCCTGGGACATGCATTCTTCATATCTGTTCTCTTTGGTGTCTTTAGCTACTTTATCCTTCTTGTTTCAAGAAGCAAGAAGAATGCCGCAAGAGTCCAAAACCCTAAACCAGTTGAACTTTCCCCGGCAACGGTGAAATAAAAAAAGCTGCAGCATCTGCTGCAGCTTTCAGACTGTAGACAAAATCGATGGAAATCGAGCTTGTCTACAGTCTTTTTTTGGTTGGTGCTGAAATGGGGGCTGTTGATTTTCCGTTCCAGGCGCTTCGCTTTCCGCGGGGCTGGCAGGAGTCTACGCGCCTTCCACTCCAATCAACAGGACTTCCAAACTTAACGTGGAACTATCCATAAGTCTATTTTAAAATAGATATATATAACGCTTGAGGTGATAAAGATGCTTTGTAAAAGACCCCTATCGCTTAAGATCTGAACTTGAAGGTATTCGTGTTTACCACAGCTGGTGAAGCTTTTGGCTGTGGAGCCTTGTCCTTTTTATATTTCTCTTCGTAGTTAACAAACATCGAAACATTCACCAGGATTCCCGTCGCTATGGCAAGCTGTAACAAGGAAGATCCTCCATAACTGACAAATGGCAGCGGTACACCCGTGAGCGGAATGACCCCCGAAGCTCCCCCTAGATTAACAAATGATTGGATACCAATCATACTTGCAATCCCGATTGCCAGTAAACTCCCAAAAGGATCCTTGCACTTAAGTCCGATATGGATTCCTTTCAAAACGATGAATGCCAGACTAAGCAATACAAATCCTACACCGAAAATTCCTAATTCCTCCGAGATGATTGCGATAATGAAATCAGTATGCGGCTCTGGCAAATATCCAAGTTTCTGGACACTTTCCCCTAGGCCCAAACCCTTCAAACCGCCTGAACCAATAGCATAATAAGAATTAGCTAGATGATAGCCTGTATTTTGTTCATCTGTAAAAGGGTTGCTGTAAGCAGTAAACCTTCCTACCCTTGTTTCAGAAAAGATTTCATCCTGAAGAAACAGAATAAAAGGAGCAAGGAATGCGAGTCCAAATAATATCAGCTTGGCGATATTTTTCAAGTTCATTCCTGAAGAAATAATAATCGTTGAGGCAATAGCAAAAATGATTGCCGCAGTTCCGAAGTCAGGCTGAATCGCGACCAGCATACACACTAAAATCAAGTAGACAAGAGGCGGTACAACCCCTTTGTTGAACTCGTTTATGTAGGCTTGCTTTTTAGCATATACGGCTGATAGATAGATGATTACACTTAATTTCGCAAACTCTGACGGCTGCAAGCTTCTAGCGCCCAATTCGAACCAGCTCAATGCATTGTTCGTCACTTTCCCGAAGACAAACAAAGCGCCTAATCCACACAGGATAAAAGCTACCATTAACATTAATAACTTTGTGCTTTTCATCGCCTTGTAAGGAAACAATGCCGCTAAAACAAACAGGAATGTTGCAAGCGTTAAGTTGAACTTTTGTTTTTGAAAGAAAAAATCGCTAGGATAATCATACCTTTGGATGGCAGTGACCATGCTGGCACTGTAAACCATGACAAGGCCGAACAAGCACAAGAGCGCAACAACAATGATCAATGAATAGTCATAGGATTTCAGTATTTTTTTAAACATCGTCTCTTCCCCATCTTCTAAGTTGTTTAATCTATTCTACTATAAGTTGAAATATCCTGCCTTCGTTTAAGGAAAAGTTATGGAAATGTAAAATAGTCATACCTTTGTTAAGGTGAAATCACGAATCATAAAAGACCCACAAAAAAACTCAAACATTCATTGAGATTGTTTGAGTTTTTAGGATTTATTTTTTTAACGAAGCCTCATGCAAAATGGAAAGCTCTTGTTCCAGCTGGTCAAGAATTACTTTTCCATCTGATTCTTCGATTAAGCCGAGTCTTACTGCAAAATCTATCTCTCTTGATAATCCAAACATTTGCGTATCTAAAACCTCTTCATAAAGAGGGCATTGAGGCATTGTAAGGTTATCCATTTGCACTTTGATCAGCTTTAAAATTTTATCAGCGTCAGCCTTTAATAAGGCATGGGCTTTTTCCTGATGGTTAATTATCATATCAGACGCCAACTTGATCCCCCCGTTTCCGAGCGATTACCCAATCCTATCTATAAATTTTACCCTTAAGTGGACAAAAAAGCAAGAATATTAGGCATCCAGAAATAAAGGTTTCTGTGCTATGGATAAGTACAAATGACAACTTGCTAAAATATCGTTATACTGAATAAATAATTATTATGTAAAAATTCAGGAGGAAATTATGGAGACAATCATCCCTATTACAGGTAAAGTCAAATACAAAATCACCTTGGATCCTGGTGTCTGGATTTTCGACGACCGTAAAGTAGACTTGAATACATATTTCAGTGAAGATCAGAAGGCTGATGATGCCCTTGAGGAGTATACGAAATCTGTTTCAAAACATTGGGACCGTGAAATTATGGAGGGTGCTGTCTATCCGCCAACACTCAAGACAGAAGTGAAGTTTGAGAAGGAAAAAGTGCTGACAGGCACTTTTGGCATTCCCTTCAAGCCATTTCTCGTTAATGCCGAACCAGATCAGACTGCGAAGACTGTTATAATTGAGTATGGTGATAATGCTCAGGCAGCACTTCCTCTGGTAGAAGCCACTCAGATCATCCTCGGCTTTTCCAGGGACGGAAAGCCTCTAAAAGAAGACGGACCATTGCATGTCTATTATCAGGATGGCTCCAATAAGGACAATCCGATCAAGAATGTTACCGGATTCAAAGTGGAATAAGTTATAAAGGCACTTCCAACGGGCATCATCCTGATGCCCGTTTATTATTGCCTCTTCCCTTGAATTTCTTCTTGAAAGTTCTTAATTCAATAGATCGGCTGCTAGCTGGGCAAGAGGTGAACGTTCTCCTTTAACGAGCCGCACATGACCGGCAATCTGCTGGTCCTTGAATTTTTCCACCACATAAGTCAGGCCATTATTGTAGGCGTCCAGGTATGGATGGTCAATCTGGTCAGGGTCGCCCATCAAGACGATTTTACTTCGTTCCCCCACCCTTGTGAGGATCGTCTTCACCTCATGCTTTGTCAGGTTCTGTGCTTCGTCAATAATAATGAATTGATCTGGTATGCTCCGTCCCCTGATATACGTTAATGCTTCTACCTCGATTGAACCCATTCCGGCGAGGATGGCATCAAGTTCGCCAGGTTTTTTTGTGTTGAATAGAAATTCAAGATTATCATAAATAGGCTGCATCCATGGTCTTAGCTTTTCCTCTTTTTCACCAGGCAAGAAGCCAAGATCCTTCCCTACAGGCACGATCGGCCGAGCAACAAGCAGCTTTTTAAATATGCCCAGGTCTTCCGTCTGAAGAAGTCCAGATGCCAAAGCGAGCAAAGTTTTCCCCGTTCCTGCACGCCCTATCAAGGTGATTAAAGGCATGTCTTGCCGCAAAAGCAGTTCCATCGCCATGATTTGCTGAACATTTCTCGGCTTGATTCCCCAAATATGCTTTCCTTCATGTTCAAAAACAAGTTTTTTCACTTTTTTATTTTTTGAATCGACCATACCTATTGACGATGCAGAACTGCCCAGTATATCCTTCATGATGACAAACTGATTGGGGTAAAGGAAGTTTTGCCCTTTTAAATCAGAGATATTCAATTCTCCTTTTTCATAAAAACGATTGATTTCTTCTATTTCTAAGTACACTTCGGCATAGCCCGAATACAGATGGTTAATTTCTACCACCCTGTCACTTAAAAAATCTTCTGCAATCAGCCCGATGGCATCTGCTTTGACTCGGACAAGCGCGTCCTTACTGACAAGGATCACGGGGCGCCCATCTTCCTTCGTTTCTTCTTCCAGACTCAGATTCTTAGCTACCGCCAGTATTCGATTGTCATTTGTTTTTTCAACAAAGATTTCCTGGAGTTGATGGAAGGATCGATGGTTCAATTCAATTCTTAGCGTTCCACCGCCCTCAAGATTGATTTTCTCATGCAGCTTACCTGTCTCCCTCATGCCATCTATAAGCCTTGAAACCTGGCGTGCATTGCGCCCAATCTCATCCATATATCTTTTCTTTGAATCCACTTCCTCCAGAACTACAGCAGGTATGACAACTTCATTGTCTTGAAAGGAAAAGATCGCGTGCGGATCCTGTAGTAAGACGTTTGTATCCAGTACGTATATTTTACTCAAATTGATGCCTCCCGCCTTATTGATCTCGACTCAGGCCAACTTGGCAGCCTTGGCCGGGACTTTGGTAAAATATATGACTTTTTGAATAAAGATAGAAGATATTTTGCACAATAACATTTGAGCATTTCTTTTTAATACCTTCTGCCAAAGACTCTGCAGCCTTTTGCAATCTCACTTGAGGGCCCTTCCTATTGGGCACCGCTGAGAAAAAGTCATAGGAAAATGTCGGGATAAGAAAATGCCTTCTATATTTTCATTCATAACTGTGTATTCATGACTTTTTACAAATAAATAATCGGAGGGGTTCATTGATGATAAGATTGGTTACTGCAATCTCGATTGTATTGCTTTTGACTGCGTGCAATGGACAGAACAATGCAAACACAGATGACAAAGATCATAAGGTCAAGGTCCAGAATAGTGTCATTGAAAACGTGGACCGCCAATCTGGCCAGAAGATCTCCCGCCATCTGGTAAACTTGACCACTCACATCCCGAATGTTGACGACGCTGCTGCTGTAGTAGTCGGACGCTATGCCATCGTTGGAATTGACGTAAATGATAAGATGGAAAGATCTGAAGTAGACACTGTTAAATATACAGTGGCCGAAGCTTTAAAAAAGGATCCGCACGGTGCTAGGGCAGTCGTGCTTGCGGACCCCGATATCACAGCGAGATTGAGGGAGATATCAGAGGATATACAGAACGGCCAGCCAATTCAGGGGATCATGAACGAGCTTTCAGACATAACTGGAAGAGTGATGCCAGAGGTTCCTGCAGACATGATTGAACCTCAGACAAAAAGCCCTACTGAAGACCCAAAGAAAAAACTCAACGAGGATGAACAAAAAGATTTGGAGAAGGAACAGGAAAAACAATCCAACTATCATAAATGACAAAAAGCTTAGTCGATTGACTAAGCTTTTCTCATTGCATCCATCACCTGATTATCAAGGCGCGCTGCTGCATCTTTATCATATGTCTTGTCGTATTGAGGTTCAGAGACAATTTTTGACCCATAGAACATAACGTCCCTTACTTCGCCGACCTTGATTTCAACTAATGCCAGCTTCAACGGTACACCTTCAAGTTTTTCCTGCTTGACGCTCGCTGTCCCGCTGATGGAATATGTAGATTCATTTGCGATCAGGTTGATTACCGCTTTGTCATTGCTCTTGATATTCTCGATGATTCGAGAACGGTTATCTACCGCAAAGTAAACAGTATCCTCATCTTTGGCCAGCACCCATGAAATTGCACTGACATTCGGTCCGCCGGTTTCGTAGTCCACTGTTGCCAAGGTAACAAAACGCTCTTTCTGTAGTTCATCAAACAATGGTTTGATCAGTTTAGGTTCTACTTGATTTGCCATATTCACCCTCCTTACACTATCATAATAGTACTACGAACCCTTTAATCAGGGCAAATCAAATGATTTTCCCTGTTCGTCCTGGAAACCATGATATACTATAATATAATCCAATCTCAACTAGGCTATGTATGATAATTATTGATAAGAGGTGTAACAATGAGAGTCAAATGTGTACTGTGCGACAAAATCGAGAATATTAACAGCGATACCCTTCAGGCTAAGCGGCTAAGGAACCGGCCGATCCATACATATATGTGTGAACCATGCAATGAACGAATTGCCGATAAAACAAACAACCGAATCGCCACAGGGAACTTTAAGCTATACCGTTCAAATATAAAGAAGGATGATTGGTGATTGTTTAACCAAATAGGAGTATTGGAATCGGGCAACTAAGCTTCCCCTCCTCTATAAGGGTACGGTTCTTGATGAATCGTATCCTTATGCAAGCTTTTCCTCCTCTATAAGGATTCCGTTCCTTGAGATAGACACCCTTATGCATCCCATTTCTCCTCTATAAGGGTCCCGTTCCTCACGATAGACACCCTTATGCATCCCTTTCACTCTCTATAAGGGTCCCGTTCCTCACGATAGACACCCTTATGCATCCCTTTCACTCCCTATAAGGATCCCGTTCCTCGCGATAGACACCCTTATGCATCACTTTCACTCCCTATAAGGATCCCGTCCCTCACGATAGACACCCTTATGCATCACTTTTCTCCTCTATAAGAGTTCCATTCAAGTATTCCCTCCTTTGTATTAATAAGGTTTTCACCATGCTAAATCACAAAAAAAATCCGCCCATTCCTGGGCGGATTTTTCTCTATTCTTCTTCTGGGTAATTCAAGTATTTGTCAGGTTCTTGCCTGATTTGGTCGAGCATGACTTCAATCAGGTCACGAGGGAAGCGGTATTCCTTAGAATCGCCTTCCTGAATGACTGTGACATAATACATTAATGCGTCTCGTTTTAATTCTTTTGATTCAACATTGTGTTCATCAGCAAGAATTTGCTCGAACAGGTCTGTTGTATCTTTTGCAGCTGTATCTTCTGGCCGAGCGTCGCTGACAATTTTGATGGTCAGCCAATTATAAATTGCATCCTGGAGTGATTTCATTTCCCCAACTCCTATTTGACATTCGCTTCTGCTTTTTTATGCTGGCGCAGCCTGAGCTTGTAAATGATCAGGATAAGCGCTGCGACCACAAGTCCTTCCGTGATGGGAAGGAAAATAGCAAGGAAGGTCAGGACTGTAGAGCCAAGTAACAGAAACACATAGATGACGATACTCTTAAACAATGGCAGCTTCTGTGCGAATCCTAGTTTATATACAAGGATGCTGAGAGCGGCAATTGTAAGGTAAAGCATCCACATACCAACTGTCGGATTTTCATCTACCCTGAATAATGCTGCAAAAAATGATAACCTCTGGCTTACATCCATACTTCTTCCCCCTACTTAATTAAGCTTCAGCGTATTTTTTCTTTTTCGCCTGTCTTTCACGCTCATTCTTATCAAGAATCTTTTTACGGAGTCTGATTGATTCTGGAGTAACTTCGCAATACTCATCCTCATTCAAGTATTCCAAAGATTCTTCAAGAGTCATGATTCTTGGTTTCTTGATGACCGATGTCTGGTCTTTGTTTGCAGAACGAATATTCGTTGCTGCCTTCACTTTTGTGATATTGACAGTGATGTCATTTTCACGAGTGTGCTCGCCGACAATCATGCCTTCATAAATTTCAGTACCTGGCTCAACGAAAATCGTTCCACGGTCTTCTACCTGCATGATACCATAAGTAGATGCCTTTCCGGATTCCATTGATACGAGAACACCCTGGCGGCGTCCGCCTACCTGGCCCTGAAGCATAGGCTGATAGCTGTCGAATGTATGGTTTATGATACCATATCCGCGAGTCAATGTTAAAAATTCTGTTGTGTATCCAATAAGTCCACGTGCCGGTACATTGAAAATCAAGCGAACCTGGCCGCTTCCATTGTTAATCATATCAAGCATTTCGCCTTTACGTGCACCGATCGATTCCATGATTGATCCTGTGTGTTCTTCAGGAACATCGATTTGAACGCGTTCAACTGGTTCAGATCTTACTCCATCGATTTCCCTTACGATAACTTCAGGTTTTGACACTTGAAGCTCGTAGCCTTCACGGCGCATGTTTTCGATCAGGATTGACAAGTGCAGTTCTCCACGGCCAGAAACAATCCACTCATCCGGAGAATCTGTGTTGTCTACTCTAAGACTAACATCGGTTTGCAGCTGTGCGCGAAGTCTTTCTTCGATTTTCCTTGCAGTCAGGTATTTACCCTCACGGCCTGCGAATGGGCTGTTATTGACAAGGAAAGTCATCTGTAATGTCGGCTCATCAATACGTAAAACCGGCAGCGGATCCTGCTGGTCGAATGGACACACAGTTTCACCAACATTGATGTCTTCCATTCCGGATAGAGCAATTAGGTCCCCTGCATGAGCTTCTTGTACTTCCTGACGCTTCAAACCGAAGAAACCAAAGATCTTAGTTACACGGAATTGCTTTACCGAACCGTCAAGCTTCATCAGTGCTACCTGCTGGCCTACTTTCATCGTTCCGCGGAATACACGGCCAATCCCGATTCTTCCCACATAGTCATTGTAGTCAAGAAGGGCAACCTGGAATTGAAGCGGCTCTTCACGGTTATCAACAGGAGCAGGGATATGGTCAACAATTGACTCATACAATGCCTGCATGTTTTCATCCTGTTTTTCAGGATCCATGCTTGCTGTTCCATTGATTGCGGATGCATAAACAACTGGGAACTCAAGCTGATCCTCGTCTGCACCAAGTTCGATGAACAAGTCAAGGACTTCATCTACAACTTCAGCAGGACGAGCAAAATCACGGTCAATCTTGTTCACGACCACGATTGGTGTCAAATGCTGTTCAAGTGCCTTTTTCAAAACAAAGCGTGTTTGCGGCATGCAGCCTTCATAAGCATCGACAACAAGCAAGACGCCGTCAACCATTTTCATGATACGCTCAACTTCGCCGCCAAAATCAGCGTGCCCAGGAGTATCAAGAATGTTAATGCGTGTATCCTTATAAGAAATCGCTGTATTTTTCGCGAGGATGGTAATTCCTCGTTCTCTTTCCAAATCATTTGAATCCATCGCGCGCTCTTCCACATGCTCATTGATACGGAATGTACCTGATTGCTTCAGTAGCTGGTCGACCAATGTCGTTTTACCGTGGTCAACGTGGGCAATGATCGCAATATTTCTAATATCTTCTCTTAATTTCAAAAAAGTCACCCTGCCTTTAATATCGTAATTTATCTATTGGCTTTTTACACAACTTACATATTATAACACAATAAGAGTAGAAACCTAAAAGCATTTTAATGTACAATTAAATATATTATTTATTTGCACCAATTGTCGAATGGAGGGAAACAACTTGAAGCAGATAAAATGGCCATTATTATTTTTCGCATTTGCAGCCGCTTCATGCATGATCGGTATTGGAATCGCAATCGGGGAAAGAAGCATTCTCGGTACTCTCGCGTGTATCGTCGCCCTAGTTTTCGTTATGGGATTCGGTTTTAAGAAAAAAAAGAAGATGAGAGAAGCAGGAGAACTTTAAATTGAATAAAAAAACCGCCTGGATTCCCAGCCGGTCATTCAAGAGGGCGGACCATGATCAAAAATGTTTCGCCCTTGTTTTCTTCTGTTTTGAATTGTTCAAACCCGCAATCTGTAAGGAAGTTGGACCACTCATATTCATCGATTGGGACAGCGGCAAAGATCGCCCGGTTTCCATTCACCATGGACTCCTCTACAAGCTGGTTCAGGATTTCAGATGCGATTCCCCGTCGCCTTTCCTCTGCCTTCACTAATATTGTGCCAAGCCACGGTTTTTTGTTGGAAGGAGCCGCCTCTAGGTGATATGACATTGCTACAGGGCTTGCTGGCTTTTCCCAGATCCTCCATTGACCAGGAAATTCTTCATATTCTTCCAGGTACTCTTCTAAAGTCAAGTTCCCCAATTCATTTTTTCTCCATTTTGAACTAGATGATACTAATTCTTGAAAAAAATCTAAATCCCCATTTTCAAATCGCCGAAAAGTTAAATTCACCATTTTCCATCCTTTAGGTAATTTTCAAGGATTTCTTTGTGAAGGCCTGGCTTTGAGACAAACAGAGAGCTCTGTTGAAGCAAATCGAGTTCGCTCCCTCTAAGATCCGTGGCTTCTCCACCAAGTTCCTTAATCATGATGATACCGGCTGCAATGTCCCATGGTGCAAGCCTTGGCGTCAAATAAGCATCTATTCTGCCCGTTGCAACATACACCATTTCCATGGCCGCAGAACCATAGGAACGTGTTCCCCTCACATCCTTTACAAGGGGGATGAGCAATTCGTGATTGATTCGTTTATTAGGTGCAACCCAGGTAGCGTTGAGAGCGATGATCGCTTCATTGACCTTGGCTTCAGTTAGTTTAGGAATCGATTTTTCGTTTAAATAAACTCCATTCCCTTTTATACAGTGATAGAGTTCATCATGGACCACATCATAAATAAGTCCGATCATTCCTTCACCATCAATATAAATGCCAATGGAAATGGCGAAATTTCGCTGTTGATGAACAAAATTCATGGTTCCATCAATAGGGTCTATAATCCAGACTACTCCTGATAAGGACTTTACTTCGTCCCCATACCCTTCCTCACCCATGATGCGATGGTCAGGGTAGGTACCTTTTATCTTTTCGATAAAATATTGCTCTGTCGCTTTATCAATATCCGTAACCAGGTCATTGGGATTTGATTTTGATGTCACATTTAAAGTTTTAGGAAAAGAAGCCCTGATATTTTCACCAGCTTCTTTGATCCAGCTCTTAGCGTATGTATCGATTTCCTTCAGATTATATTCCATACAGCTTTCCCCCGTTCACTTATTTTTAAGATCATACAAGCTTTTGGAATCTATTTTAGCTTATCGGATTATGTTCAACATCATCAAGTAATAGGATTCCCCCTGGCAACTATATAACATACAAAATAACCAGGATGTTACTCCAGCATCTACGCATATTGCCTGATTTTCTACATCCATTACATAAGAAACGAACTCCATCAGTTTTACAGGAGTTCGTCAAGTGTCTCGTTTTCTGCAGTTTTCCAGTTCAATCATCATAATTTATCTGCTTCTCTCATGGAACATTGTATTACAGAGCTTTTAATCTTAGTAATTCTTGTCGAATCCGTTCAAGTTTCTGTTTGCATTCTTTCATTTTTGATTTATCAGATTCTGACATTGCATCAAAAAGAGTGGCTAATTCATAATCCATTTCCAAACGCAGTACAGCAGTTCTTTGGAGCTCACCATTTCTTTTCCTTGTTGAATTTATAAGTTGTTTCATTCATTTACACTCCTCTATTAAATTTCTGTTTTTTTATTTATTGTATGAATCTCCAATCGTCTATGGTACAAATATGTGCGTATACCCATGGTTCTCGGAAAATGCCTGTCGCTTCTTTTTTTATAAAGATTTTGCTACAATATTTGACAAAGTAGTAGGAGGTTTTTATATTGTCATTTTCAGGTTTTGAACAAGCAGATTTCGATGTTTTTAAAATAGACGGCCTTGATGAACGAATGGATGCTTTAAAGTCCCAGATTCGACCTAAACTGGAAGAACTAGGCCAGCACTTCGCTCCAACCCTCTCAAACATTGCCGGCGATGAGATGCATTACCATGTAGCCAAACATGCCAGGAGGACGAAAAATCCGCCAAAGGATACTTGGGTGGCATTTGCCAGCAATCCAAGAGGCTATAAGATGCTGCCCCATTTCCAGATTGGTTTGTGGGAGACCCATGTCTTTATCTGGTTTGCTGTCATTTACGAAGCACCTGATAAGGAAAACATCGGTAAGAAACTGGAAGAGAACATCGATTCCATCTACACCAGCACACCTAAGGATTTCTATTGGTCAATCGACCATATGAAACCAGAAGCCACTCTTCACAGTGAACTCTCGAAGGAAGAACTTCTTTCCATGTTCAAGCGACTTCAAACTGTGAAAAAAGCTGAAATCCTTTGCGGTCTGAACATCCCTCGTGAGGAAGCCGTCAAGTTAAACAGTGATGAAATGCTTTCGAAAATTGAGTTTGTATTTAAAGAAACATTACCCCTATATAGATTGGCATAAACCATGAAATGAGTAGGCGACTGCCCATTTCCGACAAGAGTCTCAAGGAGATGCGAATCAGTTTTAGACAAAAAGAAAGAGCCCATTTTGCACGGGCTCTTTCTTTGTTCATTCTATTATCTTTTTGGCCTTTTCGGAACGACTTTAATCTTTTCACCGCTACCGGTTTGTTTGATTTCTTTTACTGCCTGGTAAGGGACATAACCACTAACTTCTTCGAATTCATTGAAGAGAGTTTTTTCCTGAGCTTTTCCCGGGACGACTTCTTTAAATCGTCTGTACGCCTGAAGCAGCAAGTCACGGTCAATTCCTTTTTCATAAGCTTTTTCGATGCATTCGTAAAAATGGATGACATCGACAATTTCATCAGTCGACCAGGTATAGTCAATCGGATATTGGTATTCCACTTTATTTCACCTGCTTTTTATGCTGTCTGAGGGATCAGCCTTTCCCGGTTATCCCTTTTCTGTTAATCGATTGTATCGTTATTTATCAGGCAGCGCAAGCAAAGCATAGTGTTACTTGCTCCAGTCTGTTCTGATTTCCTCAGCCTCGTCAATAATCCTGGCAAATAACTGAGCTACTGTAGGAGAGTCTTTTATTAATCCCATCACCTGGCCAGCCCAGCCAAAGCCATGTTCATCATCACCATCATAAATATACTTTCGGTTTGCAGTCCCGCTTATCAATTCTTTTAGATCTTCATAGCCTCCGCCTTGCTTCTCGATTTCAAGGATTCTTTCAGTCAATGGGTTGGCAATCGCTCTTGCTGGCATACCTAATGTTCTTTTTATAACAGTCGTATCGTTTTCACTGCCCTCCACTAGCTTTTGCTTGTACAGTTCATTCGCATGAACGCACTCTTTTGTCGCGATGAAACGGGTCCCCATTTCAATCCCATGGGCCCCCAGGCTTAATGCTGCCATCAAGCCACGGCCATCTCCAATTCCACCAGAAGCAATGACTGGTATTTTGACTGCATCGACAACTGCAGGTATAAGCACCATCGTGCCTATATCACTTTTCCCGAGATGGCCGCCTCCTTCCTGTCCGACAACCATAACTGCGTCTGCTCCCAGCTCTTCTGCTTTTTGGGCTTGCCTCTTCGCTGCCACCAGAACCAATTTTTTAATAGAAGTTCCTTTTAGCTGTTCAAAGATAGGTGCCGGATTGCCACCTGTCATTGATATGACGGGAACATCTTCTTCAATCGCTACATCCAGGTAATGGGAAAATGGCCTTCCATGCTGGCCGATGGCAAAATTAACACCAAATGGCTTATCAGTCAGTTTCCTTACTTTATGTATCTCCGTTCTCAGCGCATCAGGGTCAGGGAGTGACATCGCCGTGATCTGGCCGAGTCCTCCTGCATTCGATACCGCAGCAGCAAGCTCAGAATATGCAAGATACGCGAGTCCTCCCTGGATAATAGGGTATTGTATACCTAATAGGGTCGTTACATCTGTTTTCCAGTTCATATTCCCTCTCCTTCACATTCTTGTATCTTTAATACTTCTATTAAAGAAGCCATATTTCCTGTTTTCTTGAAGCAGGATTGCCGTTTTTCTGGTTATTTTGAAATTCTTTGCAAACACCCTGATTAGTGCTATAATGCATTTGTTTTATTTTTTTAAAAAAGGAACCATAATCATAACCTATAAAAAGGGAATCCAATACGTTAAAGAGGTGTGATCATCAATTGTCACAAAACGAAACACCACTATTCACTAGCCTGTTGAAGCACGCAGAAAAGAACCCAATCCAATTTCATATACCTGGACATAAGAAAGGCAGCGGAATCGATCCTGAGTTCCGAGAATTCATTGGCGATAATGCCCTGTCAATTGACTTGATCAATATCGGTCCGCTCGACGATCTCCATTCCCCTAAAGGAATAATCAAGCAGGCCCAGGAGTTGGCGGCTGATGCTTTCGGTGCAGACCATACTTTCTTTTCAGTTCAGGGGACAAGCGGTGCCATCATGACTATGATCATGACTGTCTGCGGACCTGGGGATAAAATCATCGTTCCACGGAACGTGCACAAATCAATCATGTCCGCAATTGTTTTTTCCGGTGCCATCCCTATTTTCATCCATCCGGAGATTGACAAAAAACTAGGTATTTCCCACGGTATATCAACCGATGCTGTTGAAAAAGCACTTGAGCAGCACCCTGACGCGAAAGGTCTGCTCGTCATTAATCCAACGTATTTTGGTTTTGCAGCTGACCTAAAGAAAATCGTCGAGATCGCCCATTCATATGATGTTCCGGTATTAGTGGATGAGGCACACGGTGTCCATATCCATTTCCATGAGGACCTCCCGCTTTCAGCCATGCAAGCTGGAGCCGATATGGCAGCCACCAGCGTTCATAAGCTTGGCGGATCAATGACTCAAAGCTCCATACTCAATGTAAAAGAAGGCCTTGTTTCAGCCAAACGCGTCCAATCGATCATCAGCATGCTGACGACCACTTCTACCTCATATCTGTTGCTCGCTTCATTGGATACGGCGAGGAGAAGGCTTGCAATTGAAGGAAGGGACATCATTGACAGGACCATCAAGCTGGCGCAATGGATTCGTGGACAGGTAAATGAGATCGAACATCTCTACTGTCCTGGTGAAGACCTGCTTGGAACTAATGCCACTTTTGATTTTGACCCGACAAAAGTACTCATCAGCATCAAGGATCTTAATATTACAGGTTATGAAGTCGAGAAATGGCTTCGCGAAAAATACAATATCGAAGTGGAACTCTCTGATTTGTACAATATCCTGTGTATCATTACACCAGGTGACACCCAAAAGGAAGCAGAAATACTTGTTCAGGCATTACGTGAACTTTCTAGTGAATTCCACCATTTAGCCGAAAAAGTCCATGCCGAAGTCATGCTTCCTGATATTCCTTTGCTGGCATTGACACCTAGAGATGCATTTTATGCGGATACAGAGGTTATTCCTGTCGAGGAATCAGAAGGACGGATCATTGCAGAGTTCGTCATGGTTTATCCGCCTGGAATTCCAATTTTCATTCCAGGAGAAATCATCACTCAAGAAAACCTTTTATATATCAAAACAAATATGGAAGCCGGCCTTCCAGTACAAGGACCAGAGGATGATGAGCTTAAATCTTTCAGGGTAATCAAGGAACATAAAGCAATACGATAACATCAAGCCAGTCAAGACGAAACGATGTAAAAAGAATAGACAAAAAAGGGCATGCAGCAGGCATGCCCTTTTATCTATTCTTATCTTTCCTCTGCTCCTTCATGATCGCAGCAGTTGCACTTTTTTGAATATAAAACCGTTACTTTCTCATCTTCGAAATGGTCAATTGTAGCATTGCAAGTTTGACAAACGATTGTGCCCATCTTTTCAAACTCCTTTTCGTTTTGAATTTTGAAAGCGCTTCATCAATATCTAATTATATAATAATATAACACTATTAAGATTTCAAGCCTAAACTGTATAACACTTTTATTTTTTTGTATGGTAATTTTTATTATATGTACCCATTATATATGTTCATAAAACAATTAGTATGACACTATTCATCTGGATTTCTGTATAAAAAAAACTAAAAACAGGCCTCTGTTGGCCTGCTCTCGTCTCTGCTTATTCGTACTGAGTCTGGAATGGCGCTGTTGGCAATTCTTCATTGAAAAATAATGCAAGGTCCTCAGCCTGCCGGACTTCAGTAATATGGAATGCTTTCTGCAAATATTCTACGTCTTCAATGTCCTTAGGGTCGAGGAGTGCTGAACGCCCCGTCTGCATGCAAACTACAAGTGGTTTCCCGAAAAACATATTGGTATATACGATTCCAAAGTCATAACGAGTATCATAAGTAGTGAACCCCACAAACCTGACGTGAACCTTTTCGTGCTCATCATAAAGCTTATCGAATAGTTCCATATGCCTCCTCCTTTTTTAATTAAATATTTAGAATATTATTATAATTTATTTTTGAAAAAAAGGCAAGTGCCTTAAAAGCTAAAAAGCTTTTATTCTATTGTCAACGCTTTTTCAGGAGTGATAAAATGAGGAAGAATAGATAGGAAAAGGGGATTGGACGATGTCTAGTAATGCTTATATCAAACTTGTTCCATCATCATCTCAGCAAGCCATTTCCACAGAAGAATTAAAGAATTTATTTCATTACTATAAGGAAATTACCGCTAAAACTGGCGATCAGGTTGATTGGAATTATGAAAATTCCGCATTTCCTTATGAATTGAAGGAAAAAGAAGATGGCAAAGGCAAATGGTTCTACCTGGAATCATCACAGGACCGTTATAATGCGATTCTGATTGGTGTTGACACAGAGGCGGTTTTCGAGGAAGACGGGACCGAACGCGAGCAATCATACATACAAATAACCCTGCCTCCGACAGCAACTGCAGGTGACAAGGGAAAAGCAAATGAATTCAGCAAATTCATCGGTAAAAAACTTCAAGGTGAGCTTCATTTATTCAATGGTAGAGTTATGTATTTCTATCCTCGAAAATAGCGAATGATCCTTCTCGTACACTTGCATGATTCCGAATAAAAGTTAAGATTTAATGAAATAGACTGTTTAGACATAAGAAACGGCTGCTACTGGGCAGCCGTTTCTTTATTTGCTGGAGTTTCAATGAGTTCAGGATCAACGATTTTATATCCTTTGTCTTGCAGGCCTTTTACGATATCGCCCAGCGCTGCGCTCGTCCAATCGCGGTCATGCATCAGCAAATTCGCCCCATTCCGAAGCAATGGCGTATTTACCATAATATCCGCAAGAGCGTCCTTTGATTGATAATCCTTTTCCCAATCATATCCATAGGTCCAGTTCATCAGCAGCATTTTTTCATCTGCAGCCAGTTGCTTGCTATAGTCCGTATTCATTCCGAACGGAGCCCTGAAAAATTGCGGCCTTTCGCCAATGAGTTCTTCCACCCTGTCATTCAGATCAACAATCTCTTTCCTTTGCTGTTCTTCTGTTAAGTCTCTTAATGATTTATGATTGTATGTATGATTCCCAATCGGAAAGCCCATTTGATGAATCTGTTTCAGGATCTCCCCTTCTTCCGGAGTATCAAGGAAGTGTCCATTCACAAAAAAGATGGCTTTTACATTCAATCCTTTTAACGTTTTGGCCATTTCAAGAGCATTTTTGTCAGGTGCATCATCTATTGTCAATAGAACGACCTTTTCATCAGGGTTGGAAATATTTTGGATGGAAAAATCGCCTTTCATTATGTACTGCGGTGATGCCTGTACCACTTCTTCGCTCTTTGCCTCTTCTTCAGGTGATTCTTTTGTTACTTCCTCAACTTCTGTTTCTGTCTTCACTTCTGAAGCTTTTCCCTCTTCCTTGACTGTCTCATGTTTTTCTTGACTAGTGCCTGTTGCCTTCTGTGATTCTTGCGTGTCCCCGCATCCTGCTAAAGTAATCGCAGCTGCTATTGCTAATGCTAGATTTTTTTTCACGTCTTTCCCCTCCTGCTGTGTAATGACAAGGCTGATGGCTTATGTGATTAGGTTCTCGGTATTTCAGGAAATTCAAATGGAAGAAATAAAAGACATTGTCATATGAATCGATACATAAATAACAAGGCTCAATAGCGTTATGAAAAAGGTCTTTCTCGTCGATTTCATTATTTGATTGCCTATGATTATGGCTAAATAGAAAAATACAAAGAACATAATACCATTATAAATTGGATGATCGTGTTTGGATAGCCATTCGATTAAGGTAAATCCACTCCAGATCATGAATTGAAGCAGCAACACTGCATACACCTTCAAACTCTCCACCACCATGTCTAAATTATCTTTTTCCCCAGTCGCGATAGGATAAACATTCATCTCTTTTTACTAGTATATGTCTGGATGAAGAGGATATTTTTCAATTATGTAACAAATCAATAACATTCCATTCTTTTGGAAATTGCTGTGATAGAATATGGACAAACAGTTACAAGTGGTGAAAAATCATTCCGAAAAAAGTGAGGCAAAGATAAATGAAAAGTTTGTCTTTTGTTTTTGTCGCAACATTCCTATTTCTTACGGCATCATGCAACCCAGTCAATAATTCAGATCAATTGGAGCTTAATGGAGATATAAAACAAGTCGTTTTCTTTTCTGATGATGAAAACTATAAACACGAAGCTTCCTACTATGACGCAATTATAGAATTGAAAAAAGAATACCCTGCTGCATTTGATGATATTGTTGTCATACCCGCAGCGAACGCGAATAAATATTATGACCTTTTTAAAGTAAAGCAGTTTCCTGCCATCTTAATTGTCCACCATGACGAGGTCATCGCTAACGTGAATGGCCATGTAACAAAGGATCAGATTATCGAACCATTATCAGCCGTACTGAATAATGAATAAAAAAAATCCTTTCCGATTACGGAAAGGATTTCTTTATTTCAAATCAGAAAGAGCTTTTCATATTATTTAACAATATGGATTGGATTTCCTAACGCTACTTCTGCAGCTTCCATTGTAATCTCACCAAGAGTTGGGTGAGCGTGGATTGTCATTGCTAGGTCTTCAGCAGTCATGCCTGCTTCAATTGCAAGACCAAGCTCTGCGATCATGTCAGAAGCATTCGGTCCAGCGATTTGTGCACCGATGACAATATCGTCTTCCTTACGTGTGATCAGCTTCAGGAAGCCGTCTGTCTGGTTAAGCGATAGTGCACGGCCATTTGCAGCAAATGGGAATTTAGCTGCTGTAATATCGATGCCAGCATCTTTCGCTTCCTTTTCAGAATAGCCAACTGATGCTAGTTCTGGATCAGAGAATACGACTGCCGGAATAGCCAGGTAGTCGATTTCTGAAGGATGTCCAGCGATAGCTTCAGCAGCAATTTTACCTTCGTAAGAAGCTTTATGTGCTAGTGGCGGTCCTTCGACGATGTCACCAATTGCGTAGATATTGCTTACATTTGTGCGGCACTGTTTGTCGATTTTAATGACGCCACGGTCAGACATCTCGATGCCAACCTGCTCAAGGCCTAGTTCGTCAGTGTTAGGCTTTCTTCCTACCATGACAAACACATAATCTGCTTCAATTTTCTTTTCTTCTCCGTTTGCTTCGTATGAAACCGTTACGCCAGTGTCAGTTTCTTCAACGCCTTTAGCAAGGGCCTTAGTAATGATCTCGGCACCCTTCTTCTTCAGGTTGCGTTTGACTAGAGCTGACATTTGCTTTTCGAAACCATTAAGGATTTCGTCCGCACCTTCAAGGATTGTTACCTTAGTTCCAAAGCTAGCGTATGCTCCGCCCAGCTCAGTTCCAATGTATCCTCCGCCAATAACGACGATGCTTCCTGGAAGTTCCTGAAGGTTAAGCGCTCCAGTAGAATCAAGCACACGCTTTGAGTACTTAAATGCAGGAATCTCGATTGGACGAGATCCAGTTGCGATGATTGCATTTTTGAAAGTATATGTCTGTGCTGAATTTTCATCCATGACACGGATCGTATTGGAATCAACGAAATATGCTTCGCCTCTAACGATATCGATTTTGTTGCCTTTCAACAAGCCTTCAACACCGCCAGTGAGTTTCTTGACCACTCCAGCCTTGAACTCCTGGACTTTAGAGAAATCAAGCGTTACATTTTCAGCTTTGATACCCATATCTTCAGAATGCAAAGCATTTTCGTATCTATGGCCTGCAGAAATCAAAGCTTTTGAAGGAATACATCCTACATTCAGGCACACTCCGCCAAGTGTTGCTTTTTCTACGATTGTTACTTTTTGGCCCAGCTGGGCAGCGCGAATCGCTGCCACATATCCGCCAGGGCCGGCACCAATGACAAGAGTATCAGTTTCGATTGGAAAATCTCCTACTACCATTTATTACCCCTCCATTAACAATAGTTCTGGATCGTTCAACAGGCGCTTGATGTGATTTAAAGCGTGCTGTGCTGTAGCGCCGTCAATCATGCGATGATCGAAGCTTAGGGAAAGCGCTAGTACAGGAGCAGCAACGATTTCTCCATTCTTTACCACAGGCTTTTCAGCAATGCGGCCGATTCCAAGGATCGCAACTTCTGGATGGTTTATAACTGGAGTGAACCATTGTCCGCCAGCAGAACCAATATTCGTGATCGTGCAAGAAGCACCTTTCATTTCATCTGGGGCTAACTTGCCATCACGAGCTTTTCCAGCTAGTTCATTAATTTCATTAGAGATTGAGAATACAGATTTGCGGTCAGCGTCCTTAACGACCGGAACAAGCAAGCCTTTATCTGTATCTGCTGCAATACCAATATTATAGTAGTGCTTGTGAACGATTTCGCTTGTCGCATCATCTAATGATGTGTTCAATGCTGGATATTCACGCAATGCGCTTGTTAATGCTTTTACCACATAAGGAAGGAATGTAAGCTTGATTCCTTTCTCTGCAGCAACTTCCTTGAACTTCTTTCGGTGTGCAACTAGCTTCGCTACGTCCACTTCGTCCATTAAAGTAACGTGTGGCGCTGTATGCTTGGAGTTAACCATAGCCTTAGCGATTGCTTTCCTGATTCCGCTCATTTTCTCGCGTGTCTCAGGGTATTGCCCTTCTGGAATTGCCTGTGCAGCAGCAGCCTTTGGTGCCTCTTCAGCTTGAGGTGCCTCAGCTTGGTCTGCCTGTGTTGTTGCAGCTGCTGGTGCTCCTCCACTTAGGAAGCTTTCAATATCTGCCTTCACGATACGGCCATTCTTTCCTGATCCAGGAACCTGGCGGATGTCTACGCCCTTTTCACGAGCATATTTTCGGACAGATGGCATTGCAACGATACGGCGGTTAGGGTCAACCTCAGCTTGCGGGGCAGCCGCTGCGCCAGCACCAGTCGAGCCCTCAGCAGCAGGAGCTTCTGTTGCTTCCTTCTCAACTTTTTGTCCTGACTCTAATGTAGATTGAACCTGTGCTTCAGTCTTTTCTTGTTTAGGCTGCTCAGCTGGTGTATCTTCATCTTCACCTTTGAACTTAAGGTGCTCGTAGCCTGGAGCATCAAACGTAACCAGAACCTGTCCTACTGTCGCTACAGTTCCTTCATCTACTAATACTTCTTCGACTGTACCAGCAACTGGCGAAGGAATTTCTACTACTGCTTTATCATTTTGAACTTCGCAAAGTACGTCGTCTTCCTGAACTTTATCGCCAGGTTTTACGAACCACTTGACTATTTCACCTTCGTGAATACCTTCACCGATGTCTGGCAGCTTAAATTGGAATGCCAATGGAATTCACCCTCCTAAGTTTTTAAACCAAATTAATTTCAGTGTCTATTTAGAATGTAAGTACTTTTTTAGCTGTTTCAATTACGTCTTTGTAGTTAGGCAGCCAAACAGATTCAGCTTGAGAGAATGCAAATACTGTATCAGGAGCTGCTACACGCAAGACTGGTGCCTCAAGGCTAAGGATTGCACGGTCGTTGATTTCTGCAACAATCTGTCCAGCCATACCAGCTTGTTTTTGAGCTTCCTGTACGACAATCGCTCTTCCTGTTTTTTCAACAGAAGCGATGATCGTTTCAATATCAAAAGGCATTACTGTTCTTAAGTCGATTACTTCTACAGAGAATCCTTCTTTTTCAAGCTCTTCCGCTGCCTTTAGTGATTCGTGGACCATTGCACCATAAGTGATGATTGACAGGTCTTTACCTTCACGCTTGACATCTGCTTTTCCTAGTGGAATTGTGTACTCTTCTTCAGGTACTTCCTGACGGAAAGAGCGGTACAGCTTCATGTGCTCAAGGAAAATGACTGGATCATTATCACGAATTGATGAGATCAACAATCCTTTTGCGTCATAAGGAGTTGAAGGGATAACGACTTTTAAGCCAGGCTGTTGTGCAACCATTCCTTCAAGGCTGTCAGCGTGCATCTCTGGAGTATGTACGCCTCCCCCGAATGGCGAGCGAATTGTTACTGGTGAGCTGTAGCGGCCGCCTGAACGGTAACGCATACGAGCCATTTGTCCTGCAATGGAATCCATAACTTCAAAGACAAAGCCGAAGAATTGGATTTCAGGAACTGGACGGTAACCTTGCAGCGCAAGACCGATTGCCAATCCGCCGATACCGGATTCTGCTAGTGGTGTATCGAATACACGGTCTTCACCGAATTCATTTTGCAGACCTTCAGTCGCACGGAATACACCGCCGTTTACGCCAACGTCTTCCCCGAATACTAGTACGTTTGGATCGTTCTTCATTTCAACGCGAAGAGCGTCTGTAATTGCTTGAATCATTGTCATTTGAGCCATGGCTTACTTCGACTCCTTCTCTTTATATATTTCATACTGTTCTTTTAAGTAGTCAGGCATTTCTTCATACATGATTTCCATTAGGTCAGTTACTTTTTGCTTAGGAGTATCATCTGCTTCTTTAATAGCGTTCTTGATTTCTTCCTTAGCTCTTTCGATTGTTTCGTTTTCCATCTCTTCAGTCCAAAGATTTTTCTTCTCAAGGAACTTGCGGAAACGAACCAATGGATCTTTCTTTTCCCACTCATTGTCCAGGTCAGCTGTACGGTAACGAGTTGGGTCATCACCAGCCATTGTATGTGGACCATAACGGTAAGTCATTGTTTCGATCAATGTAGGGCCTTCGCCGTTAACTGCGCGCTTACGTGCCTCAAGAGTGACAGCGTAAACGGCAAGTGGATCCATTCCGTCTACCTGGATACCAGGGATACCAGCAGCAACAGCCTTTTGAGCGATTGTTTCTGCAGCAGTCTGCTTTTCAACTGGAGTTGAAATAGCGAAACGGTTATTTTGGACGAAGAAGATTGCTGGGGCTTTGTAAGCACCCGCAAAGTTGATACCTTCGTAGAAATCACCCTGTGATGATCCGCCATCACCTGTGTAAGTTACGGCAACTGCTTTTGTTCCGCGCTTTTTCATACCAAGAGCAACACCAGCTGCCTGGATGTATTGCGCACCAATGATGATTTGTGGAGAAATGACATTTACACCTTCAGGAATTTGATTACCCTTGAAGTGTCCGCGTGAGAATAGGAAAGCTTGTGTCAGCGGAAGTCCATGCCAAATCATTTGTGGAACATCACGGTATCCTGGAAGAATGAAATCTTCTTTTTCAAGTGCGAATTGTGATGCAAGCTGGGAAGCTTCTTGTCCTGCAGTAGGAGCATAGAACCCTAGACGCCCCTGGCGGTTCAATGAAATGGAACGCTGGTCCAAAATCCTTGTATAAACCATACGCTTCATTAATTCTTGTAATTGCTCATCTGAAAGCTCAGGCATTGCCGATTCATTTACGACTTCGCCCTCTTCATTCAAAATCTGGAACATCTCGAATTGACTTTCAATCTTTTCGAGTTGCTTCATTGCATCAACAGTGTTGTTTTTTGTTTTAGATGCCATCAGAGCCACCTCTTCCTTTCATTACTTCATGAATTTTAAATTGAATATACAAAAATAGGTTACCCAATATCAGGATAAACTTCCCCGGGTTTCTAAATACCTGTCAGAGCTGAATTGTTTTTTCTTGGCGTTTCACTAATGGTTCAGAAGGTTTTTCAATAAAAACTTTGCTTGACCACTATATGAACACACCATTATTTAGTTTTCCACAGATTCACCATATAAAAACTTTTATTTCTTCATTCTTGCTTAAGAAATGCTGTATCAATGAAAAATAAAAAAAGAGTAATACAATACGCTCATTCGTTTTTTAGTTTACATCACGTTTTTTTGTCCGTCAAATACTATGTTTCATCTTTTTAGATTTTATTTACTATCTTTATGTTATTATCTCAAAAAAGCATCTGTATTACTCGATATATATTACTGTACTATAATAAATTACTTTTAGTTCAAACTGTATTAGTGCTGTTGGACAAGCTGGAAATGGGCAAACAATCCAGTTTTACAGCTGAGATTGAATTATTCAGTAAACCTAATGACTAAAAAAGCAATCAAAAAGCCGCTTTAGGTAAAAGCGGCTGTCCTCTATCATTCTTTTTCGGAACTTACTTCAATTCCAGCATTTTTGTAAAAATCCATTTTTTCTTTATTATACTGGTCAGTCTTATCATTGAATTCTTGATTGTTATTTAAGACCGTCTCATACACTTCATTCACTTTATTGATTTGTTCTTCGAGTTTTTCAAAGCTTAATTCTTTATCTTTGAGCATTTCATAAAGCTCCTTGTCATATTGAAGGCCTTGTTTGTAGTTCTTATAAAGCTTCTCATGGATTGCATATCTTTCCTTCATAGTCGCCTGCAGTTCAGTTGCCTGCTTCTTAAGGTCAGCCTCTTCAATCTCATCTATGATTCCTTCGACATTCCCAAATTCTTTTTCAGATTCATCTATACTTTCTTTTTCCTTCTCAATATGTTCATCACGTTTGTCAGCTATAGCCAATGCCTCATCTGCCAGCTTGACAATTTGATCGTATTCTTTCATTCCTAATGAAATGATCTGCTCGTAAATTTCTTTTTCTTTCTTTTCCAGCTCTACAAGAGGATCCTGCTGGTCTTCAAACCCTTTTTCGATTGAAACAACCTTCTCGAGTGCTTCAAACATTTTTTCCTCCGGTGATTGCTTGTCCAGACACCCTGCTAGACTGAAAACTCCAGCCATCATAATAATAGCTAAACTTATTTTTTTGAATATGGACAAATTAATAACCTCCTCATTGATACCAATTTTACTATAGCGATTACGACGAGATTTGACAACAGATATGAAATTTTGCAGGTAAAATGCTCGGAGTTGAAGTGGCAAATGCTTGTCCTCTCACTATATATATACATACCTCCGGCTGTTTATGCTTTAGGCTTGAGCCTATACCTTAATTTTTCTTTTGCATAGGCTATAGCAATCGACCGATTTACGGGCGAAAAACACATTCGAGGAGGTTTCCTGATGTACGGATACGGATATGGTTGCGGTTATCCAGTTGCAGGAGCAGGCTATGGCAATGGATTCGCTTTGATTGTAGTGTTGTTCATCCTTCTGATCATTGTTGGCTGCGCCTGCTGGAAGTTTTAATTAGAAAAGCGCAAGCGCCTTGGTCAGTCCCGACAAGCGCTGGAGGGTCTGACAGTGAAGTCGTCCTTTGACTTCATTGGCAGGACCAAAATCGAAAAGTATAGCCGACTGTCCAGAAACGCAGAAACTGGAGACTCCGACAAAGAAGCGCTTTTTGCTTCTGTCGGCGGAGTTGAAGTTTCGGAGGTTCTAGGAGGCGACACTAGACAATTCGAAAAGCGGAGGCGACTGCCCAACTCCGACAAGCGCTGGAGCTGGACACTAATCTAAGTGTTAAAAAGCTTCCTAATAAAATTTAAAAGAGAGAGGTTGCACACCTCTCTCTTTTGGATTTTTCTAGTTAACTTTTTAGTGGGCATTTGTTAGACTAACATTATTACATACTAGAGGTGAAGTTTATGTTGACGATGAATGATATCGTCCGTGATGGTCATCCCGTGCTCCGGAAAGTCGCGGAAGAAGTTCCAATGCCTCCTTCTCAGGAAGATAAGGCAGTGCTTGAAAGCCTGATTGAATATGTTAAAAACAGCCAGGATCCTGAAATTGCCCCAAAACATGGACTTCGACCTGGTATCGGCCTTGCGGCTCCACAAATAAATGTATCGAAAAGAATGGTTGCAGTTCATGTTACCGATGAAAAGGATAACTTGATCAGCTATGCCCTTTATAACCCGAAAATCATCAGTCATTCGGTGGAGCGTTCCTACCTTGCAGCCGGTGAAGGATGCCTATCTGTTGATGAGTCCATTCCTGGGTATGTGCCAAGATACGCAAGGGTGACAGTAAAAGGGGTTGACCTTGAAGGAAAAGAAGTCAAGCTGCGCCTAAAAGGGCTGCCTGCGATTGTATTCCAGCATGAAATCGACCATCTGAATGGCATCATGTTTTACGATCATATTAACAAACAAGATCCATTTGCTGATGTTCCTGATGCAAAACCAGTGGAAAGATAAGCTGATCTGATGAATAGCTAAAAAAGCCGAATTCTGAGCGAATTCGGCTTTTTTGTGACTTAAACTGACTGCGTATGATTGGGTGGTTGAAATTAACCGGAACTCATTTCAGACAGATTCCATTCCTTCCACCCTGTCATAATAACCACAGTTTCTTGACAGCTTTTCGCTTGATGGTCTGAAACTGTCATAATTCCGGCTTTATCTTGACAACTTTTCCGGTTTTCCCATTCAACCTGTCACAATTACAAACACTACACACAATCCTCCGGTGTTCTACAAGAAGCCCGATCAATTTAAAAATCAACCCTGAACTAAATCAATTTCAGTTCTTTCAATCCGTGCCAAATTCCGTCGTCATCTACATCCTTCGTAACCATATCCGCTAGTTCTTTTAATTCAGGAACGGCATTACCCATGGCCACGCCATTCGCGACTGTCTTCAGCATTTCAAGGTCATTCAGCCCATCTCCAAAAGCATAGACATCTTCATGCTTGAAACCTAATCGGTCAACCATCTTTTTAATTCCTTCCGCTTTTGACCCTCCCGCAGGCAGGATATCGACAGAATAAGGATGCCATCTAATCAAAGTGAATTCAGGATATGCTTCACGGTAATATTCTTCCTGTCCTTCTTCACAGAACAATAAAGTTTGATAGAGGTCGCGGTCTACATAAAAACGATCATCATGTTCCGGATGGGCAAACTTCAGCCCCCCGAGGCTTGTCTCGATGTAGTCATGCTGCTTCACTGATGATTTCATCGTCATATGATTCATGAAAACGACTGGATGGCCCTTATCAGCTGCTTCCAAATAAAGTTCTTCTATCTTTCCATTGTTTAAAGGGTTCTCGTAAATCGGCTCCCCTTCAAAGACGACATATTGTCCGTTAAAGCTTACAAAAGAGTCAATATCCAGCTCTTTCCTCAAGTATTCGAACATAAATGGAGCTCTCCCCGTTGCAATAGCTACGAAAACCCCATTTTCTTTTAATTTCTCAATGGCCTCTTTTGTAGAGGCTGGCAGGTTTTTATCATGGTCCAATAGTGTGCCGTCGATATCGAAAAATACGATTTTGCTCATGATCTTCTCCTTTGAAGCTTTTTAGAAAGCAAATTACATCATTATTCAAGGCTCGTTCATACACTTAGTTCTTCCCGACAAAGCAAATGTACAAAAGACCTTTTAAAATTATTATGTAAATGGGTAGTCTATCAAATTCACATGTGCGTGTACAGAAATAAGAAATCCAAATCTGTGTCTAAACAATGACAATTTATGTCATTCCATCAATAACCATGAAAAAATTTGCTATTTCATCATATAATATAAACAAAAAGATAGGATTTTGAAAAATAATCTTTGCTAAACTTTTCCTTGTTTACTTTACTTTGGACAAGGATAGTTTAAAATAGGAATTAAGGAGATGATCCACTATGTTAAAGAAGCTAAGAAAGAAGCTTTTAAAACAGTGGAAAGATTTGCTTCGAAAAAAAACAATCGCTTAACTTTTTGAGCCCTTCAAACTTGCGAAGGGCTCCTTCCTTATTGTAAATTGGTTAATAGCGGAAAACATGGCACGATTGATAATAACAATGGTAACATTGTTAATTTTTATATATGGCTAAATTCGTTTATTGTTTTGACAGAGTTATGCTTTACCTGCAAATTAGTACGTCTTCCTTTTGTATATCCCAGGTCGGGAATTGCGTAATCTGCAAAATGTTTCATCGAAAATTGCCTATACAATAGAAAAAGTTAATTTAAGGAGAGAGATTTTTCATGATTTTTAAAGTTTACTTCCAGGAATCCAACAAGCAAGTACCAGTTCGCGAAAAAACACAAACAATTTATGTAAAAGGTGACTCTGAAAGAGATGTACGGACAAAAATAGCTGATCGCCAATATAATATTGAATATGTCGAGGCAGTTGAGGGTAATTATTTTGAGTACGAAAAACAAAAAGAAGACTTTGAAGTATTGGAGATCGAATAATTTATGAAATTTGTTAAAAATGACCAAACGGCCGTATTTGCGCTTGGTGGTTTAGGCGAAATCGGTAAAAACACATACGGAGTGCAGTTCCAGGATGAAATCATCTTGATTGATGCCGGAATCAAATTCCCAGAGGATGAATTACTTGGGATTGATTACGTTATTCCTGACTATTCGTACCTTGTTAAAAATGAAGATAAAATCAAAGGACTTTTCATTACACATGGCCATGAAGACCATATTGGCGGCATCCCCTATTTGCTGAGGGAAATCAACGTACCCATTTATGGCGGGAAGCTTGCGTTAGGCTTGATCAAAAACAAGCTAGAAGAGCACGGTCTATTGCGAAAGGCGAAACTAATCGAAATCAAGGAAGAAGACATCATTAAATTCCGCAAAACTTCGGTCACTTTCTTCAGGACAACTCACAGTATTCCTGATTCATATGGTGTCGTTGTGAAAACGCCTCCTGGGCAAATCGTCCACACCGGTGATTTCAAGTTTGATTTCACACCAGTTGGTGAACCTGCTAATCTGACTAAAATGGCGGAAATCGGCAAAGAGGGCGTCCTCTGCTTACTATCAGACAGCACGAATGCGGAAGTACCGCACTTTACAATGTCTGAACGCCGTGTTGGCGATAGCATTCATGATATCTTCCGAAAAGTGGATGGACGGATTATTTTTGCTACTTTCGCTTCCAATATTCATCGCTTGCAGCAGGTTGTCGAAGCTGCAGTTGCAAATGGAAGAAAAGTCGCTGTTTTTGGCCGAAGCATGGAATCAGCAATCAATATCGGACAAGAACTAGGGTATATTACTGCGCCGAAGGATACATTCATTGAAGCTCAGCAAATTAACAGACTTCCTGCCAACCAGGTGACAATACTTTGTACTGGAAGCCAGGGCGAGCCAATGGCTGCATTATCAAGAATCGCGAACGGAACGCATCGACAAATCCAGATTCAGCCTGGCGATACAGTAGTGTTCTCATCTTCACCTATTCCAGGGAATACAATAAGTGTTAACAGGACGATCAATATGCTGTCCCGAGCAGGTGCCGATGTCATCCACGGTTCCCTAAATGATATCCACACTTCCGGACACGGTGGTCAAGAAGAGCAGAAATTAATGCTTCGCTTGATCAAACCGAAATACTTCATGCCAATCCATGGTGAGTACCGTATGCAGAAAATGCACACAAAACTAGCTACCGATTGTGGAGTGCCTGAAGAAAACTGTTTCATCATGGATAACGGCGAAGTCCTTGCTCTTGGCGACAATGAAGTAAGTGTTGCCGGTAAAATCCCTTCCGGAAATGTATATATTGATGGAAGTGGTGTTGGCGACATCGGGAACATTGTTCTTCGCGACCGACGAATCCTTTCCGAGGAAGGCCTTGTCGTCGTCGTCGTAAGCATCAATATGAAGGAATTTAAGATTGCTGCGGGTCCTGACCTGATTTCGCGCGGATTTGTCTATATGAGAGAATCTGGCGACCTGATCAACGATGCACAAAGCCTGATCAATAAGCACTTAAATAAAGTAATGGAAAGAAAAACAACTCAGTGGTCAGAAATTAAAAACGAAATCACTGATACACTTGCACCTTTCCTTTATGAAAAAACCAAACGCCGCCCAATGATCCTGCCGATCATTATGGAGGTTTAATAGAAAAGCCGTTGCGATCGTGTCGCAACGGCTTTTATTTGCTATCTAATGGCTCTTCATTGTCTCCTCAATAGCCAGCACCTTTTTTCTTAGCTATTGGAATCCACATTATTATTTTGCCCTCGAGAAGCTTTTTTTCTTAAAAAATATATGCCTCCAGCCACTACTGCTCCTACTATTAAGAGGATTGGAAAGTTTCCAATTAGGAATACAATGATCCATGAGCCAGCTGACAGCAAGATATTGATATTATCTGCGAACTGCTTTTTGATTTTCTGCCAGGTGTTCAGGCTGTCATTTTCTATTTTTGGTACAGTCACTTCATTTTCTTGCAGGGTAATGGTCACAGTTGAAAGTGCAGTCTGGTTTTCGAGAAATTTCTTCCTGCCAGCGATTTGTTCAATCTGTTCCTGGACATCTGCCAGGTCAGATGAAATTTTCAAAAGATCCTCGGTTTTCTGTGCCTGCTGCATGAAGTCCAGCAACCTTGCTTCTACTGCCTTCTTCGATTTCAGACGTGATTCAAGGTCTACATACTCCTCAGTAACGTCCTGACCACTTACAGCGCGATGATTAACCTGAACAGATAAACCCTCAGCATCATTCAAGAAGGCATTAAAATGCTCCTGAGGAATCCTGAACGTCATCGTACCGCTTTGCTGTTCTCCATCAAAACGATTGGAATCAGACTGTACAATATACCCCTTATAGGCTTTTGCTTTCTGCTCAAGTAAATTACGTGCTTTTTCAAAGTTCTCCACTCTGATATCCATTTCAGCATTATAGATGACCATCCGCTGGTCAGCACTCTCATTTGCCTCAAGGTCGGCCTTTTGCTCTGCTTTTGATTTTTCTCCAGCAACGGCGTTATCCTCTTCACTTTCTGAAAAAGCAATGTCATCACTTGCATTTTCCATGTCAGCAGAAGAATTCATATCACCTTCAGAACTCATCTTGCTACTATCATCCTGTGACATGCCCCCGCTGCATCCTGCAAGCAAAAGTACAAACAGAATAAGCATAAAACCAATTTTTTTAAACAATGAAAAGGCCCCCTTAAAGCACGTCTATTTATCAATATGACGGTAAATCTGTTAAAAAGTTACAGAATGACGAGAATTCAATTTTTCGTCAGATACAAAAAAAAGCCTTCATAAAGAAGGCTTTCTATACTGCATCAAGCATATTGAATTGTGCTTTAACAAGGTCATGATATTCTCCCTGAAGCTCCATCAATTGATCATGATTGCCTCGTTCAATGATTAGGCCATTCTCTAACACGAAGATATTATCCGCTTCTCTGATGGTCGAAAGTCTGTGGGCAATGATGATCGCCGTTCTGCCGTTCAACAGCGTCTTCAGTGCCTTTTGGATTTTCACTTCTGTTTCAGTATCAATGCTGGCTGTCGCTTCATCCATGATCAGGATTCTTGGATTGGCGAGCAACGCCCTTGCGAAGGAAAGGAGCTGCCTTTCTCCGACTGAAAGGATATTTCCCCTCTCTTCTACTTCTGTTTGATAGCCATTAGGAAGCTTCTTGATGAATTCTGACGCCCCTACAGCTTCGGCGGCAGCTTTTACTTCTTGCTCTGTGGCATCCGGTCTGCCAAAGAGAATATTATCATAAATCGTTCCAGAAAAAATAAACGTATCCTGCAGCACTATGCTGATATGTTTCCTGAGGCTGCCTATTGAAACTTCTTTTAGGTCATGGCCGTCAACCAATACTCTCCCTGAAGTGGGGTCATAAAACCTGCTGATCAAATTAGCGATCGTCGTCTTCCCGGAACCTGTATGACCAACGAGGGCAACCGTTTGGCCAGCCTTCATATCCAAGCTGATTCCTTTTAGAGCAGTCCGCTTGTCATCATAGGAAAAGACCACTTTATCAAATTTAATTTCTCCTCGCATATCCTCTAGATCGATAGCTTGATCTGATTCAGAAACAATTGGTTTTTCATCAAGGAACTCAAAGATCCGTTCCGATGAAGCCATCCCCATCAATAACTGGTTATACACCTGGCCAAGCCTTGAAATTGGTTCCCAGAACATGCCTAGATAAAATGCAAATGAGACGAATACCCCTATTGAGATCGTTCCATTTTGGATCAAGCTTGCTCCATACCAAATCAAGACCGCTGTTCCAAGAGCATTGGTCAGTTCAACCATCGGACGGAACATCGCGTTTTTCTGTGAAGCTGCCTTCCAGCTCTGGAAGGTCTCATTATTGACTCCATCAAAAAAAGCCATGTTTTCTTTTTCCTGAGTAAAAGATTGTGTAACCCTGATTCCCTGGATGCTTTCATTCAAGTGAGAATTCAACTTGGATTGCTTCATACGCACATCCTGCCAGGAGCGTCGGATGTTTTTCCTCAGCTTTGTTGAAATCAAGAACATGATTGGTAAGATGATCATGATTGCCAGTGTAAGCTGTGGACTTAGCGAGAACAAGATAAAGAAGATACCGACTAGTAAAACGATATCCATCAATAAATTGATGACACCGTTAGTGAACAATTCTTGCAGTGAATTAATGTCATTCATGATTCTTACGAGTATGGATCCAGCTGAACGCTGGTCAAAAAAGCGATGCGATAGATTTTGCACATGTGTAAACAAATGCTTGCGCAAATCATAGATGACATTCTGGCCTAATTGATTCATCCAGCGAATTCTGAAAATATTTGCGAAATAGGAAGCTGAATAAAGTCCTGCTATGAGTGCGACCAGCCAGAAAAGCATTGTGGCGTCTTTGTTTTTTACAGCTCTGTCAAGCGTGTAAATCCCAATCAAAATTGGGATCGCCAGCCTTACTGCTGTCGTGATTAGTACCATGGCAATAGATAGCGGCACAAGTGTCTTCTTATATGGAAGCATATATCCAAAAAGTCTTGACATTTGTTTCCAGTTAAAAGGCTTATCAATAACTTGGTCAGTAGAATAATGGAACCTTTTTAAAACCTGAGAGTTTTTATTCTTGCTCAAAACCTTCCCCCCTGTACATTGTAGATAACTGGTGCGATGACCAAAACGGCGAACAGATATCAATCATTTGTTAGTTTTTATTATTTCAGCCAGTTTGCGATACCTTTTGGCGGTCTTTAAACTGGATATCATAGATTTTTTGATAGGTTCCGCCATTTTTGATCAAATGTTCATGGGTTCCTCGCTCAGCAATGGACCCGTTTTCAAGAACAAGAATCTCATCTGCATGCTTTAGGGAAGAAATACGGTGTGCGATGATGAAGGTCGTTCGTCCCTTCATGACTTCCAGCAGCGCTTGTTGAATCTTGAATTCAGTTTCCATATCTACTGCACTTGTGGCATCATCAAGAATCAAAATGCTTGGATTGACACAAATCGCCCTTGCAATCGCAATTCTTTGCTTTTGGCCTCCAGACAGACCCATTCCTCTTTCTCCAAGGATCGTGTCGTAGCCATCAGGAAGCTCCATGATAAAACTATGTGCCTGAGCCCTTTTTGCAGCGGCAATGATTTCCTCCATCGTAGCATCTGGATTGCCATAAGAGATATTGGCTTTGATTGAAGAAGAAAAAAGGAAAGATTCCTGAAGAACAATTCCTATATTGCTGCGAAGCGAACGAATAGAATAATCCTTTATATCCCGGCCATCGATCAGGACCTGACCATCGACCGGCTCATAAAACCTTGTCATCAGCTGGGTAATGCTTGTTTTTCCTGAACCTGTCGAACCGATCAAACCAATAGTCTGCCCAGGTCGTGCTCTAAAGTTGATATCATATAAAGCTTCATTTTCGTCCTCTCCATAACGGAGGGTTACATTATTGAACTCTACATCTCCTGTAAGCTTTTCAATCTGAAGGGCTTCACGTTTCTCTTCAATCTCCTCATCTGCTTCAAGAATTTCCAAAAGTCTTTCTCCTGATGCTTTAGATTGGGAGAATAAGTTCACAACGAATCCCAGGTTCATGATTGGCCACATGATGTACCAAACAAGGCTGTAGAAAGCTACCAGCTCCCCTGGAAGCAAAGAGTCATTCATGACCAGGAAACCGCCATATCCTAACAGCAGGACGACACTTAGATTTCCCAAAAACTCCATTAACGGGAAGTATTTAGCCCAAATTTCTGATGTGAATAAATATTGGTCTTTGTAATTTCCATTAGATGCATTGAATCTGCCAATCTCATAATCTTCACGGGAAAGAGATTTTACCGTGTTGATTCCGCTGATATTCTCCTGGACTTTAGTATTCAGCTTACCGAAAGATTTGCGAATTCCCCTGAATGCCGGGTGGACTGCCCGGTCAAATTTATAGACAACAACCGCCAGGAATGGCAGTGTTGCCAGAGTCACAAAAGTCAATGAGATAGAATAATAGAACATAACTGAAAAACTAATACCAATCAAAAGGACAAAACGGATCAATTCTGAGAAGCCAAAGCTTAGGAAAAAGCGGAAGCCTTCCACATCAGCAGTAAGCCTCGACATTAAATCTCCGGTCTTCGCATTGTCATAGTATCGAAAGGAAAGAAACTGAAGCTTTTCATAAAGAGAGTTTCTTAGCTTATAGACGGAATGGATTCCGAACAAGTCGCCTGTATACTGATAAATGTACGTACAGATTCCTTTCACGGCCATGGATGCCACAAAACCGGCAGCCAGAAGCGGAATCAACTCATAGCGGCCCCCGATGACGGCTTCATCGATGGTAAGCTGCAAGATCATCGGATATACTACTGTGATCGCGGTTACGACCAACATAAATAATATTGACCATATAAAGTAATTTTTAAAAGGCCAATAATACTCCTTCAATTTTTTGAATGTCTCCATTCATTTCCCCCCTTTGGAAAATTAGAGATTCTTTAGGTGTTTTTCTTTCTTCGTAACAGCAGCAATGTCCCCGTTAAACGAAAAGTTATGGAAAAGCTTAGTAAAAACAAAATGCACGTATACATTAATATATCGACTTTCGAAATATTTTTCCAGTACTTTGTTAGAATTTTTTTATTTTTTTGTATATAGGAATTATCTGATATTAACTGATACGAGGAGAATGCGGAGGTGTGAAATGGAAGAAATCAGATTTTAAGCAAACAAATATCCGTTAGAAAAACTCTAACGGACAAATTTGCAAGATGAATGTCCGTTAGAAGTGCTCTATCGGACAAAACTACAATCCTTATGAAGATAAATGTCCGTTAGAAGTGCTCTATCGGACAAAACTACAATCCTTGTGAAGAAAAGTGTCCGTTAGAAGAGCTCTAACGGACATATTTGCAATCCTTTTGAAGATGAATGTCCGTTAGAAGTGCTCTATCGGACAAAACTACAATCCTTATGAAGAAAAGTGTCCGTTAGAAGAGCTCTAACGGACAAACTTGGTATCCTTATGAAGAAAAGTGTCCGTTAGAAGAGCTTTAACGGACAAACTTGGTATCCCTTATGAAGAAAAGTGTCCGTTAGAAGAGCACTAACGGACAAAATCGGAATCTTTATGAAGAAAAATGTCCGTTAGTAAACCCTTATAGAATATTCTACTCTATTCTTCTTCGAGAACCCGGATCACACGCTTTTCCAGCATCTTCAGCCCGCTGCCGCCCGCCTGGAAATGCCTTAACAGGCCGTTTCTGTCAAAGAGATAATAAGCAGGGACATATTGGTTTTCAAAGGCTTCAGTTAATTCAAGGTCATCATCAACGAAGATCGGCTGGGTAATCTGATGTTCTTCTGCAACCTGTTTGATTTCTTCCATATTCTTGTCTTTTTCTGACCGGGGCATATGGACCGACATGACATTCAATTGGCCTTTATACTTGTCACGAAGTTCATTCACCGATGGCATTGCTACCTTGCATAGGTGACAGCTGATTGACCAGAAATGGATCAGTGTCGGTTTTTCACCAACCAGCTGTCCTCTAGTAAACTCGCCATTTACCCATTGAGTGGCTCCAGAAATTTCAGGCATAGGCTGGCGCAATCTCATATCGAACACCTCTTTACCAGAATGTCATTTTCATCGTCCATTAAAAACGGAATGACAAACTCAGTGATTTTAATTACTTTTATACTCAATATAAGTAGTAAGCAGGTTAATTGCAGTCTTAATAGCATCCTCATCCGGATCCAGCTTTGCATGATGAAGTCCATGGTCCGAATTGACACCGAGCCAGAACATGAACCCTGGAATTTCTTTAAGCATATAGCCGAAATCTTCTCCCGTCATTGCTTCGTTACAAACAATCACGTCGATATTCTCTTTTTTCTCGGCAAATGCGATAAAGTCACGTGCTAATTCTTCATTATTATAGACTTGATGGTACATGGCTCCATAGTCGATCGACGTCCTGCATTGATAGCCGACTTCAACTCCCTTGACCAGTGCCTCGATTCTTTCTTTCACTCTAGCCATAGATTCAACAGACAGTGTGCGAATCGTTCCTTCAAGCCTTGATGTTTCTGCGATGATGTTTTGCACGGTGCCTCCAGTGATTTTGCCAATCGTAATGACAGCACTATCGAGTGGATCAACATTTCTAGAAACAACAGACTGAAGCTGATTCACAAGAGCACATGCTGCGACGACCATATCATTCGTCTGATGTGGATAAGCCGCATGCCCGCCTTTTCCCTCAAGGTCAATAAACAATTCGGATGTATTGGCGAAAAGAAGGCCTTCTCGTGTTGCAATCGTCCCTACCGGATATTCAGGAGCAATATGCAGGGCTATGATCATATCAGGCTTCCATTCCTGCATGACCTCAGTCTTAAGCATTGGCTCGGCACCACCTGGCCCTTCCTCTGCAGGCTGGAAAATGAACAGCAAATGGTCATCAATCGGGTGAGCAACGAAATGAGAAATCAATCCAAGAGCTATCGTCATATGAAAGTCATGTCCACATGCATGCATTTGTCCATCATGGAGAGATTGGAATGCCAATCCGGTTGTTTCAGTAATTGGAAGTCCGTCGATGTCTGCTCTGTAACCAATTGTCTTATTGGGATTCATTCCCTTAACCCTGACAAAAATCCCGGTCTTCCATGTCTTAATTTCCAAGCGCTCTTGCGGAAGTGTGCTTAAATAATCAAGGAGATAAGACTGCGTTTTGAACTCCTTGAACCCCAATTCAGGAATTTGATGCAAATCTCTTCTAATTTTAATGAAAGTATTAATATCCATCACGTTCTCTCCCTTACTAAAGAAAGCGCGGACCAATATCCACGCTTTCATTCTCCCTATTAAAGCTGGCGAAGCTCCTGCTTGATTTCAGTTTTTGATTTCGTTTTCTCGTCAATTTCTTTAATGACGCGTGCTGGTGTTCCAGCTACAACTGTGTAAGGAGGCACATCGTCGATTACAATTGCGCCTGCAGCGACTACCGCACCCTTACCTACTGTTACACCCTCAAGGACAACAGCATTTGCGCCGATGACTACATCATCTTCAATAACGACTGGCTTAGCTGAAGGTGGCTCAATGACACCAGCAAGTACAGAACCTGCACCAATGTGGCAGTTCTTGCCGACTGTTGCACGTCCGCCCAGTACAACGTTCATGTCGATCATCGTACCTTCTCCTACTACAGCACCGATATTAATTGATGCACCCATCATGATAACCGCATTGTCGCCGATTTCAACCTGATCCCTGATGATTGCACCTGGTTCAATGCGAGCCTTGATATTCTTCATGTCCAACAATGGAATAGCTGAATTTCTACGGTCATTTTCTACGACATAATCTTCAATTTTAGCCTGGTTCGCTTCGATTGCCGGATTGATTTCAGCCCACTCACCGAAAATAACGCCAGTGTTGCCTGTGAAGAACGTCTTGGCATTCTCGCCAAAGTCGATTCCTTCAAGATCACCTTTAATATATACTTTTACCGGTGTTGCTTTTTTGCTATTTTGAATAAACGAAATAATCTCGTTTGCATCCATCATCTTCATAGTGCTTTACCTCCAAATATGTATGATTTGCCTCATTCCGCTTAGGCGTTGCCCTAATTAATAACTATCAGCTAAAGCAACGACACGAAAAAACGGCCTTTTCTAAAAATTACTTTAACAAACAAAAGTTTTTAAAACAAGAAAAACTATTTATCCGATTCTTTCGTTTCAACTATATGTTCTTTGACGATATCAATGAAGGCCTGGACTTGCTTCAAACGGAAGGCAGATTCATACCCCAGAAGCCAGGTATCCCTTCCCAAAGGTTCATTATTTTCGTCATGAAGCGGAACTTTAAAAATGTCTTTTTCCGCCCCATTCAGGGTTATTGCCGGAAGAATCGCATAGCCAATGCCGTTGAAGGTCATTTGTTTACAGGTTTCAATCTGGTCAACAATGATTGTTCTCTTTGGCGCTGTCTGGAATTGCCTTAACCACCAATCCTGTATCTCCTGGTAGTAATTCGAATCACTTTTAAACTGGATAAACGGCCTGTCTGTATCCAATACTTGTTCAGGACTCGTTATATCCGTATCGACCAAATACAGGCTGTCCTTGAATAAGTGGATTTTGACTCCCTTCCAGTCTGGAGTGCCCCTGATGATCCCGATGTGAACTTGATCTTCATAAAGTGCCTTTGAAATTTCACTGCTCCAGCCAGTCACAAGTGATATTTTTGCCTGTGGGTAACGGTTTACGTATTTCTTCAGGACCTGCGGCAGCCAATTTTGTCCAACAATAGAGGCAACTGCTATCTTAAGGGTTCCATAGACCTCTGAATTTAATGCATGGATGGATTCCCGTGCTTTTTCTTCCCTGGTAATAGTGTCGTTGACAAATTGGATGACAACCTCTCCTGCAGGCGTCAATGTCAATCCTTTCTGGGAGCGGAGGAATAGCTTCGTACCCCAATCTTTCTCGATTGACTGCAGCCTTTGCGACAAAGCGGGCTGTGATACAAATAACCTCTCAGCAGCTTTGCGCATATTCATTTCCTGCGCTAGCACTGATAACAGGTGGAATTCTGAAATAGACGACATAACTTGACCTCTTCATAAGTATTTCTTATATTATAAATGAAATTCTTGCCAATTACATTATATATAAGGACTGTCTTCACATTAGCTGATTGTTTTTCGAACACATAGAATTCACCAAAGAAACCATAAGAAAAACTGCAGATCACTCTGCAGTTTCTTCTTTTTTTGGCAAGAATAGGATGAACAGCAAACTGACGATTGCAAAAATGAATACGACAATGTAAACCGAATGAAGGGCAGTTGTCAATGCATCCTGAAGAATTGTCTTTAATTCCACCGGAAGTTTCATCCGCTCTGATTCATTGAGCAGGACATTCGCTGCATCAATTGAGAGATCCTGACCTTGTGCTCCATTGGTTTTCATGTAGCTTAAGATGCTGCTATTCAGGACGCCTCCAAGCAAGGCAGCTCCCACTGTGTTGCCCAGGTTTCTCATGAACATATTGGCTGCGGTCGCAATCCCTCTTTGCTGCCAGGCAACAGTACTTTGGATTGAAACAATGAATGCCGTACTAGTAAGACCCATCCCGACACCGATAAAAAACGATCCTGCCGCTGCCCATAAAGGTCCAGCTTCAGGTTTCAGGGTGACAAATAAAATACTTCCTAGTATCAATGCTGCACCGCCAAATAAGGAAGTCTTGCGATAGCCGATACTCAAAAGCAGACGCCCGCTGGCAGCCGATGCGATCGGCCATCCTATCGACATCGCCGTCAAGGTGAACCCAGCCACAATCGGTGACCTCTCCATGACTCCCTGGACGAAAGCAGGTAAAAAGCTAGAAATACCAATCAGCATGACACCCGTTGTCAGAGAAGTCATATTGGCAATGAATATCGATCGTTCCCGCCATATATTAAATGGCATCATCGGTTCTTCCGCCCTTTTCTCCTGAAGGATAAAGAGGATCAAGGTCAGGGCACTAAGGCTGATCAGACCTATAGTTTTAGGAGATGTCCACGGCCAATTCGCACCCGCTTCAACCAGGACAATCATCAGCGAACTAATGGCTACAGTAAGGAGAACTGCTCCTGGATAATCAATCTTATGCTTCTTTTTCTCGATATCTTCATGCAGATAAAGCCAAAGGCCTGCGATTGCCAGGATGCCAAGTGGGACATTGATCCAGAAGACATAGCGCCAGCTTGCATATTCCACTAGCAAGCCTCCTAACGCAGGTCCCGATACAGCTGATATGCCCCATACACTGGAGAGATACCCCTGTACCTTCGCACGTTCTTGTTTTGAATAGATATCTCCCACAATGGTTGTAGCAATCGGCATGACTGCACCTGCTCCAAACCCCTGTATGAACCGGTAGAGGATCAGCATTTCCATCGTTTCTGCTGTACCGGATAAAATCGAACCGATCAAAAAGATGATAATACCGAATGTTAAAATTGGTTTCCTTCCAAATAAATCCGATAATTTACCATAGATCAGAACTGTAACTGCGTTCATTAACAAATAGGCAGAGAAGACCCAGCTATATAAGGCAAACCCGCCTAAATCCCCGACGATTGCCGGCATGGCGGTAGAAACAATTGTGCCTTCCACAGCTCCCATAAACATGGCAAGCATGACAGTAGCCAGTACAAAAGAGCGTTTTGTTTCCGTTTTGTTCATTTTTTGTTCAGCTTGTCCCATTTACACACCTCTAAAAGAAAAGCGCAAGCGCCTTGCTCAGCCCAGACAAGAGCTGGAGCTGGCCAGTAATCAAAGTATTGGAGTTATTCTTTCTTATAAAGTAAAAAATTCAGCCCCCGCATCCGGGAGCTGCCGTTTACTCTATTTCTTATTATACCTTTTAACTTGTTTGCTCAATTTCAGCAATACAGTCCGTCTTGTCAGGATACCCTCAAATATACCTGAGTCATCTTCTATGCAGAGAAAGGGGTGATCAACAAGAAGGTCTAATGAGGATATAAGAGTTGAGTGGATGTTGATTCTGGGTATTTTCGTATTCATGGCTTCTTCTACTCGTTTCCTCTCAAGCTGCTCAAACTCGATTCTTTCAAGGCCGAGAATGGAATCCATTATGATTGGTGTACTGATTAAACCCATTAGACGATAATGAGGATCTAGGACGGGAATCGCAGTGTACCCGCTTTTCGTTAGAACAAGCAGTGCATGCTCCAGGCTATTGCCAACTTGGACATGGGCTACACGTTCAGAAGGAATCATCAGGTCTTTAATTGACACTTCCAAAAACTCACCGCTGTAAAGACTAATCATGGCGAAAACTCCCTAAAATGGATTTCTTCTTTCCTTACCATTTTATCACAAAATGGATGAAGAGGCTTTTATTTAGTTTACTGCTAATAAGCGAGGATATAAAAAGGGACCACAAATGGGTCCCATTGTCATGATGGATTACTGAATAAGATCAAAAATCTCGATGGTAATCATATCAATATTGTCGAATTGGTATTTCTTAGGCTTTTCCTTGTCAGTGTATACTTCCAATTCGTATGTTTCCGTTTTTGGATGGTATGTAACCTGGCATTTACGCTCTCCATTCACTTCGAAAAAGCGTTGAGCAGGTTCTCCTCCATTGGACTGCTCTTGCAGATTCTTCAAACGAGTGACTATTCCCTGAAGCTGTGACATTATGCTCCCTCTCCTTTCAAAACAAAAACCAATAACTTATAAATAGATTTTGCAATTGGCCTATTTATATCCATGTAAAATGATTTCAGAATTTTCTATACACAATTCTTTACATGTCAATATTAACAGAATAAAATAATGTCAGACGATGTACAAGTAAAAGCTTTGAGAATTGGAGTGATTTTTTGAAAAAACCTATGCAGCTAACCGAAAATGTCTTTCTAATCGATGATTTTGATCTAAGTATGCCAGAACGCACCGGTACATACGTATTAACAGAGGATAAGGTGACGCTTATCGAAACTTCAGCAAGCCCGTCCATTCCCCACATCCTTGAAGGCTTACAAGCACTGGGGATATCACCTGGTGAAATTTCCTACATCATCGTGACACATATACACCTCGACCATGCAGGCGGTGCCGGCCTGATGGTACAGCATTGCCCGAATGCAAAGGTTATCGTACACCCCAAGGGAGCTAGGCATTTGGCTGACCCTTCAAGATTGATTATGGGAGCTAAAGCTGTTTATGGGGAAAAATTTTCGGAACTTTTTGACCCAATCGTTGCCATTCCCGAAGATCGCCTGATGATTAAAGATGATGGTGAAACACTAAAGTTAAGCGAGAAGCTTACCCTGAAGTTCTTGGACACTCCAGGTCATGCCAACCACCACTTCAGTATCTATCACCCGCTTTCTAACGGAATCTTCTCTGGTGACACCGCCGGCATCTTCTATCCGCAGCTTGACCGTGAAGGCATCGAATTCTACCTGCCTACGACTTCACCTAACCAGTTTGATCCTGAAAAGATGCTGCAATCCATCAGCACCTTTGAAGCACTTGAACTAGAAAGGATTTATTTCGGACATTATGGCATGTCCGAAAATCCAGCTGAGGCATTCAGGCAAGTGGAAAGTTGGCTTGAAGTTTTCATAGAAGAAGCCAAAAATGTTGTCATGGAAGAAAAGCATCCGCAAAAGCAAGTTGAGCAGATTACGCAGAGGCTATATGATAAAATTAAAACCCACCTGTCCCAGCGTGGGTTGCCTGACAAGCATCCAATCTATGAACTGCTATATCTTGATGTCAATGTCAGTGCCATGGGGCTTGCCCATTATTTGAACAAAAATACCGGAGGAACTAAGTAAAATGAACGACATCATTGTTTACACCCAGAACGACTGCCCACCTTGCCAAATCATAAAAATGTTCTTAAAGGAATTCGGTTTTCCCTACACAGAGAAAAACATCAGCATTAATGACAAAAGCAAGCAGGAGCTCACACAAACTTACAACTCCTATTCGACACCAACCATCATTATCGGAGATGAAGTAATCACAGGGTTTGACCTGGAAAGGTTGAAAAAAGCTTTGGATATCCAGGATTAGGCCTCAAAAAAAGCGTGAAATCTAAGCAGATTTCACGCTTTTCTCTATAATAATCCGAACAATATTGTCCTGTTTTCATTCCTGAAAATAACGCCTAACTCCATGAATGTCTTCAGCATCGAGAAATTGGGTCCGAATACGATTTCCCCAATCATTTCCTCGTCTGCATTGTCAGCTTCTGCAGGCTGTTTCAGTTCCTTTGCTTTTTCCGGGTACGCTTTGTCGATTACTTCCTGAGGAACTTCATCATAGAGGTAATCTGCTACCTTCCAGCTGCCGTCACTTATTACAAGCTTCAACCCTTCATAATGATCATCGTAGCTTACGGGTCCCTCCGCATTGCCAGGAAAAAATTCGACTACATAAATTTCATTCTCCATTTCCACTACCTTTGTCTTTGCTGAAAAAGCGTAAAATGGAATGTAATAAGGTGCGAAATCTGTTCCATACGTCAGGTATTCATTTTCCTGTCCTACCACATTTTCATCAATGAACCGCGACTTGTAGTCTTCTGTAAAATAAGGATCTAATACTGCTTCAATTTCCTCCATCGTCCTGGCCTTCTCACTTAAGGATACTTGTGAATCAAAAGCTTTTTCGAGGAATGCAAAGACGTCTTTTCTTCCATCCAAATCCGAATTGGCATACGCATTGGCAGGCAAGATTAACAAAAAGGATAACAAAAATAATAGCTTTAACCGCTTGTCCATTTTCTCCCCTCCTCCATGATGACTAGTAAATACAATTTTACCAACATTTACCCTATTTGATTACGAAATTCATTCGTAAAATAACTTCAGCATCTGACACAAAATCTGATGAACATTATCAATTTACCCTCATCTGGCTCGAACTAACGCAAAAGTTAAAAAAATTGTAGTATTATCAGGAACTTCACAAAAAAAATAACCCCCGCTGTGGAGGTTAATATCCGGTTCCTGTGGTCACGGCATAATAAACGACGAACAACAGGGCGATGGAAATGACGATTATATAGGTTAAAAAAATCGGGTTGCGGATATAAGCATGCTCCTGGACAGCCTCTGGGGCCTGTGAATCTAGATTGCCATGAGCCCTTTTCTGTCCTTTACCGAAAGACCAAGTATAGAAAAGGCCTGCAACCAGAACCCCTGCCCCTGCCAATAAGAGCATTGTTGTATATATACTCATATTAAATCCCCCTTTATAGAAGGCTGTATATATAAATTGCACATTTTTGAAATAGGCTATGCGCTGTCCTGTATGTCAAAATAACCCTTCCCGTTCATTAAGAAAAGATGCACTTAAATCCACAAATAAAAATTCTTCTCCATTCAATGGAAGCGAAAACGTCCGTATTACCTCACCTGTTTCAATATCACTGTATCGGTCTGACAGGATTCCCTTTTTCCCTGTTCTCATCCTTATGATGTTCTCAAGAAAATAGGGTCTCCAGCTCCAGTTCTTATTCATGTATATTGGCTGGAGCACCCATTCTCCACCTGTTTTATAAAGGTTAGGTGATAACTGGAATCCGTCTTCATCACATATATACATTCTGAATGCAATTCCATCGAGGCTGGTACCAAGAGACATCAGGAACTCACTTGGATTCTGCCCTTTTTTATTGCGGCTGATCAGTTCCTGGAACTTGGTGTTCAATTCGATTCGTAAATCAAAAAATGAGTGAAGCCGTTTCTTCTCGGATAAAATAAACCCATGTATTTCTGACTTTATTTTTTCCTTAAGAACATCCTTTTCCACCAAGCTACTCTGAGGTTTTCTCAGATAAAATCCTTGATAGAACCTGCCTCCGTTTTTCCAGGCAAACTGCAGCTGATATGGAGTTTCAATGTTTTCAAACAGGAGCGTCGCGCCAATTTTGCGGGCAAGGATGGATAAAGAGTGAAGGACGTCAAGATAAGCAGGGCCTGTATTATTAGACCTTAGCGAGGACATATCAATTTTGAGGATTTCAGGTTCTATACCAGCTATTCGCTCAAAGTAACTGCCTTCGCTGCCAACTTGTGCCATCGCAATTTTTATCCCAAAAGATTTGTAATAATTGATGAGATGCTCTATAGTGCTCTGGACATTCCGGTCAGATATTTCAAGAACGATTTGGTCAGGTCTTATCCCCTGTTCATGAAATGAAAGGAGCAATTGCAAGAACCCCTCTCCATCATCCATCATCAATAAACCAGCATCTTTGTTCACAAACCAAAGAAGATCCTTGTCACCCGAACGGGAAGCAGTTTCCATCGCTTTGGAAAAAACAATGTTTTCTACTTCAATTCGGTACTCTTCAGGAACAGTATCATCCTGAAAAAAAGATCCCAGACTAATTTCATCATCTCCGCTAATAAAACGGCCTAAAATTTCATATCCAATGACTTTATGCTCCTCCGCATTGAAGATTGGCTGAAAAAATGGGACGACATGTTCTAGGTCGGTTAAAATATCAAGAGCATCCAATTCTAACTGAAACCTCCCCCAACATCTTCAAAATGTGTTTCTTACCATTGTTTATATTTAATTTCTTATCATTAATTTGATATGAACGATTTTACCATAATATGAGTATTCCCTCAGTTATACTGTTTCCATTTTCCTCATGTTATAAAATCCGCCTTTCGACTAAAAATATATATAAGCTTATGGAAGGATGATGACATGAAGAAGTGGCTTTTCATCGGCATTCTTCTTCCATTGCTTGGATGCAGTCACGGCTCGCCCGCCGAAAAGGTATTGCGGACTCAACATAGCAAAAATGATCCCATTATGATGGAAAGTCCTGAGACAATTCAGGAAATGGCGGTCCCAAACCCTATTCAGAAACAAGACAAACAGCAACAAAGAAAAACCAATGCGTTATTGAACGTACCCTTGATAAAACAAAATCCAGAACTGAAGTATGGATGTGAAGTGACCAGCCTGGCAATGATGCTTAAATATGCCGGAGCTGAAACGGATAAAATGAAACTTTACACGGAAATACAAAAAGATCTTGATCCTTTAAAAAGATCAGCAAGTGGAGATATATTGAGCTGGGGCAATCCAGCTGAAGGTTTCGTTGGAGATATGACAGGAAAAAGAGCCGGCTATGCAGTCTTCGATAAACCAATGGTTGATTTAATCGATCGTTATTTACCAGGAAGAGCAGTAAACTTGACCGGAAAAGACTTCGAACATGTTCTTGACCATGTTTCCTCTGGTTATCCTGTCGTTGTGTGGACTACTGGTGACTACAGGCTGCCAGATCGCTGGGAATCATGGACACATGGCAATGAGGTAATCAAGACGCCACTGGACTTGCATGCGGTTGTCCTGGTTGGTTTCAATGAAACCACAGTCTACCTGAATGACCCCCTATCCGGTCGAAAACAGGTCCCAGTAAACAAAAAAAACTTTATTGAAACCTGGAAAGTGATGCAGTCAAGAGCAGTCAGTTACCGATAATGAAATGATAAGGCTGGATATCATTCCGGCCTTGTCTTTGTTTTTTCATATATTATAAAGTAAACCTTCATGCACAATGGTATTATCCTGTCCTCTTAGTTTTCCCTCCTCTTTTTCACAAGCACTCTGTGAAGGTTTGAAAGGGAATGGACGATGGTCCTTTTCTTGTGGAATCCTTTAGCGTTTGCACTTACGCCATTAAACACGGCTACTGCATTTCCCGATGTTCCTAAATGGTTAAATCCGTAAACAAACACCTTAATATATCCATTTTTTGCGGGAATAAAGATCATTTCCATCCTAGTATCATAATCGACCAACAATCACACCTCGATTTCCGCTTAGCTATAAAAGACTCGTATCTTTCCTTTCTCTTCCCTTATGTCATAAATTGAAAACACTCTAATATCATCATTAAAGACACTTCCCTAAAATGGTACTTCTATTTTCCAGGTATGTTTGCTAGTATAGTAGAGAAAATTCGGAGATAGGTTGGTATTTTTCATGTCTGAACAAATCACTCGGAGGACTTTTATCAAAAGGGCCGTTGGAACGGTATTAACGGCTGCAGGTCTTGGCACAGGTGGCTATTTTTATGCTCGTGAAGTAGAACCCCGCATGCTTGATATTACACGCCATACTATAAAAAATGCCGCATTGCCGTCCGGGTTTGATGGCATTAAGCTTGTTCAATTCAGCGATACTCATATAGGGTTTCAGTATACAATGGAACAGCTGCAGCAATTGATGACCAAAATTAATAAGCTTGGCCCTGATTTGATTGTTTTCACAGGGGATTTACTTGATGACCCGCGACACTTCACTGAAAAAACCAAGATTATTTCCATGTTGAACAGCTTGAAAGCTCCTATGGGGAAGTTTGCCGTATACGGTAACCATGACCACGGGGGATATGGGTCCAATCTTTATAAACAAATAATGGAACAATCAGGATTCACTTTATTACTTAACCATTCAGCCAACATCAAGCTTCTTGATGGCAGTTCGTTATGGATTGCCGGTATCGATGATGCCATGCTCGGCAAACCTGATTTGAAGTCGGCCCTGGCCAATATTCCCAAAAACTCGTATACGATTCTTTTATCGCATGCCCCTGACAAAGCAGAAGAAGCTGCACATTTCCCGATTCAATTGCAGCTAAGCGGTCATAGCCATGGCGGCCAGATTCAAATCCCTTTTTACGGCCCGCTGGTCACTCCGCCTTTTGCAGAAAAATATGTGGAAGGCTTTTATACAACAGGCCCCCAAAGCTCTCTCACTCTATACGTGAATCGCGGACTTGGAACGACCAGGCTACCGTTCAGGTTCTTATCTCAGCCTGAACTTGCCGTTTTTACCTTTAAAAGCGAAAAAACAAGCAGCTGATCAGCTGCTTGTTTTTGATTTCAAGATGATCTTTTCCTCTGCTTCTAGAGCTTTCAATGGTCTGGCGAAAAAGAACCCCTGTGCCTTTTCACAATCTGCATTTATTAGGAAGTCAACCTGACTCTGCTCCTCGACCCCTTCCGCAATCACTTCCATGCCTAAACTGTTGCCCAGGTGGATGATCGTCGTGATGATCGCGGCATCCTTTCCATTGTACTTGATATCCCTTATGAAGCTTTGATCAATTTTTAGTACATCAATCGGGAACTGTTTCAGATAACTAAGAGATGAATAGCCAGTACCAAAGTCATCTACCGATATTTTAATCCCCAGCTCCTTCAACCGCTTCAGGATCGGGATCGTTTCTTTTGTATCCTGCATGGCGCCTTCGGTAATTTCAATTTCCAAGAGAGATGGATCAATATGATGCTTCTCGATCGAACTCTTGATGATCCTTACTAAATCGAGCTGCATGAATTGCTTAGGAGAAATATTGATAGCAACCCTGATTGGCTTTCCCGCTTTCTCCGTCCACTCCCTGATTTGTCGGCATGCCTCTTCAATGACCCAGTTCCCTATCGGGATAATCAAACCCGTATCCTCTGCGAGCGGGATGAATTCGGCCGGTGAAATAAAGCCTAACTCATTGTTGTTCCAACGCAGCAATGCTTCAAAGCTTGATATTTCATTCGTAACTAAATTGATTTGCGGCTGATAATAGAGTTCCAGTTCATCACGTTCGATTGCCTTTCGCAAATGAGCTTCGAGTGCTATGATATTCACCCCGGTTGACTGCATATCCGACCGATAAAATTGATAGTGGGCCTTTCCTTTTTCTTTGACACTATACAAGGCTTCATCAGCATGCTTAATCAGTGATTCTGCATCCTTACCATCATTCGGAAAAAGGCTGATTCCAATACTCGGTGTAATGTAATACTCCTGGGAATTGAAATAAAAAGATTCATTGAATCTTAATAATACTTTTTGAGCAAACTCTCCAGCACCATGCCTGCCTGTTTTATCAAGGACAATGATAAATTCATCGCCGCCCTGTCTGTAAACCGTACAGTTTTCTTTTTGGATATCGATTAACCGATCAGCTACTTGCTTCAAGATCTGGTCACCAACAAGATGTCCCAGCGTATCATTCAAGTACTTGAAACGGTCTATATCCAGAAACAGAAGGGCAAATTCAGCTTTTTGCATCTCTACATTCTTAACCAGACGATCCAGTTGATCCAAAAGCGCACGCCTGTTGCGCAAACCTGTCAGCTGATCATGGAATGCCATGTACTTAATCAGTTCCGTGCTTTTCGCCTGCTCGGAAAGATCACGAATGATGATGTACATACCCTTTATTTCGGAATGGATCACGATGGGAATTGTCTTCAGGTGGACCGTCAGGAATTTACCTTTTCGGTGCATAAACCGGCAATCAAGCGATTCCTTTGAATTACCCGATTTTGTATCGGATATGACATCCTTAAAAGTCTGCAAATCACTTTCACATATCAAGCTTCCGATTTTTTTAGACTTAAGCTGTTTGACAGTATAGCCTGTCAATAAATGTGCTGCCGGGTTGACATCAAGAATCTTCCCATTTAAATCAACAGAAAAGACAGCATCCAGATTATGGTCAATAAGTGAGCGATACCGTTGCTCACTATCAATCAATCTATTCTTTTCCCTGAAAATCTCTGTCATATCCCTTGTGATCGCTGCAACATATTGAACTTCCCCGTCTGCAGCTTTAATCGGGGTCAAAAGTGTCTCGGCAAAAACCAGCCTATCGTTCTCCAAACCTACCTCATCGTGGAAAACAACCTCTACTCCCTCTTTAACCGTCTTCATGTATTGTTTCTTCAAGGGTTGCAGATGGTTCTGAGGCAAAACTTCATCCATCGTCCTGCCAATATCATGAGGAGCCATCCCGGCGTGGAGCAGCCCGTTCTCATTGGCAAATAAATAACGGAATTGGTTACCAGGTTCGACCTTCATAATAAAAACAAGGTCCTTCACATGTTTAAAAATGATATCTGAAATCATCTGTTCTATTTTTTCGGAAGCAGGTTTGCTCCTTCGTTTAGTTATTCTTGATTGCTTGATCTGATTCATCTAACCATCCTCATTCCAGAAGTACAATAGTACCTGGCTCATGACTTGGAACTAGTTTTATATTCCCATTTTACCTTTTAAAATAAGGAAAAACGATACTATTTTTTAAAAATTTACAATGTTTCGCTAAAAAACGACATTTCACAGCCGCGAGGAGCCCTCTCCTATTATTCAGCATAGACTGCATAGAGGAGGAGATTCTATGTATCATATTGTTAAAAGAGGCGAAACGCTCGCAGTGATTGCCGCCAACTATCGCAGACCATTTCAGCAAATACTTGGAGCTAACCCCAGTATTACAAATCCCGCACTGATCTATCCTGGCCAACGAATCCTGATTCCGGGACTCCCTGACCCTGCTTCAATCCCTTTCTCAATCTCGGTATCATTGAGCGGTAAGAGGCTTACACTTTATCGTTCCGGCAGACAAGTGAAAACTTATCCGGTCGGCATTGGAAAAATGCTGACGCAAACTCCTGTTGGTGAATTTGTGATTGTGAACAGGGAACCTAATCCCGGCGGCCCATACGGCGTCATGTGGCTGTCATTATCGAAGCTCGGTTATGGCATACATGGTACAAACAATCCCGCATCGATTGGCAAGGCCGTTTCGAAGGGATGTATTCGCATGCATAATAAGGATGTACTAGAGTTGGCAAGGCAAGTACCGAATGGAACCAGAGTAACGATCACACGATAGTTCTCCATCCGAAGGCTACTATTTCTCAATCAGCTAAATAAAGGGTATAATGGTATTAGGCGATTAAAAGCCTTGTAAAAACATTGCTTTAAAAATGAAAGGAGCCTAAACCATTGTATAACGAAAGGAACAAGATCCCCCAACTCCGTCCAACGATTGAGAACCTCTCACAAGCAATCTTCACTGTGAATCGTCATGCCAAGACTGCTCCAAACCCAAAATTTTTATATCAGTTAAAACATGATGCGATTAAAAAGATGCTTCAAGAAGGAAAAGCTAAAAAAACCGGCCTTCACTTTTCCAACAACCCAAGAAACAGCCAGCAGCAATCAGACGTCCTAGTTGTTTGCGGTCAATATACCTTCCATATCCCGCCGACTAAACAGGATTTCGAGCAGCTCCCTCATTTAGGAAAGCTTGATCAGTCAGTGAGGAATCCACGTGCTTCCATTTCATTGACCAGTGCAAAAAGGTTATTGTCAACCTACACAGGCTTGAAGGATTCCACCGAGTCCGATGCAGCCGGCAAGACGAGGAAATATGCCAAACCAGTATTCAAAAAGCTTGGAGAGCGTTACCCTTAAAAGAAAGCTGGAAACCAGCTTTCTTTTTTGTTATTCAGTCTATAAAATCAACTCATCAATCTTCAGGACCAGTTCACTAATCTCTGGCTTGCTAATTTGGGCATCGGCACCCACAACGCTGCCCTTGTGGCGCAATTCATTTGTGATAAGAGATGAAAAAATAATGACGGGCAGTTTTTCAAGGATACGATGCTCTTTGATCCTCTTTGTCAGATGATGTCCGTCCATCTGCGGCATCTCTATATCTGTGATGACAAGCTGTACGGCCTCTGAAAATACTTCATCATTCTCCGCAAGGTGTTCAAGATAGGTTATCGCATCCTGGCCGTTTTCAAAGAATTCCAGGTACTGGAAACCCGCTTCAGTTAAAGTGTCGTGCAGCATTTTCCTTAACATGGCTGAATCTTCCGCAATCACGATTCTCTTCAAAGAGCGTTCTCTCGGACCAAGTTTTTTGACATCGCTCACCTTGATTCCAGACTCAGGATTGATTTCAAGAAGGATTTTTTCAAAGTCCAGAAATAGGACCATATCTCCACCAAGCTTGATTACTCCGATTATTTGGCTCTCTTGCCCCTGATACATGTCTGACGGCTTTTCTATTTGAGTCCAGGAGATGCGGTGGATTTGTGAAACCGTATGGACATGGAAAACTGTCTTCTGCTGATTGAATTCTGCAACGATGAACTTATCCTGCTGCGGATTCGTCGATTCCTGAAGTCCTAACGCCGCTGCGACATTGATGACTGGCAGCACTTCGCCCCTTAACTCCATGATTCCTTCCACATACGGATGGGCGTTCGGAATCACCACTACCTGTACAGGGTTGAGAATTTCTTTTACTTTCATGACATTTATCGCAAATTTATTCTGGCCAATGCCAAATTCGACGATTTCAAGTTCATTCGTGCCTGATTCTAATAAAATACTGCTATCACTCATCATGCTCTTCCTTCACTATATAAAATAAGTACCATATACCTATTATCGGCTGTTGAAAATGAACTGTTTAGCTAAAATAAAGGCTCTGTTAAACTCGGCTGTTGATTTTCGTTCCAGACGCTTCGCTTTCCGCGGGAAGTCGGCGAGCCTCCTCGGCGCTTTCTCCGGGGTCTCCCCATGACTTGCGCATCCCGCAGGACTTTGAATTACATGCTTGAGCCTGCCCACGCACGAAGGAAATGCGTTAGCATTTTCGACGAGTCTACGAGCCTTCCAATACAATCAGCAGGGCATTAAAAAAACAATGTGCTTTAACAGAGCCAAATAAAAAGGGCACTCATATGAATGCCCGTTCTTCATCTATTCGTAGGAAATCCATTCCTGAAAGAATTGATCATCATTTAGTTTGAAATAAGATTTGGTAAAACGAATCCATTCAGCTGTATCAACCTCTTGATAAGAATAAAGTTCAACATATTTACTCAAATAGTCGAATGCCTCTTTTTCCCCACCTGTAAGCTCCCAAAGCTTCAAAGGAGGAATTTCATAATTTGCTCCCATAAAGCCCCCATTTAGATATTCATGCAAAGGCAGATGAGCGAGTGCGGTCGTTCTTGCTGCATGTTGTTCCGCAAATGCAAAGGTCTCTTCGGGTGTTTTTTTGTCATGTCCGATTAAAAATAGGTAGGTGGCAAAATTCGTTAAGCCTTCATCAATAAACACGTCATAGTACGGATCATTGTTTACAGTTCCATAGAACCATTGGTGTGCTATTTCATGGATAAGAGCAAAATATTGTGAACCTCTTCCTTCATCTTTATGACCCTCATTAAATGGACCGATTGTCACAATCCCAGGGTATTCCATCCCACCTTCGTCCGTTATGATATCAATCTGTTTTTGTGGATATGGAGAGAGTTTGGCGGAAAAATAGTTTAATACATTAACGGATTTATCCAGTATCTGTTTTAGGCTTTCTGTAGAAGCCACTCCTGCCACTCTAACTTCAACGTCTCCAGCGGTTTGTTGAACTACCTCCATATTCTTGATTAAAGCCATGTAAAACTCTTTCACATTTTGACTTTCAAGTTCACCACTGGCAGAAGGATTAGCAGGGTCATTATCCGCTGTACTCAGAACCATATATTCTTCTGGCAGGCTATATTTCACTTTAAAATCGCTATAATCCGTAAAATAAGATTCACCTGATACAATGTAATCTTCTTTTCTCCATCCAGAGTGATAGGTTGCGAGCATAGGATACCACTCAGCCAAATAAATATTGTTAAAATTGTTTGATAAACGGAATCCAAACTCGGGTACAGTTAATGTATACCTTACCGTAACCGATCTTTCCTCCCCTGGTTTAAAGCTCTCTTCAAGAGGAAGATACAGTGTATCATGGTCTAACAGATAATCGGCTTTCTCCCCATCAAGTTCAATACTGCTAATGGATACTTCTGCAGCATTTTTCAAAGATTCAGGCTTATTTTCTTCCGTGAATGCGTTTGGTATAAAATAAAACACTATTTCATTCCACTCATCTTTTGAGATGTTTTCCACCTTCACTTCAGCAGTCACTGTAAACTTTTCCTCGGAATCCATTGTTAAATCAAGCTTGTAGGTAGCTTTATTTTCGTTTTGTATTGGATCTGGCCTAAAGTTGGAAATGGAATCATCAGGTCCCCCCTTTACGATCTTTCTCTGGGCAGCCTTGGGGTATTCAGGTATTCCAACTATCTTTTTCTCAACAGATGTTTCCTTGCTTACATGTCCCTTTCCTAAATGAGCTTTTAGCTCTTTTTTTTCCTGTAAAGTATTTGGAGTATGACTGCATGCAGATATCAGAGTTATTGCTAATAAGAACATCATCACCTTCTTCATTTTTACCCCCCCTTTTTTATGTATGTATTTCTATTAATTCCACACATATCCAAAATATTCCTGAACTATTCAATAAAAAAACAAACCGAAAATTCGGTTTGCCATGTTCAAAATATTAAACCAGTGTCTTGCCTAATACCTGATTGACTTGCTTTTGGTGATGAAGGTCATGCTGGATGAAGTCTTCAAAGTATGTCCCTATTGTCAGCTGATGATTGGAGATTCTAAAGGATACGGCCAACTTCTCACTGTCCGTTTGTTCCAGCATTTCACGATAAGCTTTTCGTATTGCCAGAAGTTCATCCAAAACTTGCTCTTTTGTGGCCTTATTTTCTGCATATTCACGAGCACGGTCATTAACACCCTGAAAATCAGGATAGGAAGGCAGATCAGCTCCTTCTTTAAAATAAGGGAATCTTTCTTCTAATGAGTATTGATCCCAAAGAAGCAAATGCGCTACAACCGCTGCAACAGACCACTTTCCCTCTCCCAAAGGCATATTCCACTCCGCGTCCGATAGTCCTTTTAGTGAATGGATCCATCCATCAAATTCTTTATAATGTGCTTTCATTTGTTCCAAGTTCAATCAAACCACTCCTTTTGGTTACTCCATAAATAATATTCTACACTTCATTGAATTTACCTTTTTGTTTAAGGCGACGATTTTTACACCTTTGGAGGTCATCATGGTAAAATAATGATATGCAATCGGAGGGATGAAAGAAGTGGAACATTTAATTAACGATAGAGTAAAGAGTATTGAAATTTCGGGAATCAGGAAATTCTTTAATATGGTGGCAGATGTTGAGGGCATGGTATCACTGACTATAGGCCAGCCAGACTTTCCGACACCTGAACATGTCAAAGAAGCGGGCAAGAACGCAATAGATGAGAATATCACTACATACACTCATAATGCTGGACTGATCCAGTTAAGAAAAGCGGCAGCTGATTTTTATCGAAAAAAATATAATGTAGATTATTCGGCCGAACATGAAGCGATCATTACAGTAGGCGCGAGCGAGGCTATCGATATAACTTTCAGGAGCATTCTTGAAGAGGGATGTGAAGTCATCATCCCCGGTCCTGTTTACCCGGGGTATGAACCAATCATTAAGCTATGTGGTGCCAAACCAGTCTATGCGGATATCAGGAATACACAATTCAAGATGACTGCAGAGCTGATCGAAGGTTTGATAACTGATAAAACAAGATGTATCGTCCTTCCCTATCCATCCAATCCTACAGGAGTCAGTTTGAATGAGAAGGAGCTGCAAGAAATAGCCAAGCTTCTAAAGGACAAGGACATCTTTGTACTTGCCGATGAAATATACAGTGAGCTTGTTTACGAGCAGCAGCATATTTCCATTGCCCAGTTCATGAAAGAAAAAACAATTGTCATTAACGGTCTTTCCAAATCCCACTCAATGACCGGATGGCGGATAGGCATGCTTTTTGCACCTGAATATCTTGCAAAGCATATCCTGAAAGTTCATCAATACAATGTGACATGTGCAACTTCGATTTCGCAAATGGCTGCATTAGAGGCTTTGACAACCGGGATCGATGACGCATTGCCGTTGAAAAAGGAGTATGCTTCAAGAAGGGATTATGTTTTCAACAGACTGCAGTCAATGGGTCTTGAGGTAATCAAGCCTGATGGCGCATTTTACTTTTTTGTCAAAAACCCAGTATCCAATATTTCATCATTCGATTTTTGCATGAATTTGGTCAATGAAGCCAAGTTGGCAGTCGTTCCAGGGAGTGCTTTTTCTGAATATGGAGAGGGATATTTCCGCCTTTCCTACGCATACTCAATGGACACGCTAAAAGAAGGACTTGACCGTTTGGAAAAGTATTTGAACTAAAAGGAAAGCCGTTCCTGCTTTGGAACGGCTCAGACTGTAGTTGAACTCGATGAAAATCGTGTTTGCCTGCAGTCTTTTTTGGATTGGTACAAGTAATAAGGTATATTTACCCCTTGTATTTCCCGTTATTCTTTGGAGCTTTCTCTTTTTTCGCCTTATCCTTGTGAATCTTATTTGTCGCTGCACTGCCAATCTCATGTGAGAATTCAGAATCGATGACAGCAGAGTCGAACCCTTTTTTGTTCTTTTGCTGCGGGTCATTCTTTTTCGTCCTTTTAGCCATAGATTACCCCTCCTTTAGGTTTTAGTATCTTTACCAAGGCAGGGGTCTATGACTAGCAAATATTATGATTGTTTCCAGTACTTATACAGCGCCTGTGTGCCGCTGTTTTCTTCGCCTTTTTCCGCAAGTTGTTCATATAATGATAATGCAAGCGACAGACCAGGCACTTCCATATCCATCCGCATTGCTTCATCCAAGGCGATTTTCATATCCTTGATAAAGTGCTTGATGTAAAACCCTGGCTCGAAATTTCCGTCAACCATCCTAGGTGCCAGATTGGAAAGAGACCAGCTGCCTGCTGCTCCCGTCGATATGCTTTTCAATACAGTTTCCGGATCCAAACCCGCTTTTTCCGCATAAATAATCGCTTCACATACACCAACCATATTGGTGGCAATTGCAATTTGGTTGCACATCTTCGTGTGCTGCCCAGCACCAGCCTCACCTTGGTGAACAATATTCGTTCCAAGGATATTGAGAAGAGGTTCGACCTGAAGGAAAGCCTCATTATTACCGCCTGCCATAATGGCGAGCCTTGCCTCACGGGCACCGATATCACCTCCAGAAACAGGGGCATCGATTGCGTGAATGCCTTTATCTTTTGCCTTTTCATGAATCCTTTTTGCCAGGGAAGGAGTCGACGTCGTCATATCAATTAAATAACTGCCTGGCTTTGCATTGGCGATCAGTCCGTCTTCACCCAAATAAACTTCCTCCACATCAGAGGGATACCCGACAATCGTAAAAATGACATCCGCCTTCTGTACGATGGCACGAGGTGAATCTGACCAAACAGCTCCTTTTTCCAGCAAATCAGCTGCCTTCTCCTTCGTTCTAGTATAGACAGTGAGCTGATAGCCCGCCTCGAGTAAATGCCCTGCCATACTCTTTCCCATAACTCCAGTACCAATAAAACCAATCACCGTATCTTCCTTAGACAGCATATGCACTCCTTCTTCCCTTATATATTTTAGATATATTTTAACACTTGAAACAGCAAAAGGCCGAGAATTTAACTTCTCGGCCTCCAGAGCGATCTACCATTTTATGCGCAATATTAGTGTACCCTGACAGCAGTAACCCCAAACCTTGAATATTGATTTTTGATTATCTTATCAGATAAACATTGATAAAGATAAAAACTTCTGATTGTTCGATTTGACCTTGCGCCAAAAAACTACCTATACTATGTCTATACTATGTTTAGAGGTGCGGCTATGTTTTATAAAGAGCTCTATGTATTTGACAGCAACAAACCAATAAAAGCAATCATCCGTAGTTATACAAAAGATGATTTTGAGCAGTTGATTACGGTACAAAAGGAAGCCTTTCCTCCACCTTTTCCAGAAGAACTCTTGTGGAATACCGAACAGCTGAACAATCATATCACATTATTTCCGGAAGGAGCACTTTGTGTAGAAATTGAAGGGCGGATCGCCGGATCCATAACTGGTTTGATTGTTCAGTTGGCAAAAGGCGATGAAGACCATTCGTGGGCAGACATAACCGATAACGGTTACATTCGGAATCATGATCCAGAAGGCAATACCCTTTATATTGTCGATATTTGCATAAGCCCCGCTTACCGTAAACTTAGTCTTGGAAAGTGGATGATGCAATCTATGTATGAGACAGTCGTCCAACTGGGACTTGATAGACTTTTAGGTGGCGGCCGGATGCCAGGATACCACCAGCACTCTGCTGACATGACCATAGACCAGTATGCAGAAAAAGTGCTGCAAGGAGAATTGAAGGACCCAGTCGTTTCCTTTTTGCTGCGTTGCGGCCGTACACCGGTCAAACCAGTCGCAAATTATCTGGAAGACGAAGAGTCATTGAATTATGGAATGCTGATGGAATGGAAGAATCCATTTAAAGTTTAGAAGCTGCCGGTTTTTGGCAGTTTTTTTTATATTTATAACCATAAGGGGCGGAGTGGGGACTTCAGTACTTGCCTGAATTGTTGCTGCTTTTGACAGCTCTGACTGTCTTCCTTATGAATCTGTCTTAAGTTGGGCTGACTTCTGACAGCTTTTCTGCTTTTCCCTTCAAACCTGTTTTAAGTTGACCTTTCTTTTGACAGCTTTTTGCTTTTTCCTTCAAACCTGTCTGAAGATTGGTCCCTCTATAACTGCTTTCCTGGTACTTCCCATCCTTTTCAGATTTCACTTAAAGGCTCTTAAGCACAAAAAAAATGCCGGCTGATGAACAGCCGGCCAAATCTGGGGGAAAATGAGAATGATTAGCTTACTTTCAGTCTAACCAAAGTGCTTACTCATATATACCCGCCCTATATGGGTTAAAACATTTTTTATATTACAGTTATGTTACAAAGAAACAGCCTTGTTTACTGCTTCGACCACTTCTTCAGTAGTGCTCATGTTGAGAACGCTTGAAGCCAGTTTTTCCATATCTGCTTTGTTTAAGTTCCTGATCAATGAACGTGCTTTCAGGATGGAAGAGGCACTCATTGAGAACTCATCAAGGCCGAGGCCAAGCAGGATTGGAATCGCTGTTTCATCTCCGGCCATTTCTCCGCACATTCCAGCCCACTTACCTTCTTTATGAGCCGCATCAATGACCATTTTCACAAGACGAAGAATCGATGGGTTGTATGGCTGGTACAAGTATGACACTTGCTGGTTCATCCTGTCCGCTGCCATTGTGTATTGGATCAAATCGTTTGTCCCGATACTGAAGAAGTCGACTTCTTTAGCGAACTGGTCTGCAAGGACTGCAGTGGAAGGAATCTCAACCATGATACCGAGCTCAATGTGTTCAGCAACCTCGACGCCTTCTTTAACCAATTTTGCTCTTTCTTCTTCAAGCATTGCTTTCGCTTCCCTGAACTCGTTCAGAGTTGCGATCATAGGAAACATCACTTTCAGATTGCCATGGACACTAGCCCGCAATAGCGCGCGGAGTTGTGTACGGAAAATATCCACTTCCTCAAGGCAAAGGCGAATAGCCCTGAAGCCAAGGAAAGGATTCATTTCTTTTGGCAAGTTTAAGTATGGAAGTTCTTTGTCGCCGCCGATGTCCAATGTACGAACAACAACCGGCTTTCCTTCCATGCCCTCAAGCACAGCTTTATATGCTGTATATTGTTCCTCTTCAGTAGGAAGCTGGTCCCTGTCCATGTAAAGGAACTCTGTACGATAAAGACCTACACCCTCGCCGCCATTTTCAACTACACCCTTTAAATCCTTAGGTGTACCGATATTCGCTGCAAGTTCAACATGATGGCCATCAGCCGTTACAGACTTTTCATTGACAAGTTTAGCCCACTCAGCTTTTTGCTTTTCGAAATCTTCCTGGATCTTCTTATAGGCTTCAAGCACTTCAGGAGTAGGATTGAAATGAACTTCGCCCTTCAATCCGTCAACAACGACGATATCCCCATTGTTGATTTCTTCTGTTGCTGCCTTTGTGCCTACAACTGCAGGAATTTCCATTGAACGAGCCATGATCGCAGAGTGTGAAGTCCGGCCACCGATATTCGTTGTGAAGCCTTTGACAAACTGGCGATTCAATTGAGCAGTATCCGAAGGTGTCAGGTCCTCAGCCACGATGACAACTTCTTCAGCAATCATGCTAGGATTAGGAATCTGGATTCCAAGCAAATGAGCTAATACCCGTTTTGTTACATCGCGGATATCTGCCGCTCTTTCTTTCATATATTCATTGTCCATGGATTCGAACATGCCAATGAACATATCTGCCGTTTCTTTTAATGCATGCTCTGCATTGACATTTTCAGTTTTGATCTTATCTTCGATGGGTGAAATCAATTCTGGATCGCTTAATACTAGAAGATGAGCATCAAAAATGGCTGCTTTATCAGCTCCTAAAGCAGTTCCAGCATGGTCACGGATTTTTTCCAGCTCAGCTTTTGCTGTCTGAAGTGCTGACTGAAAACGGGCGATTTCTTCAGCAGGCGCATCGATGGTCTTTTTTTCAAAAGAAAAATCCGGTTCTACCAGCTTATAGGCTTTCGCGATCGCAATGCCATTTGAAGCTGCAATACCTTGAAGAAAGCCCATTATTCAGCTAAACCTTCTTTTTTCAAAGTTTCTTCCAATGTATTAAGAGCATCTTGCTCGTCGCTTCCTTCAGCGATGATTGTGATTTCTGCTCCCTGGCCGATCCCTAATGACATAACACCCATGATTGACTTAAGGTTAACCTTTTTCTCTTTATATTCTAAGTGTACTTCTGAATCGAACTTGCTTGCAGCCTGTACCAGCATTGTAGCAGGGCGAGCGTGGATTCCTGTTTCAGCAACAACCTTGAATTGTTTTTGTACCATACTATATCATTCTCCTTTTAGATAGATGATTAAGATGACCATACATGATGCCTTTTCCAAAAACTAAATGGTTCAATTCAGCGAAAGGTCAAGACTCAGGCCTAGCCAAAATGATATTTGTATTTTACCCATTTGTATTGTTCTTTCACACCATATATTGTTTCCAATCATTTCCTCAGAAATATGGATTGGCATCCCACACAAAAGAATAGCATTTTGCATAGGGATAGACAATGAAAAAACCCTGATTTTTAAAGGTTTAGAGCATTTTTTTCAGTAAAACGTTTTCATTTTAACGAAATTGTGACAAAAACAGATTAGCGTCTAAAAAAGTGTCTAAAGTTTTCTTTCAATCCTGTCTTGCTTTCTTCCTTCTTTAACTTTTCGATTGTGTTGATTTGCTTTCTCACCTTTTTTATTTCGCCCTTGAACCAGACCTCCGATTGAATGTCCAGCTGTTCTCCATACCTGACCTTTTCGTATGTCTGGATCGTCCGTGGGTCATATTGTATGCTAAGCCTATCGAACCATTCTTTAATGTCTTCATGGCTAAACCGACCCAACTCCTTTTTATGGGCATATTGTTCGAGCTGAAAAATTTCTTTCCTAACATGATTGTCTGGTATAGTCTTCTTTCTTCTTGTAAAATCACTGCCATTTGTTGCACCATCAACAAAGGTAGTGGTGACATATCCTGGTTCTGCTGCTTCTTCCTCCTGTGACCTGCTAAAAAGGTTTGTTCTTTTATAAATAAAGTAAAATCCTATGATAATTAGCAATACGAACAGTATAGGCCCCAAAAAATTCGGGTCAAAAACTTGCTTGGATTGCTCAATAGGTGATTCATTTTCCATATTCGGCAATTGTCCCGAAAATGCTTTATTGGCTCTTGCCTGCATTTCAGGAGAACCAATCCAGGAGAAAAGTGGATATAACAAGAAGGAGAGTGTCCACCCAATCAATTGAAGAACAAAAAAGAAAATTTCTTTTATTAAATTTCTTCCGAATGTGATAACTGAAACAAGCAATAAAATAACCCCAATGAGCTTAGAGTACGAGACGAAAAATCTCTTTTTCGAGTGCACTTCTACATCCATCCACTTCAGAAAAAATTGTCCTGACAATATGAACAGCAGCTGGAAGATTAGAAGGAATGCAATTTGAATCAGATATGACCCGCCATAAAAATAAGCAAGCGGCGAAACAAATAACCCGATCAGAAAGGTGAGAACAAGCCATACACTTTCTGAATGGCTGGTTGAATCTTGATGGAACTTAAGTACTCTCCAAAAAATAAATATAGCCATAATCCCAGTATAGAAATTCTCCAGATTGCTTAAGTTGCCTGCAACGAAAAGAAGCGACATGACTGCCAATAAATATAAAGGTTTTGCAATTTGAGGCTTCAACTCCAATAAAAGCTTAAAAAGAATGGAAGCTGCAGCGGCCATGATCATCGTTGAGAGCAAAGGCATTTGTTGTGAAGATAGTAAATGGAATACAACCAGAATGAGGCTTGCAAAGGTCCATTCTATATAAAAGCGGAATAAGACATTCAAGATCCGGCTTTTCATTTGCCTGCCACATCCTTCAATAAAATATTCATCGGCTCAAGTAATGCCTGTTCATTATGCGATCTCAGCTCGAATAACTGGACACCAGCATTTTTCCATTCCTGGATCATTGCATCTGCTCCTGCTGTCCGAATACCGGCATGGATCATGGTCGGTGCAATCGGTAAATGCCTTTTATAAAAGAACAGCAGTTGCTCATACGGAATCGTTGGTGAATGGAAATCTGCCATTGCCAGCAAATCAAGAAGCTTTTGCAGATGGTCCTTACCAGATCCTAATGGCAGATAAGTAAACGGTGTGAATCCAGCAGACCTAATATTCATGCAAAGCGAGAAGGGAATGTTTCTTCGATGAAAGTAATAGGCCATTTCCGCTGTACTGCTCATCAAAAATTCAAGCTTGCTGGTCACTGAGTATCCATCAGAAATATTGACGAACAATACGGCCCCCGCCTCATTGATCCGCTCATATTCCTTCGTTTGCAGGACCATTTTCCTTGCACTTGCTTTCCAATTGATTCGGTTGAAGCTGTCTGTTGGCAAATAATCCCGTGTGCCTATAGGTCCCATATTGTCTTCGAACAATGAAAAAAAGGATGGATTATGACCAGGCTTAACTGATTTGTGTTTATCCATATTTTGCACTGCAATTGTTTTTGGATAGACAAGGGCCTCCATATTGATAACATCAGTGAACTCGAGGATCGTATCTCCGAAACCAAAGAAGTGCGGTATATGGAGCTCTATTTTCCTGATTTTTGATAATCCTCGCTTTTCTGCGACAAAAGGGATAGTGATAGTGATTTTTTCTTTTTGTCCCACCGAAAATGGCAGGCTTACATCCACCTTTGAAGAATGGATATGATACTCTCCTGAAAAAGGGACAACCGCACTATCAAAATAGATGGAGAGATTGCCTTTCATGATTGGAAGACCTTGATTGAGAAATTGTAGAGTCCATTCTCCTTTGTCTCCGATAAAAAAGCGATTCCGCTTACGTTCATTATCAAACAACAAACCCTTTCCAATATGCTTCAGATAATACGTATTCCCACCAGCAATAAACAGGATCATCAACCCTGCCCCAAACATCAGCCAGGAATTTATGTAAAAGCTTGCAATCAGCAATAGGAACCCGAGAAAAGCCAAAATGGATAGAAAACGGTCTTCAATGACGATTTTTTTCCACTGCATGTGCTTAAACCTCAACCTCAACCGGCAGCGGAATGGACTCCAGCAAATCCTCGACTACTTTTTCCGGAGTCATTGTCAAAGATGCCTCGGCTGATAAATAGATTCTGTGTCCTAACACAAAGGGTGCCATCTCTTTGACATCATTGGGCACTACATAGCTTCGACCTTTTATCATAGCCCTGCCCTGAGCAGCCTTTACTAAAGCAAGCGTACCACGGGGACTGATGCCTAATTCAATAGAAGAATGGCTTCTCGTTTTCCGAATGATCTGCAATAAATACTCTTCTACAACCTCAGTCAGCTTCACATTCATGATTTCTTGCTTTAGAGAATTGAGATCCTCTTCACTGATAACCGGTTTGACTTCATTCCTTGAAGTGCCAAATCTATGTTTTTTGATCATTTCTCTCTCTTCATTTATTTCTGGATAACCGAGAGATAACTTAATAAAGAACCGATCCATCTGCGCGACAGGAAGCTGGAATGTCCCTTGCTGTGACTCCACAGGATTCTGGGTGGCAATCACGAGGAAAGGAGATTTCAAAGGAATCGTGTGGCCGTCGATGGTAACCTGGTGTTCCTCCATCGCCTCGAGCAAGCTTGACTGAGTTCGCGGTGTTGCACGGTTGATTTCATCTGCCAAAAGTATATTGGTAACAATCGGGCCTGGTTTTAATTCAAATTCCTGAAGTTTCGGATTAAAAAACTGAATCCCTGTAATATCACTAGGCAAAACATCTGGCGTAAACTGAATCCTGGAAAATTGACTGCTAATCGCAGCTGCAAATGTTTTAGCTAGCAATGTCTTCCCTGTGCCTGGTACACTTTCCATAAGAATATGGCCATTGTTCAGAAGGGCAATCAACATCATTTCTATTTCATCCTCACGCCCTACTACATTTTTACCTATTTCTATTTTTAGCTGCTCTAATTTACTTACCAGTTCCATTCAATTCTCCCCCTTAAGTGTCTGTTCTTTTTTATGGAGATGCTTATGAGAAGTTTACCATTAGGACGTAAAAATGTGAATTTTCAGCCATTTTTATCCAAATAAAAAGGAGCACTTTTTAAGTGCCCCCAATTTTTTTACTTTGTAAGTAAAAGCTGATCTCCTTGTACTACATTTAATAGTTTGTCCAGCTCCTGGCTTGCTGATATGGTTTGAACGCTTAGAAAACCTGTTTCCTTAGCCGCAGAAATCATTTCTCTCCGTTTGTGTTCGATTTCTTCCATAAGCTTATCTTGGCACATAGTTTCCATTTACCATCACCTCACCAGTATGTGTTAATATTTTACTACTATTCCACTAATAGGGATAGTAAAATGTGAGTTGAAAGCATTATTTTCTCTATTAACTTCGCGCCTCTTCCACATATGTGAAGATTACGTCTCCACCCCTTTGCGCAATTCCCCTAAAATGCTTGAAATCATCTCTTTTTACCAGGAATTCACGAAATGCCATAAAGTCTTGTTTCGCCACAAAGATTTCCTCTACTTCTCTATTTTTCAAACTTTCCAGCATTGTAATAGCCTGATCCTTATCCAACTGAACCACCTCTTATTTCTTATCCTAAAACTATTTTATCCTCTGGTCATTAAATTGCAAATGCGTTATTTATCTGGCCTTGTTTTTCAAATGGGTTAAAAGGGATTGAATTAAAAAACATTTTAAATTAAATCTGGATGGAATTGTATCTTTTCTATATAATAGTTTATATAAATTGAATTTTCTAACTTTTATAAATTGAAAATTTCGTGAACATTTAAAATTTAGTGCGTATTTTCCTTTACGCTTGCTAAATTTTAAGGCAAAATGTTAGTAATTCGAAATATAACGAAGGAGCGAGTTATTTGAAGAAAGCCGAAGTTGGAAATGTAATCGAATTCAAAGAAGGATTGCAAGGTGTCGTAGAAAAGGTCAATGAAAACTCCGTAATTGTTGATTTGACATATATGAACAATTTCCGGGATTTAGAGCTTGATCAACGCACTGTTATCAATCACAAAAACTATAAAATTGTTAAAGAAACAGCTTATTAATCTAGAAATGCGTAAGCGGCTTGCTCAGCCCCGACAAGCGCTGAAGGTCCGACCGATGAAGTCGTTCTTTGACTTCATTGGGCGGACCGAAAACGAAATGCGGAGGCGACTGCCCAACTCCGACAAGCGTTGGAGGGCCTGACAGTGAAGTCGCTCTTTGACTTCATTGGCAGGACCGAAACGTCTCGAGGAGTTAGGAGCCGGAGCTGGACAAGCGACTCGAGCTGCTCAAAGCTAACGCTTCTCGCAAGATACTCGAGGAAGCAGTTTCATGGATGAAAACTGGCTAGGCGCTGGAGCTAGACACTGTTCAAAGTGTAATAGTTTTTACTTCATTATAAAAGAAACTGAAGCAGCCTGAGCTGCTTTTTTTATTTATCCTTTATTTTCCTTACCGGCAAGTTCCTTGAAGGATTTAACTTTTCCGTGTGGATGTTGATCTTGCTTTCGGACAGTCCAGTTACGTTCTTTCTCACGTTTTGATTCTGACATGGTCTTCCCTCCATTCAAATTTTCGTTCAATCTTACTATTCCCAATCTGAAAGAAATCATTTCCTTACAAATTCAATGAATTATTTGGTACAATAAATTTTGTTTCTGGAAAGGGGATTATATAGAATGATGAATTGGATGGCGGATCGCAAACTGATTATTGGTATTTTGATCGCTCATCTCCTTATGTTTTTTACCTTCGAGGATAAAAACGTATTCTGGTATATATTCACAGCTTCGATGCTGGTTTTGATTAGTTATTCCATCATTAATGAAGAAATCGAGGACAATGCTTCCACCCTATCTTATTTGACGATAGGGGTTGTTTCCGGACTTGGTTTGTTTGGACTTTTTTGGCTTGGAAGTTTCCTGATTGAAGTACTCAACCTGCCTTTCTCCAATCAAATATCTCGTCTGTACAGCAAATTTTCACCTGACTTGTTCTGGCATTATCTTGTCCTTGTGCTAATCATAGCGCCGGGCGAAGAAATATTCTGGAGAGGGTTCATCCAAAAACGAATTGCTAAATACTTTAGCATGAAAATGTCGATTATTCTTTCAGTTATATTGTATGCCTCTGTCCATCTCTATTCCGGTGAGTTCATTTTAGTTTTAGCCGCAATCATTGCTGGGCTTGCTTGGAGTCTTTTATACGCATGGAAACGGAGCATGCCGCTTGTGATCGTCTCGCATATCGTATTTGATTTATTATTGTTTGTTTTTCTGCCGCTTAACTAATGAGCAACTCTCCAGAATGACCCATGCCAACTTTTGGATATGGGTCATTTTCATTATTGTCCGATCTGCCTGTCCATGATATTTTGTTAATGCGACAAAGTATTGTAACTTTCGTTATTCATTTCCGTCTAAAAATGTAGAAATCAACATATGAAATCACAGGGGGCAATTAAGACATGAACAAATATGTAAAACCTTTATTCGTAGTTGGATTATCGTCAATGATCATTGCAGGCTGCGGCTCTCAGGAAGAATCGAAGCCGGCGGAAAAAGCACCTGCCGCCCAACCGGCTGCTGCGCCAGAAAAAAATGATGATAACCAAAACAAGACAGACCAGGAAAAAGGGAATGAAGAAGGCTTGATCCGGATTATGGAGCAAAATATTGCTTATACATTGGATGGCGAGCAAAAAGAACAGACTGCTTTCCTGAAACACAATGATAATCAAAACTACTCCATGTATGTTTTGCCTGAATATGAACTGTCAGCAGAAGAACCGAATAAGGATGTACTTATGTGGACTGAGGATGACAGTGTATTCATGCGAATCGAATTGCTTCCCAATGACGCAGAATGGTCAATAGTCGAAGAAAATTCAAAAGCACAGCTAGCCGCTGTCGGTCCTGAAGTAAAAGAGGCACAAACACCAGAAGACCCATTCTTCAGCAATACATGGGCCAGGGAAACTCAAAGCGGATCAGATATCGTAACTACTTATTTAATTAAAGATGACGAACAACCATTAAAGCTGACTTTGTTCACAAAAGAAGGTGCTGACCACCGCAGCGCGTTCTTGGAGATGGCCAAGACAATTATGAAAGAAGATAAATAAAAAAAGAAGGGGCTGCTCCCTTCTTTCTTTATTTGTCCACATGGACTGGTTTCATCCATAACAAGACAATAAATATCAAACTGATATAACCAAAAACCGGATACAGGATTGAAAGAAGCGTCCCATAGTCGATTAAGCTGATGAAATAACATATGACAAAAAGGAGTGAGACGACGAGCAGGCTCGGCAGCTTAATATACTTTTGGATCTGTCTTTCTAGTCCAAATATATTGCCAATCACGGAAGTGAAAATTTCACCATATACAATCAAGACGAAAATCCAGTAAAGTCCAGCGGCAAGCTGTTTCATGACGACAGCCATCGGAATCTCAAATGTTTCAAATCCAGGCAGCATGATTAAAGTCAAATGGCTTGAAAGCAGAATTAAGGTCAGCGCAATCCCGCCCAGGATCCCTCCCCATTTCACCGTACTATCGTCTTTCATCTCGGCTGCTACAGGTACTAGTACTGCCTGAGCCAGCGACAGATTCAGTGCTGTATATGAAAAGGGGCCGATCACAGCCTTCCAGCCATCCTCTGCATACGGAATGAAAACAACCTGTTCGATGAATCCAGGCAGCTTAACTGACAGGAAAAATAAAATCAAACTGAACAAGATCATCATTGGCACGACAAAAGTATTCACTGCAAAGACGCCCTTTAAGCCGACAACCATGACAGCAAGCGACAGTGCAATCGTGACAAAGATTCCCAGTGACTTGGTCAACCCAAGCTGCTCCTCAAAAACAGCCCCTGCGCCTGATAACATGACGGCACATACACCAAGCAGCATAAACAGCATCATCACATTGATGATTCTGCCAAAAAACTTCCCAAATAAATGTACATTCATTTCTTCATATGAACGGGCACCGATCGCCGCTGCGATTCGCATCAATTTTGCACCCATATATGTAAGAATATATCCCGCCATGAAAACACCAATCAATCCAAAAAGTCCAAAGCGGGAAAAGAATTCGACGATTTCCCTCCCTGTCGCAAAGCCTGCTCCAACAACGGTACCGACATAAACAGCAGCGATTTGAAAGGCAGCACCCCAATTTGTCTTCAAAGCGTTCCCCTCCCTCCTTCTCAATATATGTATGGATAGACAAACCATGACGAGCTTTTTTAATTCAAGACCTAATACAACAATTTCTAAAAAATACCATAGTCAAAAATCTTGAAAGTCAAAAAAGGTCAAAGTATAATAAAGTTAAATTGATCAAATATAGTCAAAGTCAAGAGCTTATGTTTGATTATTTTATAAAAAGAATTCATTTTGAAGGAGGAATTTAAATGCTTTGCCAAAATTGCCATGAGAAACACGCCAATATTCAGTTGAGAGTCAATTTAAACGGTAATCAGAAGCATTTAATGCTCTGTGAAGATTGTTATCAATCAGAAAAAGAAAAATTAGGTGCTTCCTTCGGCAGCCCAATGTCCGGATTTTCCGATTTTGGAGGCTCACCTTTCAATGATATGTTCAAACAGTTCTCAGGTAACATGAATAACCAAAATCCAAATCCTACCCCTTCTGCAGCTGTAAAAACTGCCGGCGGAGGAAATGGCTTCATTGATCAATATGGCAGAAACTTGACCCATATCGCGAAGACTGGCTTGATTGACCCGGTGATCGGAAGAAACGAAGAAGTCACACGAGTAATTGAAATTTTAAATAGAAGGAATAAAAATAACCCAGTTCTGATCGGGGAACCTGGTGTAGGTAAAACAGCCATAGCGGAAGGACTTGCTCTTAAAATTGTTGAAGGCGATGTACCGAATAAACTGAAAAACAAAGAAGTTTATTTATTGGATGTCGCATCAATGGTCTCGAACACAGGTATACGAGGACAATTCGAGGAAAGAATGAAACAGCTGATTTCTGAATTACAGGCTCGCAAGAATATCATCCTGTTCATTGATGAAATCCACCAGCTTGTTGGAGCAGGGTCTGCAGAAGGCTCTATGGATGCAGGGAATATCCTGAAGCCAGCACTAGCCCGCGGTGAGCTTCAAGTGGTCGGTGCAACAACACTGAAGGAGTATCGACAAATCGAAAAGGATGCCGCGCTCGAGAGACGTTTCCAGCCAGTACACGTCCTGGAACCAACAGTGGACGAGGCTATCGAAATCCTGAAGGGAATTCAGTCCAAGTATGAAGATTTCCATCAGGTTTCCTTTCCGGAAGAAACAATCAAGGCATGCGCACAGCTGTCACAACGCTACATCCAGGACCGCTTTCTCCCTGACAAAGCGATTGATTTAATGGACGAAGCTGGTTCAAAGCTTAACCTTGTTTCTGATTACACAAATAAAAACGATGCTGAACGCCGCTTAGCTGAAATAGCAAAGGAAAAGGAAATGGCATTGCAGCAGGAAGACTACGAAAAAGCTGCAAAGCTGCGTGATGAGGAAAACAAGCTTGAAAAGGCATTGAAAGAAAACGGCAACACAACACGTCCGTTGGTCACAGTCCAGCATATTCAGGAAATCATTGAGAAGAAGACTGGAATTCCCGTGGGCAAACTTCAGGAGGACGAACAGGCTAGGATGAAAAACCTTGTTGTTAACCTTAATGGTAAGGTCATTGGCCAGGAGGAAGCTGTACAGAAAGTAGCCAAAGCAATTCGCCGCAGCCGTGCAGGTCTGAAATCTAAAAACCGTCCGATTGGCTCCTTCCTATTCGTCGGTCCAACAGGTGTCGGTAAAACAGAATTGACAAAAACATTGGCAGAAGAACTGTTTGGCTCTAAAGATGCAATGGTTCGTCTAGACATGAGTGAATACATGGAAAAACACAGCGTTTCCAAGCTGATTGGTTCACCTCCAGGTTATGTAGGCCATGATGAGGCTGGCCAGCTGACCGAAAAGGTAAGGCGGAGCCCATACAGCATCATTCTGCTGGATGAAATCGAGAAAGCACACCCAGATGTACAGCATATGTTCCTGCAGATTCTTGAGGACGGACGCCTGACAGACAGCCAGGGCCGCACCGTAAGCTTCAAGGACACTGTCATCATCATGACAAGCAACGCAGGAGTCGGGCACAAAACGATCAAAGTAGGATTCGACCAGAGCACCGCTGTCAACGAATCAAGTATACTTGATTCCCTGGGGGGCTTCTTTAAGCCTGAATTCCTGAACCGCTTCGATAGCATCATCGAGTTCAAGGCACTTGAAAAAGAACATCTTCTTCAGATTGTTAACTTGATGCTTACTGAACTGAAGGATGTCCTTTCAGAGCAGAACATCCGTCTTGAAGTAGAAGCTGAAGTAAAGGAAAAGCTTGCTGAGCTTGGATACCACCCTGCTTTTGGTGCACGCCCTCTGCGCCGCTCAATTCAGGAACAGCTTGAGGATTCCATCGCGGACTTCATTCTTGAAGAACCAAATGCGACTGAATTGAAAGCAGTCATCGAAAACGATGATATCACCATAAAACGCAAATAAGTCCCTCGAAGGTTCGGCTTGCTGCCGGACCTTTATTTTTTCTATGAAAATTAAAAACCCCGAAAAGAGCACCAATTACGATAAAAACCCCCTGTTCCTGCAACCGCATCATCGCGAAAAACTATTTTAAATTTTTACAGTTTAAAAATGAAATATACATAGAAGACATATAGAATAAGAGCATAACTTTTTTTAGAAATGAGGTAAACCTAATGGGGTTTCTGACACGATTCAGTCTGAAAAATGCTTTTGCAGTTTTTATTATTTCTTTTTTGCTGATACTCGGCGGACTGTATTCCTTCACTCGTCTGAAGGTCGATTTACTGCCGAATATAGAATTCCCTCAGCTATCTGTGGAAGTCATATATCCTGGAGCATCCCCTCAGGATATCAATGAGCAAGTGACAGAGAAGCTGGAGACTAAATTGAAAGGGATTGAAGGTTTAAAGAAAATCCAGAGTTCTTCATTTGAAAGCATCGCAATCATCAATCTTGAGTTCCCTTTCGATGCCGAACTGGATGATGCTGAACAGCAGGTCAATTCCTTCATCAAGGAGGCAGGACTCCCCGAAACAGTTGAGACAAATGTTAATCGCTTTTCATTTGGCACCTTCCCGATCTTCAACATTTCGCTGTTTGCAAAAGGGAATCAGGACCTAGAACAGCTTGTTAACGAGGAGATCATTCCCGAACTGAATAAGATTCAGGGAATAAACAGTGTTTCGGTTGGCGGTATGACTGAGGATATCCTTCAAATTACAGTTGATCAAGGAAAGGCTGCACAGCTTGCCCTTAGCTTGAATGAGATTAAAGAAAGCATCAATGCAAAAAAATTCAGCTTTCCAGCTGGCAACTTGAATGAAAATGAAATCCAGGTGCCAGTAAGGGTCCAGGAAAAAATTGAAGAAATCAATGAACTCGAAAACCTGGTTTTGCAGTCAAAATTCGCTCCAAATGCCCCTCCAGTTAAGCTGGGGGATATTGCCTCGATTGAGGTTGTAACCGAAAAGCCAGAAATTACCCGCTATAACAAAAAAGAATCTTTATCGATGGCCATCACGAAAAAACAGGATGCAAATACGGTAGAGGTTGCCGAGAAGGTATTATCAGTTATCAACAGCTATGACGACCGGCTTGAATACGCGATTGGGTTCGATTCTGCGGAAGGAATTGAAAAATCGGTCAATACCCTTGTTAAGGAAGGTTTGCTCGGAGCCCTGTTCGCTTCAATCGCTGTACTGATTTTCCTCAGGAACTTCAGGGCGACGATTATTGCCATTGTATCGATTCCGCTTTCGTTATTGATTTCGTCAATCTTTTTGAATCAGCTTGATATCTCATTGAACATCATGACTCTTGGCGGCATGGCTGTCGCAGTTGGCCGGGTGGTCGATGATAGCATCGTAGTAATTGAGAACATTTTCCGAAGAGTCCGTAAAGAAAATAAAGCCATGACAGATGAATTGATTCAGGACTCAACGAAAGAAATTCTGAAGGCGATCACATCCTCAACCATAACCACGGTTGTTGTATTCTTACCATTGGGACTTGTCGGAGGCATTACCGGGGAATTCTTCCTTCCGTTTGCACTGACGATAGTATTCTCATTGCTGGCATCATTGATTGTAGCTGTAACAATCGTGCCAATCCTTGCTAAATTCTCATTCAAAAAGGTGCCTAAGGAAGAAAAAGAAGGAGCAATGCAAAGAGCCTATGCATCATCCATCAGATGGTCACTGAACCATAAAACTCTTGTCATCTTCCTTTCCATTGCCCTGCTCGCGGGTTCAGGATTCCTTGTCAAAGGTCTTGGTTTCACGTTCATTCCGAATGAAGAGCAAAAGCTGCTGGTCGCAACATTCCAACTGCCATCCTCCACTTCACTGGAAAAGACGAACGAAGTTTCCTTGAAGGTCGAGAACATGTTCGCAGAACAAAAAGATATCAATGATGTCACCGTTGGAATTGGCAGCCGGGACTTCCAGACTGGGCTTAAACGCCAGAACCAGGCTAACTATTTTATAAGTCTTGGTGAAGGTGTAAGTGTTTCAGAGTTCATCTCAGAGCTTGAAAAAGAAATGGAAGAAATCGTTCTAGCAATAGAACCGGATGCGAAAATTGGCATCCAGGAACAATCTACTGGCGGTCCGCCTTCAAATAATAATGTCAATATTGACTTATATTCTACTGATCTGTCTGTGTTGCAGGACGCAGCTGCAAAAGTCGAAGAATACATGATGAAGCAGGAAGACCTGAAGTATGTATCCAACAATTTTTCCGAGAAACAAAAGCAAGTGATTGTAGATATCGACCCTGAAAAATCGGCTCAATTAGGGATTTCCGGATTCCAGGTGCTTGGTACGATCACTGATAAAACAAAACCAGTTGATGCTGGTTCTATGAATCTCGGTGGTGAAGAACGACGTGTTTCCATTACCTATGATGAAAAATCCGAAACAATAGAGGATCTCAGAAATACGATGATCTTCACTCAACAAGGACCGACTCCTATCACTGAAATAGCCCGTATCACTGAAACGGAAGCTTTTACTTCGATCCAGAAATTAGATGGGAAGATATTCGCCCGCGTTTCTGCACAAATTGATTCCAATGATATTAGAGCCGTTTCGAGTGCTGTCATTGATGGTGTCCAAAATGACATTAAACTACCTGAGGGTGTTTCTCTTGAAGGCGGAGGAGGCAGTGATGAGACAGTTGAAACATTCACTCAGCTGGGAATTGCGATGATCGTTGCCATCGGGCTTGTTTATTTGACGATGCTGATTACATTCGGCCAGGCAAGGATTCCGTTCATTATTCTCTCATCCTTAATTTTCGTCCCAATCGGCTCCCTGCTCGGACTGTGGATTGCCGATGAACCAATGTCAGTAAGTGTCATGATTGGACTGCTGATGCTAATCGGGATTGTCACAACCAATGCGATTGTTATGGTCGACCGAATCGGCCAGAACCGTACGGAAAAAGGAATGCCTATCCGCGAGGCACTTGTGGAAGCAGGGATCACAAGACTGCGGCCAATCCTGATGACAGCTTTTGCGACAATCGCTGCATTGATTCCATTGGCGCTCACTACATCATCTGGCACCTTGATTTCAAAAGGGCTGGCAGTAACCGTAATTGGAGGACTCACCTCCTCCACCCTATTAACCTTGATTTTGATCCCTGTTATTTATGAAGTGTTTTTCTTCAGACAGGTGAAAAAAGAACGGAGTATGTAAGCAGAAAGCCCGCATGAGGATGCGGGCTTTTTTAAGTTCGTGCAGGGTTATCCTCTGAGAAGAGCAATCCTGGCGATAGACACCCTTATGCAAGCTTTTCCTCCTCCATAAAGGTGCCGTTCTCCGCGATAGACACCCTTATGCATCCTCTTCCTTCTCCATAAAGGTTCCGTTCTCAGCGTTAGACACCCTTATGCAAGCTTTTCCTCCTTCATAAGGGTTCCGTTCTCCGCGATAGACACCCTTATGCATCCTCTTCCTCCTCCATAAGGGTGCCGTTCTCAGCGTTAGACACCCTTATGCAAGCTTTTCCTCCTTCATAAGGGTTCCGTTCTCCGCGATAGACAACCTTATGCATCCTCTTCCTCCTTCATAAGGGTTCCGTTCTCCGCGATAGACACCCTTATGCATCCTCTTCCTCCTCCATAAGGGTGCCGTTCAAGACGAAAGCTATCAAATCCACCGATAAATAACCAAACAAAAAAACTGCAGAAAACTGATTTTCATCAAGTTTACCTGCAGTCTGAAGCGAAACCACTAGAGGCTACGCTTTTCCTTTATTACAGCTTAGTGTCGTCAACTGAGTCAAGCCAGTTTTCAATTTCGCCAATCACTGACTGGACACAGCCTTCTTCGAATGGAGAAATTAGGTTCGCTTCCTTGACGAGGTCAGTGAAAGCCATGCTTCCTCCCAGCTGGCACAGGTTAGCATAATCTTTCCAAGCTTCTTCCTGATTCTCTCTTGAACGCTTCCAGAATTGGAAGGCACAAATCTGCGCAAGTGTGTAATCGATATAGTAGAAAGGTGAATTATATATATGGCCCTGTCGCTGCCAGAATCCCCCTTCTTCTAAATAAGTGTTTCCGTCATAGTCTTTATGAGGAAGGTACTTCTTTTCGATTTCTCGCCATTGTTGCTTTCTTTCTGCTGGTGTTGCTTCAGGATTCTCATATACCCAGTGCTGGAATTCGTCGACAGAAACTCCGTATGGCATGAATAGCAATCCGCTGCTTAGGTGCGAGAACTTATATTTGTCGGTATCTTCTTTGAAAAACAGTTCCATCCATGGCCAAGTGAAGAATTCCATGCTCATCGAATGGATTTCGCAAGCTTCATATGTTGGCCAGTTATATTCAGGAATCTCAAAATGACGGCTGGAATATACCTGGAACGCGTGCCCTGCTTCATGTGTAAGGACGTCAATATCCCCTGAGGTGCCGTTAAAGTTCGAGAATATGAATGGTGACTTATAGTTTTCAATGTATGTGCAATAGCCTCCGCCTGCTTTGCCTTTCTTCGCCACCAGGTCCATCAGGTTGTTTTCATTCATATAGGTGAAAAATTCACCAGTTTCAGAAGATAGCTCATCATACATTTTTTGACCATTTTCAATGATCCACTCAGGACTTCCTTTTGGTGCGGCATTTCCTGTTTTGAAATCGAATGGCTCATCAAAATACTTTAACTCTTCCACACCAATACGGTTCATTTGGCGCTCCTTAAGCTTTGAAGCTACCGGAACAATGTATTTATGAACCTGGTCCCTGAATGCTGCTACCATGCTGCTGTCATAGTCCGTACGGAACATGCGGTAGTATGCCAACTCTACAAAATTGCTGTAGCCAAGCTTGTGGGCCATTTCTGTCCTCACTTTAACAAGCTCATCATATATCCGGTCGAACTCTTCTCCATGCTCAGAAAAGAATGCGAATTTTGCTTCGCTTGCTTTCTTTCTTGTTTCACGGTCTTTGGACTCTGTAAAAGGGTCAAGTTGTGCAAGGGTCCTCTCTTCCCCTTCGAACATGATTTTCGCTGAAGCAACAAGCTTTGTATATTCAGTAGAAAGCTTGTTTTCCTTCTGCATCAATGGAACGATTTCAGGTGAAAACTGCTTTAACTGTGCTTCAGCCAAAGCAAAGAGCTGACGTCCCCATTTCGCTTCAAGTTCATCACGGAAAGCAGATGAAACAAGTGCTTCATAATATTTTGTCACCAAACCCTCTACCTGTGGAGCGAGTTCATCCAGGAAATCCTGTTCTTGCTTATAGAACTCATCTTCGGTATCGATTGAGTGGCGGATATAGCAAAGATTGAACATCGTGCCTACATCATTGCGCAAATCATTGATCCCATTCATTGCCGTACTTTGCTCCTCAACAGAGCCTGCATTTTTGAATTCTTCAAGCAGTTTATCGAATTTGGCAGTGACTTCATCCAAATTCGGGCGAGTATATGTATATTGCTCAAATTTCACGGTATTGCCCCCTTTTTCTTTATACGGAAATATTATCCCCATCTCTTTCCTATTCTACGGATATTCCCCTTTTCCCTTTTTATTACTTGGTCTTTCCATAAAATTTCCCGAAAAAAGCAATAAAAAAAACGGCATCTGCCGTTTTTTTTAATACTTGCTCACAGAAAGGCCCAGCTTTTTCAACAGCTCAATCGCTGTATCTTTTTCATCATCATCCAGACTGTCCATGAGCTCATGGATCAAGGCGCTGTGTTCAGGAAAAATCTCTTCTATTAATTTTCTTCCATCATCAGAAATTTTCGCATATGTGACTCTTCGATCTTTCGGGCAGGCTACTCTATTTAAATAGCCCTTTTCTTCAAGCTTATCAACTACATAGGTGATGCTGCCGCTTGCGAGCAGGATCTTCCCCCCAATTTGCTGCAATGGCTGTTCGCCTTTATGGTATAAAAGCTCTAATACAGCAAATTCTGTCGGGTTAAGCCCATTTTTTTGGATGACCTTGTTTACCTTTTCATTGACAGCCCTGTACGCTCTGGACAATACAATGAATAATTTCAAAGATTTTTCTGTCTCATTGTTCATACATATTCATTCCTTTACCTTATACGACTAATCCATAACTAGAGTATATCTGAATTCGTTGTTTTTATCAGTATTTCCCTTAATTTTATATGAAAAACTAAATAAAGTCTTTAAACAAGACTGTTGATTTCCGTTCCAGGCGCTTCGCTTTCCGCGGGCAGTCGGGGAGCCTCCTCGGCGCAAGCGCCTGCGGGGTCTCCCCATGACTTGCTCATCCCGCAGGACATTGATTATGCTTCCTCGGACCTGCCCACGCACGATGGAAATGCGTTAGCATTTTCGGAGGAGTCTACGCGCCTTCCACTACAATCAACAGGCATTCAATAATTAAATGAAGAGGTACAAGTAAAAAAATGAAAAGGTAAGGTTCCTATGCAACGAATATCATCACCAATAAGTTTAAAACTCTCGTATTTGAGGGAAAAATACGGGCATCAACATACAACTATGAATTAGGAGTGTCTATAGTGAAAAAAGGATTAGGAATTGTCATTGGTTTATTAGTCATACTAGGAATTTTCATCATGATGGGAGTTGGCAGCTATAATAATTTCGTTGCCGAGGAAGAGAATGTCAATCAAGCTTATGCGCAGGTAGAGAACCAGCTTCAGCGGAGGCTTGACCTCATTCCCAACCTTGTCAATTCGGTAAAAGGCTATGCAGCACATGAAAAAGAAGTCATCCAATCCATTTCAGATGCTCGCGCAAAATTAGGAGGAGCAAATACACCGGAAGAACAGGCAACTGCTAATGCTGAATTGTCCAGCGCATTGAGCCGCTTACTGGTAATAGTTGAAAATTACCCAAACTTGAAAGCGGACAAACAGTTCACTCAATTAATGGATGAGCTTGCTGGTACAGAGAACAGGTTAGCTGTAGCAAGAAAAGATTATAATGATCAGGTATCTGTTTATAACCGGAAAGTGAAGCAATTCCCAGGTGCCATTATCGCGAATATCACTGGTTTTGATGCTAAGGAATACTTCAAGGCTGACCCTCAGGCACAGGATGCCCCTGAGGTTGACTTTGGAGGCTGATGATGAGAATAAATAGATTCCCTCGCCTTGCAGCAATACTTGGCATCCTGCTATTGCTGCTTCCGGCCGGGTCAATCGCGGCACCAAATCAGATACCTGCACCAGTAGGTGATATCTATGTTCAGGATTTTGCCAATGTTTTAAGCGAGAACGAAGAAATACAAATTAAAAACATTGGAAGGTCGATTGATGACCAGACTTCTTCACAGGTTGCTGTCCTCACCGTCGACTCGATTGGCGAGTCAAGCATTGAGGAATACTCGGTCCAAGCGTATCGCCAGTACGGACTGGGCACAGCGGAAGATGATAATGGCGTTCTGCTTGTAATTGCCCTGCAGGAAAAGAAAATCAGGATCGAAGTTGGATATGGACTTGAAGGAATCATTCCTGACGGCAAGGCAGGTCGTATCCTTGATGAGTATGCGATTCCGCATCTTCAAAATGGGCAGCCTAACCTCGCTGTCATGAACACATATCAGGCGCTTGCCAACGAGGTATCGGGTACAAATGAATTCGGAAGTGCACAAGATGCTGTTCAGCAGCAGCAAGACCTCCCTATACCTTCATGGCTTCTCGTCATCATCGTAATCGGCGTCATTGTCCTCGATTTTATGTTCTTCGGCGGGACCTTAACCTACCTGCTGTTATCGATCATTTCAAGAGGCGGAGGTGGCGGCGGACCTCGAGGTGGCGGTGGCGGCTCATCAGGAGGAGGCGGTGCAAGCCGTGGGTGGTGATAATAAACCACAGGCGCCTTGATTAGCCGGGACATCCGATATTTTTGCTTTCAGGAAAAAAACACCAGCAGCCTATTGCTCTGGTGTTTTTGTATCACTTATACCATAAACATACATAATAGAAAATAAAAGATGGTGAGAGTTCATGTACCCACAATATATCCGCTATTTTCTGATTATATCGGTAATCACAGACATTGCGCTTATTGCCTATTTAAGTAGGCTAATCGATGAAATTGGTTTCTTTTTTTTCTTGCTGTTGACAGCTCTTCTTCTTAGCGGCACCTTTTTACTATATACCTTCTATAAGAAAAATAATAACAGAGGTTAATCCATTTTCACGATTGGCTGTTTGTTCCTGATTCTTTCTGCAATTTCTACCATCATTCCCTTCAATTTTTCGTCCCGATCCTCTGGGGCGATTTTTTTATGGAGAACAGCGTACAGTACAATATCACGAAGCATCAGGAATAACGGGACTTGTTCCTCCCAGCCGTCTGGCAGCGAATTAGCTTTTTGATATCCTTCAATAAAAGCATCCAGAAATAAATTGCCAAAACGATTTCGCTCTGCTTCCTCGCTTGCAGGGATCCGATAAAGGATAGAATAGTACAGAGGAATCGCGATATCCGAAGCGAACCAATGGTAACTTGCATCATCGAAATCGAAAACATGAATCTGTTCTCCATCGTAAAAGAAATTCCCGGAATGGATATCAGTATGGATGATACCGTAATTATCCTTATTTTTCGGCAGTTCTGAAATCATGGCGATCACTTCATTCGCCTTTTCTACTAATTGCCCATCTTCGGCAGGATAATATTTTTCAATTGACAGAAGATCGTCATCATCCCAGTTTGATCGTTCTTTTATGCCTCTAGACGGCTCATAGGATTTGGTCGCAAGATGCATTTTCCCCGTCGTTTCTCCCCATTTTTTGAACAGAGCTTCATTAAAGTCATCAGAACGGACACTGACAGCCTTCCCTTTAGCTTTGGTGTATACACAGCCATAAAACGAACTATCATCGGCTGCCTTAATCTCTTCTGCAAAGTTTCCTTCTTCCGATTGAAAAACCTCGGGTACAGACAGACCTTTACTTTTCAAATGCCTCATCCAATCCAATTCGGATAAAACCTCATCCATGTCCCGGTGAGAACTGTGGGTGAGCCTCATGATATATGGCTGGCCATTTTTATAAGTTTCATAAACATAATTCTCGAAATCTCCAAGTTTCTTCACTTCCTTTTCCAGCCCGAAACGCCCCAGGAATTCTTCTAAAATTTCTTGGTTCATCAAGGTGCTCACAGCTTTTTCCATACAATGCTTCCCCCTCGAAAAAATAATCTGTATTTTCTAAATTATATTAGACCATATATTTCACTATAAAAGCTATTTTTATATGGTGACTTTTTTTGTAAAATGATATGTAGGAAACCGAAATATTTTTAGAAGGAGAAAATCATGAGCCAATCAGCTGCCGCAGTTAGCGCCAAACCGCAGAATCAAAATGAGACTGCATATAAGATACTCTTCATCATCGGGTTAGTACATTTATTGAATGACTCCATCCAATCCGTCATTCCGGCGATGTTCCCCATTCTTGAAAAATCGATGGGACTTTCATTCACTCAATTAGGAATGATCGCCTTTTCTTTGAATATCGTTTCTTCCATCCTTCAGCCTCTGATAGGAATGGCAACCGACAAGAAACCAATGCCTTATGCCTTGCCGCTTGGTTTGACCTCGACCATGTTCGGTGTCCTCGGCCTTGCATTCGCTTCGAGTTTTGAATATGTTATTCTTTCCGTTTTATTCATTGGACTTGGGTCAGCTGTGTTCCATCCTGAAGGTTCCCGGGTGGCCTATATGGCAGCCGGTCCGCGGAGGGGGCTTGCACAGTCCATTTACCAGGTTGGAGGCAATTCCGGACAGGCCCTTGCCCCGCTGATCACTGCGCTCATTCTCGTCCCGCTCGGCCAGTTTGGAGCAGTATGGTTTACAATTGTCGCAGCGATAGCTGTGGGGCTACTTTTATATATTGCCGCCTGGTACAGCCGGAAATTGGATTATGAAAAAATAGCTGCCAAAGTCAATCAAGCTAACAAACAAGTAAATAAAGGGATCTCAAAAAATATCAAAATGGCGCTTGTCCTGATTTTATTTTTGATTTTCGCCCGTTCCTGGTATATCTCGGGCATGACGAATTTTTACGCGTTTTATACAATCGACAAATATGGCCTTTCGATTAAAGAGGCGCAAATTTTCCTGTTTGCGTTCCTTGTTGCCGGTGCGTTCGGCACTTTTTTCGGAGGCCCGCTGGCAGACCGTTTTGGCAAGAAAAACATTATATTCCTTTCGATGATTGCGACTGCGCCTCTATCCGCCATCATTCCATTTATGCCGTACAGCATCGCCTTTGCCCTGCTTACCCTTAGCGGCTTTATGTTGATGTCGAGCTTTTCGGTTACTGTTGTATACGCACAGGAGCTTGTTCCAGGTAAAATCGGCACGATGGCGGGATTGACGGTCGGTCTTGCATTCGGTATGGGGGCTATTGGATCTGTCGGTCTTGGATATCTTGCTGACCTGATCGGCTTGCCATTGATGATCATCGCTGTCGGATTCCTGCCCCTGCTGGGACTACTGACTATGTTCCTTCCTTCAGATGAAAAACTGGCTGAATGGCACAGATAGGAAAGGTTGAATCATTCCTATTTTTTAGAATTAATTATTTCCATTTGCGCTTTTATGTTTAGGCATGCCCCTGATAAGGAAAGAAAGAAAGTGAGGATTTAATGAAGGGAGATTATCATGTCTAAGTTTAAGATCAATTATTTTTTCGAAAAAGATTTTTCCGTTTCACGACCTATCGAGGTGGAGGACATTGCTGGAGCCATCCAGGATGCCAAAGACCAAGAAGGGTTGATTGAATTTACTGATGAAGATGATGTTTTTTATCGATTCGATACAAAAGACATTAAACTAATCACGATCACTGAAGCTTAAAAAGATTTAAAAAGGGTGAAGCATTGGCTGCTTCACCCTTTTCAATCTTTATATCACCTTAATGCGTTCAGCCAATTCCTGTTTTTCTTCCTCGCTGAACATATTCTCCGCCATCGGGAAAAGAATGCTTTCCTCTTTAGCAAAATGGCTCACCAAAGTGTAATTTGCATTTTTTATCATCTGGGCATTTTCAATCATCTTCTCATTTGAAAAACCAATGGTGCCATCCTTTGTATTATGAAGGAAGGTCCCGATAAAGCGCTTTGCCTGATCATGCTCATATTCCATGACGGCAATCGGTCCCATTTCTCTTCCAATATAGGCTGCCATCATCTCAAACAATACGCCTTCCTCTCTCTCTGAATGCGGCTCCAGCTCCGCAAGGAACTCAATGACCATCTCCCTCAGCCTCGAGAAGTTTTCTTCCATTTGCTCCCCTTCTTCAATTTTCTGTGAAAGATCCAAAAGGTTTGAAAGCATCTCTAATAGTGGCGGATGCTCATTTTTTAATTGTTGAAGACCAGCACTTAATGTAAAACTTGAATCCTGGTTAATACCACTCAAACATCCTGTCATCTTAAATCGGCCTCCTATAATATATGGTATATTTTAATTATAGAAAGCATTCGTATTAGAGGTTGTGATAGGCATCACAATTTGGATTTATTCAAGAAATTGTGAAGGAAAAATGACACTTTGTTAAAATTTCTAAAAATTTTAACAATTCTCCTTCAAATATTATAACTCCTTACATATAATAAAGTTATAGCTAAAAGTAAAAGGAGTGATCTTACCTTGCAGAATACTTTGTACCGCGATTTTTATCAAAAGTCACTTGTGCAAGCAGGGCTTAGCGATAAGAAGGCTTTTATCGACACCCAGGCTGACCTGCTGCATACCCATTTATTGATTGGGCTTCAAGGGCACCAAAAAGAAGACAGTGAATACTTCAATTGGAATGTAACGATATACAAATCAGATTCATCAGGAATCTATGATGCCGGCAAGCCAGTTTATGCATCAGCACTGTTTGACACTTTTGATGATGCTATGGAGGCAGCGAGGAACATAGAAAAAGAAATCCTCAGTGATCAGCTTCACACAATGCGCCAGCAAGAAAAAATCAGTTAACCCCCTCTTTTATCCCCTCTTTTAAAAAGCTACACCTTTTTTTGAACCCACTTGTGAATTAACTTACATATGATGAATATAGAAACAATTGGTACGACTAACTTGTAAAGTAAATCCCATCACTTTTACAAACCATCTTCCCACTAACAGTCAACACCTTTGTACTCATTTTTTTGCTTGTATAAAATAGTAAAGAGACTGGCGAATTATTTGTCCGCCAGTCTCTTCTAATTAACTATTAAGCAAGCCTGAATACAATGCCGTGGCCGCCTTTTGGATATTCCCATTTTATATTCTGGTAAGGGCATCCGATCCGGCAGCTACCGCATTCATGGCAGCCCTCATAGCCTACCTGCATCCTTTTCCCTTCCCACTTATACACCTCAGCAGGACAGAAAACGGTACAAAGCTTGTCAGGACATTGTGTCATGCAGACGTCATGGTCCAAAACTGTAAGATGCGATTTTGTGTCACACTTAAACCTTAAAAGAAATTGTTTTTCCTCGATGTTTGTCGTTGACATTATTTCACCGCCTTCCAGGCACGATAGATGTCTTGCATAACCTTAAAGGTTCCTTTTTCAGCCGTCACGCTGCGCATGATTTCCTTTTGTTTTTCTTTCTTTGGTGTTCCATCAACAGTGAAAAACTTGCTCATTGCCTTGTTCATCATCGGCAGATATTCCTTGAAATACTGCGGGTATGTCTCAAAGGTATGTGCTGCATCCTTATATTTTTCAAGGTCCTTAATGATGAAGCTTCCGAATAACGCTTCTTTATAGCGATTCAAGCTGCTCTCGCTGAAATCGCCATCCTTTTTGGCTTCAACGATCGCTTCTGCAGCCATTTGGCCTGAAGCCATCGCCATGTTTGACCCTTCACGGTGAATGGCGTTGACGAGCTGGGCGGCATCCCCGACTACAAGCACACCGTTCCCCGCAACCCTTGGCACGGAATTGAATCCTCCCTCAGGTATCAAGTGGGCCAGGTATTCTGCTGATTCCCCTCCCTCCAGATACGGGCGGACCATTGGATGTTTCTTCAGGTAATCAAGCAGCTCATATGGCTTCAATTTGGCTTTGATCATGCTTGAGAGTGTAGTGCCTACCCCGATGTTCAAACTTTCTTTGTTTGTATAAAGGAAGGCAGTACCAAGATTGCCTTGCGTTGAATCACCGAATATCTCAATTGTCGTTCCATGATTTCCTTCAAGATTGAAGCGTTCATTGATTTTGTCCTTTGGAAGATTGATGACTTCCATAACCGTCAGTGCCACTTCATCAGGACGGAATTCTCTGTGGAAGCCAAGCTGCTTGGATAGCAGGGAGTTTACACCGTCTGCGAGCACGACAACATCCGCATACGCTTCTCCATCAGGGCGGTCGGTGCGCACGCCTATTACCTTGCCATTTTCTACAATACATTCTGTGACAACTGTTTCATTAATCAACAAGGCACCCTGTTCGACCGCTTTCTTTGCGAACCATTGGTCAAATTGGGCACGCAGTACTGTAAAGTTATTATATGGTTCAACCGCCCATTCAAGACCTTTGTAGCCAAACTGGACAACCGATTCTTTATCCATCATCCAGAAGCGCTGCTCAACAACAGGCCGCTCCAGTGGCGCTTCCTTCCAAAATTCCGGAATAATGTCTTCCATCTGTTTCCGATAAAGAACCCCACCCATAACGTTCTTTGAACCTGGGTATTCACCACGTTCAATCAGCAATACTTTCAGGCCATTTTTGGCACAGTTGTAGGCACATGAAGTTCCAGCAGGGCCGGCTCCTACGACGATTACATCAAATTTTTCAGACATAGCTCATTTCCCCGCCCTTCTCTTTGCTGAGCTCTTTGAACTGCTTGATTAGTTTCGGTACAATTTCCAATGCGTCACCAACAATGCCATATGTGGCTACATCGAAAATCGGAGCGTTCGGATCCTTGTTTATGGCAATGATCAGCTCAGAGTTCTTCATTCCTTCGACATGCTGGATTGCCCCTGAAATTCCGATGGCAAAATAGATTTTCGGCGTAACCGTCTCGCCAGTCTGGCCTATTTGCTGCTCATGCTTCAGCCAGCCTGCTTCAACAACATCCCTTGTGCCGCCTACACTTGCTCCAATCACTTCTGCTAACTCATGAATAAGCTGGAATCCCTGGATATCGCCCAAACCTTTTCCGCCAGCGACGATGACATGGGCTTCTGCCAGGCTTGCCTTTTTTGTTACGTCCTTCACAATTTTAAGCACCTTTGTGCGCATATCTTCTTCCCTAAGTTCCAACTCCTCTTCGATGATGACTCCCTTCCTGCCTTCATCCGTTTCGAGGGCTTTCATTACCTTAGGGCGGACTGTAGCCATTTGCGGCCTGTGTTTTTTACAAAGAATGGTTGCCATGATATTTCCGCCAAATGCAGGACGGCTCGCTTCAAGCAGCCTTTTCTCAATATCGACATCAAGCATCGTTGTATCCGCGGTCAAACCAGTACTTAAATCCGTTGCAACTGCACTCGCCAGGTCTTTTCCATTTGGAGTGGCTCCATAAAGGAAGATTTCAGGCTTATATTTTTCAGCGAGGGTGCAGACACCCTTCATATAGGACTCAGTCCGATAATCCTTCAGGACCGGATGGTCAACGACATATACTTGGTCTGCACCAGCATAGATCACTTCATTTGCTAAAGGCATGACACCTTGCCCAAGCATAACCCCGGACAGCGGCACTTCCAGTTTGTCGGCAAGCTTCCTTCCTGCACCAAGCAATTCCAGTGAAACTCCTTCGATTTTCCCATCATTTACTTCAATGAATACCCAGACTCCCTGGTTTTCTTCCATTCTGCTATTCCCCCTTTTAACTACAATCAAGAGTTGGCTGCATTTAATTTCAATAAATCTTTTCTTTCCATCAGGATTCCCATTAGCTGCTCTACTTGGGCATCGGCATCTCCTTCAATCCTTTTCCCGCCTTCTAGCTTAGGTGGACTGAACATCTTGCCGACAATCGTTGGCGATCCTTTTAATCCCAACTGGGTCTTGTCAACATCTTCAAGATCATTCACAGACCAGATGACCGGCTCATATCTTGCTGCATTGATCATGTTTGGAAGTGGTGCATACTCTATGTCATTAATCTCTTTTTCAACAGTCAGCAAACAAGGAAGCTGCGATTGTAAGACCTCGTATCCATCGATTTGCTTGCGCTTGATATGGACATATTTTTCTTCCTTATTAACCTTTGAAACTTCAATCACGTTCGTGATCGGGGGAATATCAAGGCGTCGCGCAATACCAGGTCCTACTTGTCCTGTATCTCCATCAATCGCATGCTTGCCGCAAATGACCAGGTCTATGGGATGATCCTTCGATATTTTTTCAAGCGCCTTGGAGAGCGCATAACTAGTCGCAAGGGTATCAGCTCCCGCGAAAGCTCTGTCTGAAATGAGGTATCCACGGTCTGCGCCAATTTCCACACTTTTTTTTATGACAGATACTGCCTGTGGCGGTCCCATAGAAAGTACTGAAATACTTCCTCCTGTTTTATTCCTGATTTTCACAGCTTCCTGTACAGCGTGAGCATCATAAGGATTCAAAATGGCTGGTGCGCTTCGCCTGTCCAGAGTATTGGTCTTAGGATTGATTTTGATGATCTTCGTATCGGGCACTTGCTTGACACATACGACAATGTGCATACTCTCTTTCCCCCTCCTGAAAATGTAAAACTATTAATTTGTAAGCGTTTACTTTCAGCTATTTTCGAAACAACTTCGTATTCTTTAAATGAAGGAAATATATTATTGGAGAAGCTTTTGATACAAAGAAAAACCTCCTCACCAAATGGCAATGCCCTTGCAGAAATGAAGCAGGATGAAAATAGCCATAATAAAGACTTATGTGACATAATTTAATGGTCAATCCAGTAAAAAACTGTTCACACAGCCTTATATAAATAAAATGCTATGTAGTACGATATATGAATCGTATTACATGCATAGTACCAACAATTAAAAAAGTAGATAACATAGTTGAGATTGTTTTGTGAATAATGAGGTTTAAACTTCACGAACTGAAGCAAGTCCAATGTAAAAAGTGATTGAAAGTTAAGTGACATGGTGAGGTGTGTTAGCAGACTGATGATAAGAAGCTATCTATGTTAAAAATATATAAAATAAACATATAAAAATATGATAAAAATCACACAAAGATATTTTATCGTGAAAATTTGAGCAAATTGTTACATTTTTTCTCAAGTACTAAAATCATTAGCAGTTTCTTCGTTCTCCATCATACCGTTTATTCTTTGCCTTTTATCTCATTAATTTGCTTATAAAATAACATTAGCCACTGCCCATTTACTGGCAGTGGCTAATTGTTTCCATATGTCTGAATGTTATCACGCATGCGATAAAATATATTGTTTTTTTGTAAGCAGGATCATTTGTCTGAAAAGAATTTTAGTTCTTTGCCTTTGCAATTCTGTCTCCCTGCATAATGATTGATATTCATAAATCAGAGTGTCGAGCTCCTGGCTCCGGCGGATTGTCTCAGCACTTGTATATCCTGTTTCAAGTGCAGAAGCCACCATCAATTCCCTTACACGATTGATTTCCTTCAACAAAGCATTTTGCGAATGATACACTTCTATATCTCCTCTACTACTTTAATTGCTTAATAAAATAAATAGATTACTTGAAGAATTATGGCAAATGCCTAGATGAATGTAAATAGATTCGCAAAATAAGACAATATTCACGGATGAAAAAATTTTCTTCGACAAAATTTGCCCTTCACCTTGATTACTGGCTGACTTTTTCCTCTTCGTAAATAGGAACCCAGCCTTCAGTTGTAACGAAAATTCTAACTGCAACCACCTGGCGATCATCCTGAAGCGTAAAGTAATGACGTGTATTTTCAGGAACTGAGATCAAGTCTCCTGGATTCAGGAACACTTCAAAAAATTCTCCGTCCTTACCCTGAATAACAAATACTCCATGGCCGCTGACAATGAATCTTACCTCATCATCTGTATGGTGGTGTTCCTGCTTGAAATTCGCCAAAAGCTGATCAAGATTCGGTGTATTGCCGGAAAGCGAAATGACGTCTTGAGCTTTGTAGCCTCTGCGTTCAGAGATATCTTTAATCTCCTCACTGAAAGCTTCAAGGATTTCCTGTTTTTCTTCATCTGTTAACAAGAATTTTTCTTGAAGATTTGCAGGCAATTTATTGATTTCCCATTTTTCATAGATGACTTCCTGCTCGTTCAGAAATGCTTCGACCTGCTGTTCATCAAGTATTCTTTCCTGTGTGTTTTGCTTTACGATAAATGCCATGTGAATCTCTCCCTTAGTTTAATGGTATATTTGCTAAATGATTCCTTAAACGACCTTGAACAATTGGAATGGCTTGTGTTCGAGCAGCCTTAACTGGTAGCGGAATAAAAATTCGGTAGCCTCAAGAATTTTCTTTGCTTCAAATGCATTCCTGCCCCACACAGTAATCCCATGGTTACGGATCAAAACAGCGCCTGTATCTCCTTTAACATGCTCTGAAAATGCTTTGGCCAAGGTTGGTATATGTGCATAATTCGGAATAATAGGAATCTTTAGAACAGCATCTTCCTCCCAGATATTAAATGCCTTAATCAGTTCCTGCCCCTGGAATTGCACCTCGCCTCTGTCTCCATAGACCTCAGAGATGACATTATTATCGATGGTATGGACATGAAGGCTGCAGCCAGCGTTTGTCTTTTTGTATACCTCAACATGGAGCAGTGTCTCAGCAGATGGCTTTAAATATGTTTCTTCAACCGGACGGCCGAATTGGTCAACAAGCAAAAAGTCCTCATCTGTCCGTTTCCGCTTATCTTTCCCGCTCGCCGTTACAAGGAATTGCACCGGGTCGCTGTTCATTTTGATTGCCAGGTTGCCGCTCGTTCCCATGAACCAATCACGATCTGCCAGTTCTGCCTTTACGTCGGCCAGTTCTTCCCACTTACTTTCTAATGAGCTCATCCTCTCACCCCTGTCTCAGTTTTAAGTGCATCTATACAGTCATAAAACGTTTCGAATGGTCTATGTTCAATCTCCCATTCTTCGCATTTATCCTTTAAATAGTCTCTGGCAAGCACAAGGTCGGCTTGTTTTGCAGCTTCCAAATCTGTTACGGAGTCACCGATGACTATTTTATATGCGCTCCTTTTTTCCAGCTTTCTCATGATGGATGGTTTACAGCAGCCGCAATCATTTGAACATTGATCATCGCAGCTGTTTGGCCATTCTATTTTTATCGTACTTCCTGTAAAATCCGAACTATTGCAATACACTCCAGCGAGCGGTCCGAATTTTTGAATGATAGGTTCTATGAAAAAATCAATCCCTCCGCTGACGATATAAACAGGTATACCTTCCTCATGTGCATAATCAAGAAACTCTTGAAATCCCGGGCGGATCCTGGCGTTCTGTACAGCAAACTGAATGATTTCTTCCTTCTTCGAAACAGGTAGGAGAGAAAACATTTTCCCGACTCCCTCCCTGATCGAAATCCTGCGGCCCAGCACTGCTTCTTTTATTTCATCCCAGCCATCCGAACCGAATTCATTCATGATGGCTATGATATTGTCCTTTTCTGTTACTGTTCCGTCAAAGTCGCAAAATATTACTGGCTGACTCACTTTGCCACCGCCTCTGATGAGCCCCACAGGCGTATAGCTGTTTTCAATTCATCATGCTCCAGTGACCCTTCTTCAAGGCTTTTTCTCTGGAGTACGGTTTCAATCGCCTGCCTGAAAGCCTTGCCTCCACCCTGTGCTCCACCAGGATGACCATGGACGCCTCCGCCTGCATTTATGATTGAATCAACTCCGAAATCTTTAACTAATAGCGGCACCATTCCAGGATGTATGCCTGCTGATGGAACCGGGAAGGTCCTTTCGTATTGATCCTCAGCAGTCAGTGCCTCAGCAATTGATATCGCCTGCTGCTTTTCAAGTGCCACACTTCCATATGGTGACGGGAAAAGCGAGAAGTCTGCTCCGGCATAGCGGAGTAATTTTCCTAAAAGCAAGGAATGGGAAAAGCCATATTCATCGGCCGATGTCAGCGCACCGCTTACCGCTGGGTGAGCCATGATTGGGATGCTGATTTCATCATCTTCCCTTAGTTCCTGCAAAACATCCAAGCCATAGGCGAACACATTGAACAGCAGTGCATCGGCTCCAAGTTCAGCCGCTTTTCTTGCTTTGTCCTTCAACTGTGAAGTTCTTCCTGTCAGATTGGCCGCATATAAGGTCCTGTGCCCTGTAGTTTCATAGACTTGCTCAAGGACCTCTTTCCCAAGAGTGACCCTCTTTTCAATAGGTGTAAGCTCGTTTTCAAACAGGATTTCATCGTCCTTGATCAGGTCAACTCCTCCAAGGCTTTGTTCTTTAAGCTGTTTTAGCAGAAAATCCATATCACGTCCGATGACACCTTTGAAGATGCTCATAAGCAATGGACGGTCATAGACACCAAGCTTCCTCCTGATTCCTTCAATTCCGAAGCGAGGACCCGGGAAGTGTTTCTTTAACTCTTCACCAAATTCGAGATCGACAAGTTTCACTTTGCCATCAAGCGAGAGTTTTCCAAAAACAGTTGTCAAAATGGCTGGCAGGTCTGGTGAAAAATTGAGGGCAGGATAGGCGATTTTGATTGTTGCCACTGTTTCTGAATTATGGTCCAGGCTCGAGCCTTCTACAGAAACCACTCTTCCCTTATGTTTTCTTAATTGTTTTTGGTCCAGTTCCGGCAGGTCAGTCCAGGATCCCACTGTCAAGCCGAGCGCGATTCCCTCTGCTTTTTTCTGCGGGTTATGTTTGGCGTCATGGACTATGTAAGTCGCTGTAATTTCACTCATGAAGATCAATCCCTTCGATACTTATTGAACCCAGTTGTATTTTGGGCATTAAAAAAACCTCTTCACAAAGAAGAGGTTAGAAAATACACTAAACTCTTCTCATCTTTCAGCTTTCGCTGCAAGAATTAGCACCGTGCCCAGCTTACGCTGGATCGGTTGCCGGGCTTCATCGGGCTCGTCCCTCCGCCTGCTCTTGATAAGAAAATAATTTAATCAAGTTATTTAATTGGTTAAAGTAAATTTGTTAATTAGGATTATGTCAGGTTCATAAAACAATGTCAACTATTTTTTGAATATTTCCAAGCTTTCAATTCTGCTGACTGCTTCCTGCAGTCTCTCTGCCGAAGTCAGCAGTCCCACCCGCACAAAACCTTCTCCATAGTCACCGAATCCTACACCTGGGGCAACTGCTATATGTGCTTTTTCCAGTAAGAAATCCGCAAATTCAACCGAAGTAAATGGTTCTGGAACCTTCAGCCACGCAAAAAATGAGCCCTTTGGAGCAGTAACCTGCCAGCCTATCTTTGTCAGGCCGTCAATAAGTACGTTTCTTCGGGTTTCATATAGATTGTTTAGCTCGGCCACACACTCCTGCTGTCCCAGCAATGCTTCTGCAGCTGCTTCCTGCACTGCACCAAACAAGCTGACATACATATGGTCCTGCAGCAAGTTGATTGCGGCAATCACACTCTTGTTTCCTGCAGCAAAACCAACACGCCATCCAGCCATATTATAAGTTTTTGACAGAGTATAAATTTCGATTCCTACGTCTTTTGCGCCTTCAGACTGTAAAAAGCTTTGTGGGCGGTTCCCGTCAAATCCAATTCCACCATAAGCAAAATCGTGAACGACACAAATCTCATTCTCCCGTGCAAGCTCGATTGTTTCATCAAAAAATTGTTTATCGGCAACTGCCCCTGTAGGATTATTGGGATAGTTAAGGAACATCAACTTGGCTTTATCCAATTGCTCGGCAGCTAACTCTTCATAATCAGGCATAAAGTCATTCTCTTCCCGGAGTGGCATTGTCACCATTTTTGCCCTGGCCAGCTCGACTCCAGACCAGTAGTCAGGATAGCCGGGATCTGGAACGAGAATAGTGTCCCCAGGATTCAACAGACATTGAGGAATTTCTACCAGGCCAGCCTTGCCCCCGAAAAGGATGGCAATTTCTTCTTCCGGATCAAGGTCGACTCCGTACTCCCTTTTATAAAATGTCGCTGCAGCTACTCGTAACGAACGCTGCCCTCTGAAAGGAGAATACTTATGGTTCGCTGGATTCTCTCCAGCTTGCTTCAGTTTTTTAACAATATGCTGCGGTGTCGGTTGGTCAGGGTTTCCCTGGCCAAGATTGATGATGTCTGCCCCTTTTTCTGTATAAGCGCCCACCTTTTGCACCAGTGAAGCAAAAAACTGCTTGGGCAGGCTCTTTAGTAAATCTGACTGTGGAAATTCCATTTTCTCACCTGCTTAGGATTTATATGTTTATTTTAAAATTTTAATTTGAAATTCTAGTCACAAATGATATAACGTAAATAGTAACTTGTAAAGATATAATTTTCAGAAATTATGGCGGTGATGAATGATGAAATTTAAAATAGCATGCCTACAAATGGATATTGCGTTTGGAGATCCTGAAACAAATTACAAAAATGCAGCCAAACTGATTGAACAGGCAAATGGACAAAAACCCGATATGATAGTCCTTCCTGAACTATGGACGACCGGCTATGATCTCGATAATTTAAAGACCACAGCTGAAGAAGAAGCACAAGCAGCCAAAGAGTTTTTAAAGGATGCAGCTTTGAAATACGACTCGCATTTCATAGGCGGTTCTGTTGCCAATAAAACAGAAGCAGGCATTGAAAATACACTGCTTGTATTCGACAAAGATGGAGCCCAGGCAGGAACCTATAGCAAGCTTCATTTGTTCAAGCTAATGGATGAGCATTTGCACTTGGCTGCTGGTAAGGAAAAAGGAATATTCTCCTTGGATGGACATAAATTTGCTGGCCTGATCTGCTATGATATCAGGTTCCCGGAATGGGTCCGTGTCCATGCACTTCAGGATGTGGAAGCGATGTTTGTAGTCGCTGAATGGCCAATCCAGCGTTTGGAACATTGGCGGGCATTGCTTATCGCCCGTGCGATTGAGAACCAATGCTTTGTGATTGCCTGCAACCGCGCTGGCTCCGATCCCAATAATACATTCGCCGGCCATTCCATGGTGATCAATCCATGGGGTGAAGTCATTGCTGAAGGCGGAGACGATGAAGAAATCCTCATAGCGGAAATTGATCTTGATGAGGTAAAAGATGCAAGGAGCAAAATTCCTATCTTTACGGACCGCAGGCCAGAACTGTATTAAGTAACAAAAATTCAAAAAAGATGTCTTGTCTATGATTGAGTAACAATCCAAAGTAAATAAGCGGAGATTTTCCGGCTAAATACAGACTGGATCACGTTTTGGGGTTATATAAGGGGAGGTTTTCCGTTTATTCAACTCTAAATCTCCCAATTCCGAATTTTGGGTGTCAATAGGCGGAATCTCTCCGCCTATTTAAGCTTTTTTCGATAGAAATTACTCATTAAGCGGAATTGTTCCGTCCATTAGCTCCAAAGAAAGAGACGTATGTCAATTCATACGTCAATTCATGTGTCTATTATAAAGAGCCCCCTAAAACGGGACCCTTTATGAGGATGCCTTAAGGTTCCATGCTGCTTAAGGTCAAAGGAGTTATAATAAATCCTTATAGAAAATCACTCAGGCTTTGCCCACATTTCTTCTGGATTCAATTCATAAATCCCATTTTCGCGATACATGTAATGATTGATGATGAATTCTCTCCTGATTGTCGCGTAATCTTCATGGAACTTCGTGATATATTCGTTCAGCTCCTTTTCCGGATATTTTTTTCCGGCTTTCAAACCTCGAACCATATATTCGAAAACCATCAGCTTTTTCTTGCGTTGTGCCGGAATGTTTTTTAGTTTTCCATCTTTCGTCAGGAAATTCTCGATCACCTTTTGCCTTTCGATATTTTGCTCAATCATTGCGTCCACCTCCCCTTCTCTCTTCTCGATTAATTTTCCTAGCGTCCTTGCCTGTTGCTTGATTACTGACTCATTCAGGTGAAAATAAATCGTATTTTTGTCCCTGCGCTCTACGATCACATTGATATCACGCAATTTCTTGATATGGTGGGTGATCGTTGGCGGAGTAAGGCCCAGCTTTCCAGCAATCGCCTGGCCATGCAAAGGTCCATTGGCCAGTAATGCAACAATCCTGATCCTTGTAGGGTCCCCCATCGCTTTATGGAAAGCGACTATTCTGTCCAATTGCATAAAACCACTCCAACTAATTTAATGTATATCTAATTAGGTATACATCTAATATATACCATTCTATAGAAAATTAAAAGGGGATTTGACAATTTTTTATTTTTAATGGTTCCATCCTGTTTCATAGCCAACGGAAAAACGCCTGATTGGCTTCAATCAGACGTTTCCTTGGTTATCGGCAAATAAATATGAAAAATCGTTCCGTGTCCCACTTCGCTCTCTATTTCAATGGTACCCCCGTGTTCTTCAATGATTTTGAAACTCACCATCAAGCCGAGTCCAGTCCCTCTTTCCTTTGTGGTGTAAAAAGGTTCCCCAAGCTTTTTAATTTGTTCCGCCGGGATTCCTTCACCTTCATCCTTGATGGAAATATGTATTCTGTTCCCGGGTGCCTGACTGACGGTCACATTCACAAAGCCGCCTTTTGACATGACTTCTATTGCATTTTTTATGATATTGATAAATACCTTTTTTAGTTGATTAGGTTCACACATAATATCTGGCAAATCATCGTCATAGATGGTTTTGATTTGCACATCATGGAGCACTGCCTGGGCAGTCAGAAGAGACACGGTCTCATTCATGATCTTTGATATATCGGTATATTCAAATTTAATAGATTGAGGTTTAGCCAAAACCAGGAACTCATTGATGATGGAGTCAATCCTTTGCAGTTCGGACTTGATCACCTGGAAATATAACGAATAGGCATCACCTGTGCTGTTTTCAAGCAACTGGATGAACCCCTTTAGAGCAGTCATCGGATTGCGGATTTCATGAGCAATGCCCGCAGCCAGTTCCCCCAGCATATTGAGCGTATCTGATTTATTCAGCTGGGCTTCCATCTCTATTTTTTCAGTGATGTTCCTGAATACGATAAGATTCAGGTTATCAACTAAATGACGTTTGATACTGTATTCAAAATGTTTCATCCTTCCCTCTTCATAGGGAATGGTAATCCTGCCGTCCAGCCTCCCTTTCCGAAGCAATGCCTGTAACTTCTCGTCGATTAACGCATTGGATAGTCCGAGATTCATAAAAAGCTTACGAAAGTTCTCCTCTGTCAGGTCTTCCTGCTTCAACTCAAGCTTGGCTATTCCTGAAGGGTTAATTTCGTAGTGTTTGCAATTTTCATCCCAAAGGATCATCCCTTCAATTGACCCTTCAAAAATTTTCCTGAAACGCTCTTCACTTTTCCGCACCTGCTGTTCCATATGATAACGCTCACTTGCATCACGGACAATCGTCATATGATAGCCATCGCCAGCGTTGAGCTTTACAGTGAATTCAAGCAGCCTTTTTTCCCCATTCGGCAGCAGAAAGAATGCTTCCTCTCGCAATGCCCCTCTTTCATTGATTATTTGCTTCATCTGTCGATACTTCTCGTCTTTACGATAAATGAAGTCCGAGATTTTATGCTTTACCATTTCTTCATGACTGAGCCCAAAAATATTACAGGTTGCTTCATTGACTGCAATGATTTTTCCGCACTTGCCCCAAAACACGATTCCATCCAATGTTTCCATGAAGAAGTTCTTTAGCAAACGATCGTCCGTTATGAATCTCTCAGCAATCTCTGTTTCCTGTCCTTCTGTTACAAAAACGTCAGCAGCTGTTTGCGCAGAGCTGTTGATCCACTCTTTTAATGAGGAATTTTCTTGTTCTAAAGCGGCTATTTTTTCCTTCAGTGCCTTAATCTCATCTGCCGTATTAGCACTACTCACCAGAAAGCCTCCTTGCCTTGATTCCCATTTTTCTAGTAATTTCTACACGGATGGTAAAAATCCCTTTAAACTCGCGATTATTTTCTATTTTTCCTGCTGAGTTCTTCAAATGGACAGTATTATCTATGCCTGCTAAGCGGACAAAGACAAAAAGAGAAGCCAGGCCACTGGCTTCTCTTTATTTTATAGATATTCGTTCTCGTGCTTGGCTTTTAGGCGCTGCCATCTTTTTTCGACTTCTTCTTCAAATTCCACAAGCATGTCTTTATTTTCTTCTTTCAATAAATGCTTGGTTTTACCCATATACTTCAACCAGTCTGTCAACGGAATTTTCTTATTTTTCGCTTCCGGATCGTAAGTGATATTTGTAATTCCTTGTTCCACCTCATATAGTGGGAAGAAGTTTGAGTTCACTGCTGCTTCGACAATTGTCTGGCCAAATCGGTCCTCTGATTTCCAGTTCAGCGGACATGTGATTAAAAGCTTGCCGTAAACTGTACCCACATTTTGCGCATACCATTGTGCCTTCGCAGCCTTCTTCACTAGGTCCTGTGGGAAGGCTTCTGTTCCAGTGAAAACATAAGGGATATTGGTAGATGCCATGATCTGGGCTGTATCCTTATGATGGAACGCCTTACCCTTTTGTGCCTTTCCTACGTTTGAAGTGCTCGTCATGTGTCCGAAAGGAGTGGAGTAGGACAGCTGTGAACCTGTATTCATATAACCCTCATTATCATATTCAAGCATGATCAGCTTGTGGCCGCGAAGCGCTGTACCAATCGCCGATCCCATTCCGATGTCCATTCCGCCATCACCGGTCACCATTACGAAGGTTGCATCTGCAGACACTTCGATTTCGCCTCTTCGTTTCAGTTCAAGGAATGCTTCAAGCGTTCCTGATAATGTTGCCGCTCCATTCTGGAACAAATTATGGATCGTCGTCTGCTTATGGGATGTGTGAGGATAAGCTGTTGTCACGACGTATGCACAACCAGTTTGGAAAAGAATGACGAGATCTCCCTCAATTCCTTTAAAGAACAGCTCCAATCCGCCAAAGATACCGCAGCCAGGGCATGCACCATGACCAGAGGCAATTCGTTTCGGTTTGGAAGTCAAAGCTCTTAAAGGAGGAATTTTGACATTCAATTTATTCTTCTCTTCATCTCTTGTTACCTGAATCAACCCTGACTTATAGACATCACCATGCTGTGGCTCTATGACCTGCTTCAATGCCTTATCAGGTTCTCCTGCAACATGTCCATAGTAGTCGAACGGCTTTTCTGCGTATCCTTTTTCCATTGCATCAATTGCCATGTTGAAGAAAGCTTCAGCATCATCTGCATAGAAGTCTTTACCGCCGAGTCCAAACACCCGGCTCTGGACGATAGTCGTATTTTCCCGGTCCTCCTGGAGAGCAGATTTAATTTCGTGTGTCAGGTTAGGACCGTGTCCTCCATAGGAATCCGCACGCTCACCTACAAGAAGAGACTTAACATTCTGCAATGCTTCCCTGATTTCCTGCGCAGGGAATGGGCGGATGATATTTGGACTGATCACACCGGCTTTGATTCCCTTTTCCCTAAGCTTGTCAACAACATCCTTGGCTGACTCGGCAGCTGAGTTCAGCAGGAACAGAGCTACGTCCGCATCCTCCATTTGATAAAGATCCAGGATATCATAGTTGCGTCCTGATAATTTAGCATATTCTGCAGCTACTTCTTTATAAACATTCTTCGCTTTGTAAATCGCTTCTGATTGCTGGAAGTGGTTGTTCATCAAGTCGTCGCCATTCATATGGGCTCCAATAGTCAATGGCTTCTTTGGATCCCTGGCAAAATTATATTCAGTCGGTGCCTCCCCAACAAATCTCTGAACTACAGCCCGGTCTTTAAAATAGTTCACTTTACGCTTTTGGTGGGATGTAAAGAATCCATCATACGCAACCATGACAGGAAGGCGCACATCAGAGTGTTCCGCAATCTTCAGTGCCATGATGTTCATATCGTAAACAGCCTGTGGTGTCCTGGCGGTCAGAATCACCCACCCTGTATTTAATGCAAAATACAAGTCGGAATGGTCACCGCGGATATCCAGCGGCCCGCTTATAGAACGAGTTACCAGGTTAAGGACCATTGGATAACGTGTACCTGATTGGACAGGAAGCTGCTCTAGCATATACATCAAGCCGTTCGCGCTGGTCGCGTTGAATACTCGGGCTCCGGTTGCCGCTGCACCGTAACAGATACCTGCGGAACCATGTTCTCCATCAGCGGGAATCAATTTGATATCATGTTCACCTCTCGATTTCATCATATCGAGATATTGCGCAACTTCTGTAGAAGGGGTAATCGGGAAGTAGCCCATGATATGATAATTAATCTGAGCTGCTGCCATAGCCGCCATTTCATTTCCGGATTCAAAGGTTGTCACCTGTTCTGCTTTACTCATCTTCTTTACGTTTTCTTCAAGAACGGACATTAAGAAACCCCTCCTGTCACATAAGGATAGTTATGTTTTACTTGATTTTCCTCGGCATAGCCGATCATTTCCCTCAGATCACTCAACGCAGTAGTTGGACATGCCTCAACACACTTCAGGCAGCCTTTGCAATATTGATAATCGATTCCTTTAAGGAACATTTGCTTTCTGCCGCGTTTATCTTCTCCTTCTTCCCAAACGAAGCAATAATCAGGACATGCAGTATCACATGCAGCGCAGTTGATGCATTCCTGCTGGTTGAATTTTGGCAGGAATCCCTGTCTCGAACCGCTCAGGTCCTTCAGGAGACTGTTTGCCTGAGCTGTGATCACACCGCCGATTTCCTGTGTCTGGTAACCAAGAAGCGGCATAGGACGCTCGAATTTCTTGCCTTTTGCGCCATCTTCAGGTGCGTAAGTTTTAAATTGAACTTCATTGTAGCCTCGCTCGAATGTCCTGATGTTCGGCTCCACTAAATGAGGATATTTTTTCTCAAACGTTTTGCGGATAACATTTTTCATCGCTTCAGGATCTAGGAAATCAAGAATGCGGTACAATGCACCAAGCATCGCAGTATTTACTTTTGTTTTTTCCTCGACAGCAATCGAAAGTGCATCGACAATTGCCAGTGTTCCGTGCTCTAGATGAAGATCTTTTTTAATGTCATCGAAATCTCTCGTTGAATTCACCAGCAGGATCCCGTCAGGGCGCAACCCGCTAACTACATCGACCATTTTATAAAGCGCTTCATGGAATACACCGACCACATGCGGCTCTTCTATCGGACTGTGGATCCTGATTTCGGTTTCTGGTTCACAGAAACGGACAAAGCTTTTTACCGGTGATCCTTTTTTCTCCGATCCATAAGAAGAAAAGTTGGAACCGTTCAATCCCAGACCCAGGACACCTGCTTCAGCAAGCATCTTTCCTGCCAGGTTCGCGCCAAGTCCTCCAATCGATTCAAGTCTTATCTCATAAAAGCCTAATTCATTTTTCTTCGGTAAGATAGACATAATCTCCCTCCCCAATTTGGTTGATAAGGTAATTGACATAAAACATTCCCCAATAATATTTTATAGACTTAAAGGAATTTAAGCTGTGACATAAATCAAACATTACAACTTTTTTATTGAAACACGCCCAGAAATTTTTAATCTAGCCCGTATGTTATAATGAAAAATCTTTTATATAACAGAAAGAGAATTGTGATAGTACAGAACCAAATTCAGGAATTGGTTCCTTAATTTAGAGCAATTAGCCTGGTTTGACTTTATCCATAGAAGGGTAGAAAAGGGTTAGTATTTTGGGGGTCTCTAATTAAGGGAGGAAATATGAAACAACGAGATTACTACTTTGACAATGCCAAGTTCATCTTGATTTTTTTCGTCGTATTTGGCCATCTTTTGCGCTCGTTCATTGAAGACAATGAAATGATCTATAATCTTTATAAAGTCATTTATACATTCCATATGCCTGCCTTCATCCTTGTTTCCGGATTTTTCGCAAGGGGGTTCAATAAAAAAGGCTATGTGATGAAAATTGCCAAAAAATTAATACTGCCTTACTTCATCTTTCAGCTGATCTATTCTATTTTCTATTATTTCCTGTACAGTAAGTCTACTTTTACGATGGATCCGCTAAATCCGCACTGGTCCCTATGGTTCTTAATCAGTCTGTTCTGCTGGAACATCATGCTGATTGGCTTCTCAAAGCTTAACGCACCTATTGGGTTGTTGGTTGCCTTTGGAATGGGGTTGGGTGTCGGCTATGTAGATTGGATCTCCAACTACTTGAGCCTATCAAGGACCTTTGTGTTCTTTCCATTGTTCCTGATTGGGTACCACTTGACGAAGGACCATATTAGCACATTGACAAGGCCCGCCTTCAAGGCTGGAGCATTGGTAACCTTTGCTCTTGTATTTTTAGGTTTCTATTTTAACCCATATATAGACTATAAATGGCTGCTGGGTTCCAAACCATACTCATTGATGGAAGCTGCTTCAATAGCAAGCATGTTCACACGATTGGGCTTTTATTTATTAAGCCTGCTGATGGTGTTCAGCTTCTTGACCATTGTCCCGAAGAAACAATACTTCTTTACAGACCTTGGCAAAAATACTCTATACGTCTATCTGCTGCATGGTTTTTTTGTACGAACCTTCCGGGAAAGTGAAGTCCAGGACTTCTTCCATAGTCCTGAACGAATCCTTTTGCTGGCGGTCATCGCCTTGCTGCTGACCTTCCTATTGTCCAGCAAGTACGCAGCAGCCATCGCACAACCGCTGATCGAATTCAAAACCTCACGGATTAGCCAGCTAAAGTTAAGGTTTAATGCTATACTTCGCTTCTATCGTCGGAAACTTACAAGCCAGTGAACCCATGGCTGAGGATGGAAATTTGGAGAGGCTGTCAAAAAGGACTATTTTTTCCTTTTTGATAGCCTCTTTTCCTTATTCTCCTATTGAATTCCACCTGTCTTTTTTGTCCAAACTGAGATATAATTTAAAGTTGATTTGCTGCTGGATTTTTATAAAGGAGATTTTATCAATGAATATTGTTTTAACAACGCTTAACGCGAAATATATACACACAAACCTTGCGATCAGGTATCTTAAGGCATATGCCCAGCCTGAGTTTGACGTAAATCTTGTTGAGTATACCATCAAGGATCCTGTGATCAATATTGTGTCAGACTTGATTCAAAAACAGCCTGATGTTATTGGATTCAGCTGCTACATCTGGAATATTGAAGAGAGTATCAAAGTCATCAAGATGATTAAAAAAATCAATCCTGACATAAAAATTGTCGCAGGCGGCCCTGAGGTTACTTATGATGTCCTTGAATGGATGAGGGAAGTTCCGGAATTTGATTTCATCGTCATTGGTGAAGGTGAACAGACCTTCAAGCAGCTTCTTACCGCAGTAGCTTCGGGAGCAGATTTTACGGAAGTACCTGGAATAGCCTATCGAAAAGGCGAAAGCATCTCTATGAATCCGCAGCAGAATAAGCTGGATTTAAAGGAGCTTCCGTCCCCATATCGTTTCGAAGAAGACCTCCCCCATCTTTCTAAAAGGGTAACCTATCTCGAAACAAGCCGCGGCTGCCCATTCAGCTGCCAATTTTGCTTGTCTTCCATTGAAGTCGGGGTCCGCTATTTCGACAGGGAGAAAATCAAGGAAGATATCCGTTATTTAATGGCAAATGGTGCGAAAACAATCAAATTCGTCGACAGGACGTTCAATATCAGCCGAAGCTATGCAATGGAAATGTTTCGTTTCCTGATCGATGAGCATCTGCCTGGCACAGTGTTCCAGTTTGAAATCACAGCTGATATCATGCGACCTGAGGTCATTCAATTCTTGAACGATGAAGCACCTGCCGGTTTATTCCGTTTTGAAATCGGGGTCCAATCAACTAATGATTACACAAATGAGTTGGTCATGAGGAAACAGAATTTCGATAAGTTGAAACGCACTGTAACCATGGTAAAGGATGGCGGTAAGATTGATCAGCATCTTGATTTAATTGCCGGATTGCCAGAAGAAGATTATCAATCATTCAAAAAAACATTTAATGATGTATTTGCCATGCGTCCGGAAGAATTGCAGCTTGGATTCTTGAAGATGCTCAGAGGGACTGGTTTGAGACTGAGGGCTGAACAGCATGATTATGTGTACATGGATCATTCTCCATATGAAATTCTCGGAAATAATGTCCTTGATTTCAATGACATCATAAAAATAAAACAGGTTGAAGACGTTTTGGAAAAATACTGGAATGATCACCGAATGGATCGTACCGTTGAGTATCTGGTCACAAAGGTATTTCCTTCACCATTTGATTTCTTCCAGGACTTCGGCTCTTATTGGGAGACAAAAGGATGGTCCCGGATTGGCCATCAGCTAGAGGACTTATTCAAAAGACTTTTCAACTTCCTACAGGAAAAAGGTGTGGAAGATCTGGAAGCTATTGAAAGTTTGATGAAGTATGATTACTTGGCCAGCATGAAACACAAGCCAAGAAAGCCATGGTGGGAGCTAAGCTTGGACAAGCAGGATCGTTCTGAAATATACCGTGGGATCATCCAGAAACCTGACGTCCTTGGCAATCAGTACTCCGCGATGAATATTAGTGAAAAGGAATTATATAAACACACTCTGCTTGAGGATATCACTATTGACTTGGAGAAGTTTATCGAAGATGGAGAAATCATGCACTCCCCTTCTTATATGCTTGTATATTTCGATTCAAAATTGAATCGTCCTCAGTTTTTCACTTTTAAAATGGAAGATGTAAAGCCGGCTTAATTTCAGCCGGCTTTTTATTTTTACTCATTTTTTATTTACAGTCTTTTCCAGCTCTATTTTTCGCCTTTTTGCTGTTAAAAGGATGTTCATATAGTTTACCAGCATTGATATCGCCAAATTCCATGCCAAATTCAACATTCAAAGGTTTTTGGTGCCGGCCTTCATGCTTTTTCATTACGATCTTCCTTTCCTGCCTTGCTTTGAATTTCTGTTAGCAAATTTCCCAGGATCTTCACCGTGGGCAAACTCTGCAGAGAATTCGCTCTCCTGAAGGTTTTTCTTAGGTGTGTTTGTATATTTAGCCAAAGCATTTCTTTCTGCCTTCCGTTTAGCCATTCTAACCACCTCCATACTCTTATTTTTATCAATAAAAGATTAGCTATGTACTGATTTGATTACCTAATTTTACAAAAAGGATTTCCTGATAAAAAATTAAATGAAACAAAAAATAAGCTCAAAAAAGGAGGAGCTGAAATGGAGAAAAAAGAACGAGAGCTAAAACCATTGGATATTGAGGATACCTTACCTCACCAAATCAACGCTCCTAGCTTCAAAGACACTGGCATTGAAATGAAGGCGCCTTTTAAAAATGAGCATGGTGTCATCATTGGAGACAGCCTGTACGCATCGGAAAACTCCCCTCTTGAAAATTGGACTGAAGAGACAGATCCTGCTGTCATGGCTGGGGATGAATGGGTTCATCCTACTAACGATATCGGCTGGAACACAGCGGAAAACAGAGAGCTGCTGGAGGAAAAGAGAAAGCCGCAGGCCTATCCCTTCATGCATCCAACAAAAGATGTAAGCAAAGGCCAGGACTAGCGTACCTCGTCTTCATAAGCTGATTAATGTTTAAAGTGCACAAAAAAATCCGGGATCTCCCGGATTTTTTATCTTTAACCTATGATCACTCGTTCTTGTGGATAATGAATGGCTTCTTTCTCTGTTTTTCCGCCAATAATCAACAGGAAGGAGATAACTCCCACCCTTCCGATGAACATCAGGATAATCAGGACCATTTTCCCTATATTCGAGAGCTCTGGTGTAATTCCCATGGATAGCCCCGTTGTTCCAAAGGCTGATGCGACTTCAAAAATGATTGCCAATAACGCCTGATTTTCTGTCACCATCAAAATAAGGACAGCAAAGAAACAAATAAGAACAGCCATGATGGAAACAACCAATGACTTGATTATATCATCCTGATGCAATTCTCTATTGAATATTTTGATTGCCCTTCTCCCCCTTGCAAAGTGGTAAAGGAACAAGAGGTTTAACGCAAAAGTGGTTGTTCGGATTCCTCCCCCAACAGAGCTTGGTGACGCACCGATAAACATCAATGCCGCCATCAGGAATAACGTAGGATCAGTAAAATCATTTACGTCCATTGTCGCCAATCCCCCACTTCTAGTTGTGGTGGACTGAAAAAAAGCATAGAAGAATGAATCCAACAATGATTTATCGGATAAGAAATGATTATACTCCAATGCCCAAATGGCTACGGTCCCAAAAATCAGGAGACCAAGGAACGTAAGAGTCGTAATCTTGAGGAATAAGGTGAAACGAAACGGACGACTTTTTTTCTTCCTGAAAAGGAAACTCTTCAGTTCAACTAAAACAGGGAATCCAATAGCACCGAGAGTGATCAGCAATATATTGATGGTAATCACAAAATAATCCTGTGCATACGGAATCAGAGAGGCTCCTGTTATATCAAAACCCCCATTGGTCGTAGCACTAACGGATGAAAACAAACCGTGGAGAAAAGCTTCTTGCCATGTAGGATAGTATTTTAAGAAATATAACCCTAATAGCAATGCTCCTATTAATTCAATAATGACAATGATCACAAGAATTTCTTTCAAGAGCTTCACAAGGCCTGCCATTGAAGTCTGATTCTGGTCCATCATAATCAATCTGCGTTCTTTAAGGCCGATTTTCTTACGGATGATCAACCAGAAAAATGTACCCAGTGCCATCACACCAATACCGCCGAATTGCAGAACAAACATGAGAATGAAAATGCCAGGTACAGTAAAAGTATCGCGGACGGTTATGACCGAGAGCCCGGTAACACTCACGGCACTTGCTGCAGTGAATAATGCATCCATGAACGTCCATTTAGCCCCGGGCTGGATGGCAACAGGCAAACTTAATAAGCTCATCGAGACAATTACCGCTATTAAATAGTACGCTACGATAATTTGCGCAGGTGATAATTTGTCTAATCTTCTTCTTATATTAATCCACATAATTGCTTCCTTTCAGCCCTCATTCATATACATACCTATGATAAAGAATATCATCTGAATAATAAAGTACTTTCTTGCAATCAACGTTGCATCATATTCTTCCAAGTTTACTTTCAACTTGGCCTCGCGGTAAACATTATCCAAAAGGATAAAAGATTACCATTCATGAACTTTCAAGTTTTGTTCAAACTAACATTACAGAGAAACTCTCTCTGTATACTACAAAAGGAGATGAAAACAATGGCTCGAAATTCAAATAAATTACTTGTACCTGGAGTTGAACAATTCATGGACCAGGTAAAATATGAGATTGCTCAGGAATTCGGGGTTAGCCTTGGTTCCGATACAGTTTCCAGAGCAAACGGTTCAGTTGGCGGGGAGATCACAAAACGCCTAGTTCAACAGGCACAGGCACAACTTTCAGGAAAAGGCCAACAATAACTCTGAACTTGCGCCTATATTTAGGTTGTCCATTAAGGCCCAAACAATTGAATATGAACATGGAAAAAAGTCCGGATTGGATTCCGGACTTTTAATAATTGACTATTTTTTACCATTATTACCTTTATCTTGACCCTGATTGGCTTGTTTTTTACCTGATTGGCCCCTGTTGTTTTCATCAGGCCTTTTTTGTGAATTGGGCTTATGATCATTTTTATATTGTTTTCCGTTATGAGCATTATTTTTGTTAGGCTTATTGCCTGTATCAGAATGCTTGTTATTGCCCTGGCCTCGATTGTTATTATCGTTATTGTTAGTTCCTTTGCTTTGCTCAGGGACAGACGGTTTTTCTTGTTTCGGTTTCCCGTTTTCACTCTCAGGATCATTTTTCTTTAACTGGCCAGGCGGTACCTTCTTTTCTGGCTGTGGAGCAACAGAAGGTGCAGGACCTTCTTTCTTCCCAGGCTCTTTCTTGGTGTTTTTGCCTTTATCAACCGGGGTTGCAACAGGTTTCGGCTTTTGTTTTTCTTTATATATACCAGTTGTGATTCCCTGCTTTCTTGCCTTCTCCCTATCTTCACTAGTTGCTTCCAAAACCTTGAAATTCAGGTCTTCATCTAGTGCAGAAGTTTTAATTTCATAAATCTTCTGTTCTAATTCCCGATCAACAGATTCCTTCGCCTTCTTATTATGAACTGTCGCGATGACTACATCATTTATTTCTTTAAAAAATCCATCTTCCTCGATTTCCGCTAGGATCATCTCTGCGACCTTGGCCGCATCTTTCTTTTTCCAATCCTTTATTTCCCCAATGATTTCTTCCCCTTCAGGATTGTAGCCTTTCAAACGCAGGACTTTTAAATCATCGTTGACTGCCAACTCAATGCTCGGATTCACATCGATGGACATATACGCATATACCTGGTTGTTTTGATATGCCGGAACAAGCGCAGTCATGATAAGCATTATCGTCGCTGCGAGTATAATGGTCCTTGTCTTGAAGCTATTTAAGAACGATAGATTGAACTTCTTCTTTTTAACTGCTTGCGTTTCTGGAAAAAAATGAATTTCTTCTCCTACCTGATAATCTTGTTGAAGCTTTCTGGCCCGCAAAAATTCGCCTTCGGGGGTCAACAATGTTAGGTAAAGATCATTGATTTCGAGGATAACCCCTTTTCTCATGTCTCTAACACCCCTTTTATATAATCCTTTAAATAGACATAATCCCCAATTAATATAAGTGCAATTGCAATAATATATTTCCTGTTTCTCTCTATGGTTTTTCTGCTTACTTTGACCATGTCTTCCAGTTGCTTGATTGGCAGCCGCTTTTTATCTAGAAGCAAATTCTTTAGTTCCTCGTTCTCTACCATTGATTTTGCAACAAGCATTGCGTTTTTACGGGCATCTGCATGTTTAGGAGACTGCTCAAGCAGATCCTGGAAAGACAAATCAAATTCTTTTAGTACATCTTGGAATTGGATGATTTCTTCTCTTCTGATTTCCTGTTCTGTCTTTTTTCGGAAATCATCGAGAGAAAGTTCATCTTCAATTGTCGATCTCTGCTGTTCTTCCTCATTTGGATCATTCGATATATGGAAGCTGAGATTTTGATTCCGGCTCTGCTGACGGATATAATCAATGACTCTCCGCTTAATCATGACTTCTGCAAAGCTTAATAGTGAATTGCCTTTTTCAGATGAATATTTTTGGATTGCCTCATTGAAAGCGATGAGACCAATGCTAAATTCATCGTCCGATTCATGTATGTATCTCTTGCAGACAGACGAGACAGTCTTCGCGATAAATGGCTTATAAGAATCAATTAATTCTTCTCTTAAAGCAGCATCCCCCTGATGGATTTTTTCTACTGTTTCTTCCAGCGGTCTGCGCTTTTTCTTCGCCATGAACAATAAACTTAGCAATAGCCTCACCTCTTTCCTCACCACATTATATCACAGCCTGTCAATTTCTCGTTCTGTGGTTAGGCAGTGAAAAGATAGCCATATTTGGCTACCTTTTCGAGTCTATTGTTCATTATGAATTAATTTTTATCGTTACCTTTTCCGTTACCTTGGCCGTTGTCTTTCCCATTGCCCTTGTTTTCATTTTTATTTGATTTTTTGTCTTCTTTTTTATCCTTTTTAGACTGTTGTTTTTCTTCTTTCTTTTGCTGCTGGGCTTCCTTACGTAATTGCTTTTCAGCAGCTTTCTGTGCTTTACGCTCTTGTTTCGCTTTTTCTTTTTCTACTTTTGGAGATACAACTGGTACTGCTGTTGCGTCGTCATTTACAGGCATTGTTTCAGCTGCAGGTTCCTCAACAACAGGTGTTTCATCTGCAGGGAGTAGATCTGGCTCAACAATTGGTTCTAATTCGACTGGTTCAGTTGTTTCTTCTTCTTCCTCACCTGGCTTCTCAGCATACTTTTCCTCTAATTTAGCCAACTTTTTAGCCATCTTTGCGTATGTCTTGTCAATATTTTTTTGAAGCTGCGCTCTTGCATTGTCATTGCCAACATGTTCCATAGCCGCTTTCAATGCAATGATATTTTGTCTAAGCATTCCTTCAATCTGATCGAAAGGATCTTCGGTTACAACTTCATCTTCAGAACCTTCTGCCTCATCACTTGGCTCTTCAGCGACTACATCATCGGCAGGCTCCTCACCATCTTCAGTTGACTCTTCTGTATCTGTTTCTTCTAGTTCCGTTTCTTCTGTTCCTTCGTCAGAGGTTGCCTCTTCTTCCAATTCTGATCCTTCTTCAGCATCCTCTTCCTTATTACTTTCTTCATCCACAATGTCCTGTGAGTTTTCCATGTATTGAACAGCAGCCTCGATTACTTGAAGGGCTTCTTCTTCTTTCCCTTCAGCGAACAAAGCTCCCGCCTCTTGAAGGCGTTCTGACGCATATGTAGCAAGCAATTCTGCTTCTTTCGCATTATCAAATGTAAAAGCGAGCCTTATTTTCTCCAAAGCAATTTTCGCAAAGTAGAAGAAGTCACCAGGAATCAAAGATGGATTCGTTTCTTCAAGCTCGTCGACCTGTGTCTTAGCTTCTTCAATCTCTTCTGGGCTGACATTTTGCAATTCCACAGTTTCGATCTCAGAATTGTTCTCTTCTGCCATTGCGACTGGCGAAAAAGCAAATGTTCCAGCAAGCACTAATGCCAATGTACTCTTGGCAATTTTTTTCATCTCTTGGTTAGAAAGTTTCTTCATTCTCAATTCACCTCGTAAGTTTTTGGAGCGGCCGCTTTAATCACTACAAAGTTACGTATGCGCTAACTTTGTTATGGGGGTTTTTTCAAAAAAAATAAAAAAGCTTCAGCCAAGTATATGACTGAAGGGTAAAAAATTGTTGTTATATATGGTAATACAACGAATTTTAGCGAAAAAAATGCTTAATTATAACTTAATCATAATAAAACTTTAGTAATATCTTCCTGATTAGGAATCCTGTGAGCACTCCTGGAATGACAAAAAGCATTGGAAGGAATACGGGTCCTGGAAATAGGCCAAATAATTTAACCTTTGGTGATATCATCAAGCCGACAGTGACAAAATAGGCAGAAAATGCAAAAGGCAGAAAGGTGATCTTTTCCTCCTCAGGCATGACGCTTCTATACGCATCCCACATGGCGAACATATATAAACATGGATAAAACATCAGCCACTGATAGTCCAGGACATGCATTGCCTTTTCTGTCTCCCCAAGGAAACTGTACATGATTCCTTTGTTAAAATTACTATTCACATTAACAAGGAACTCGAGTAGGACAAACAAGATTCCCTTAACAAGGTTTCCAGTCAGCAACTGAGCAAACCCTGGCAGTGCGATGCTCCACATTACCGCTTCCAATTTGGTTAAGTTCTTTTTAATCGCCACGTCACGTTTCATCCTTTAGTCATAGTATTAGTGCTTTTATGAGTCCCCAGGTTTCCACGTTGTCAAAAGGAACACATCTTATAAAAACCTCTGCATCTTGCTACTTGTTTTAGATTGTCCAAATTGTACTTCAAATTATCATTTTTCCAGTTAATTGTTAAATATAATTCATATTCTTTATATTAATACACTAATTTCTTCCATATAAATAAAACCGTCCCTAAACCGGAACGGCTAATGATTATTTATTATTTTTTAAAAGAGCGATATAGTTTTTCACAAAAGTGAACCAGTCTCTTTTTTCGGAAAAATAGCTTTTGAATAAATTCAGGAATAACGGATATTTGCCTTTATAGGGATACCATTGTATTTCGGATTTCATGATACCCATGTCTTCCATGATAGCTTTTTCATGACAAAAAATCCTTAATCCCGCCTCAGAGTGATACCTGCCTATGCCGCTCTCCTTTGTTCCTCCAAACGGCAGACCGTGGTTTGCCACAGTGATGAGGACATCATTGATGACAACAGCTCCGGACACAAGTCTGGAAGCGACACGGTGAGCCTTCGCTTTATCTTTGGTCCAGACACTGGCATTCAGACCGAATACAGTTCCATTAGCATAGGTAATTGCTTCTTCTTCCGTATCAAATGGGACAACAGGAAGCAATGGACCAAAAGATTCTTCCTGAATGATTTTCATATCCTGTTCCACTTCAGTGACGACTGTCAGCGGCAAAAACATGTCACCCTTCCAGTCAGAAGGCTTCAACCCTGTCTCTAATTTCGCTCCCCGCTCAAGTGCTTCATCCAGTTGAGCTTTCACAACATCTTTCTGACCAGGGAACGTCATGGATCCGACATCTGCATTGATATCATTCCCTTGTTGTAGGGAATTGACTTCTTTTTTCAACTTCTCAAGGAACTTGCCATAAATGGATCGTTCAACATATAATCGCTCAGCACTCATGCAAACCTGGCCGCTATTGGTAAATGCACCCCAGACGGCTCCTTTTACCGCTCTGTCGATGTTTGCATCCTCAAATACAATCATCGGGTCTTTCCCGCCAAGCTCCAAGGTCGTAGGTATCAAATCTTTCGCTGCCTGCTGCTGAATGATTTTACCTGTCCTGACTGAGCCTGTAAAAAAAATATAATCTGGCTTACCCGCCGTAAAAGCAGCACCTACTTCTTTTCCGCCATGTGCGACCTGGACTGTTCCTTCCGGAAAGCCGGAACGCTTGAACAAGTCCTCGATGCATTTTCCGACAAGCGGAGTAACTTCCGATGGTTTTAAAATAACTGCATTACCTCCTGCAAGTGCACTGATCATCGGAACCATCGCAAGCTGAAGCGGGTAATTCCATGGAGAAATAACAAGGACAACACCACGTGGCATATATTCAATAAAGGATTTTTTCCCGAAGAGCAATAATGGTGTTTTTACCTTTTTCCTGCTTAATACCTTTTCCGCATGTCTGATAATATGATCGATTGCATCAAGAGTCGGCATGATATCGGCCACTATTGACTCTGTCAACACCTTTCCGGTATCATCTGAAATTACTTTAGCGATTTGGTCCATTTCATCGACCATCAGCTTCTTCAGTCTCTTCAAGTACCTAGTACGCTCAGAAATGGCCATGCTGCTCCAATACTCAAAACCATCCTTCGCTCTCTGGTAGAAGAACGGAATTTCCTGGACATGCGTCTCTTCAATTTCAGCTATAACCTCTCCAGTCGCTGGTGCCACAACAGACATCTTTTGTACGTCTTTAACTGAGTGCATGTTCATTCACCTGCCAAAATCATTAAAATTAAGATATATTGATCTGGAATTGCCTTTTATGTTTATTCTCTTGGTAGAAAGCCGCCATGGCAGTTATACCTTCCTTGAAATCCGGGCATCTTATTCCGGAGTCTTTTAAGTCCTCCTGTGACTGGGAAGAATCGAAATTCCCCTTCCATGTAAAGTAATCAAGTGCTTCCTTTTCAACTCCAAGATACCTCCTGAGCACCTTGAAATTGAGTCCTCCTTTTGCCAAAGCTAGCGGAACGGCTCCTTTTGGCTGCTTTTTCATTAATTCATACATCATCATCGCGTAAAGCTCAGATACCTTATAAGGTTTAGGGTCTGTAAGATGATATGTTTTTCCTGCTCCCTTATCAGCAAATGTCAAATAGGTTGTGGCTTCAATAATATAATCCACCGGCACCAGATTGACAACACTCTCGCCCTTTCCAAGCTTTGGCAAGAATGGCAAGAAGCTAAGACGGTCTATGAAATTCATGATAAAATAAGGGCCATCAAACTTGATGGTTTCTCCTGTTCTTGAATGTCCTTTAACAATCCCTGGTCGAATGATTGTCACAGGAACCTTAGATTTCAATGCCTCTACAAGCACTTCTGCTTCATATTTAGTTTCTTCGTAAAAATTTTTAAAACCAGATGGCTTGATTAGTTCATTCTCGTACAAGATCCCTTCCCGTTTGCCGGCAACAAAAGCAGTGCTGAAGTACGTATATCGCCGGATATTTTTAAGGGTCTGCGTCCATTCATTGACGTTCCCGGTACCCTTTACATTGACACGATAGGCAATTTCTTTTGGCACTGCCAGGTCGTAGATGGCTGCCAGATGAAAAACATGTGTCACTTCTCTTTCGAGTCGCGCTTGTATTTCTGGATCAATAGCCAGACCAATAGCAGTAATGTCCCCTCTGATGATCTCAAACTGACTCTCAGAAAGACTGTACTCCTGGATGATCGCTGCTCTCTCAGTATTTGCCTGATCTATCATATTAGGCAATACAAGTACATGAACCTTTCCATTGCCCTCATTTTTACGCAAAACTTCTCGAATCAATTGATTGCTGATGAATCCCGGAAATCCTGTAAAAAAGTATCCGTACTCCATGAATGTCCTCCTCAACGTTAATTAGCTATATTTTAACGATAAGCGCTTACATTCGCAATAACTTTCCTGACTATTCAGAAAATAATAGAGTTAACACGTACCACTTTCCTTGATGGTCGTTAATATTTGTAAAGTAGCTGTTCTCAAAAAATGAAAGATGCCTGGCATATCAGCATCGCCAGGCATCTTCATATTATCTTCTTCTTAAATCATTATTTGAATCTTCATCTTCTTTTATGAGTTCAAGAAGCTCTTCTAACATTCCTGCCATTTCTTCTTTCGAATATTTCCCCTTTTGGAAGGATGTCTGTCTTTCTTCAACTTCGGTATAACCCGACTCTGTATGCTCCTTTAACAGGTAGGCTGGAACCAGATGGCCATCCGGGGTTGCATACATTTTATTTCTTCTTCGATAATCCTTATCAAAGAAACTATAGACCACTGGAATGACAAACAGCGTCAGGAAGGTGCTGCTGATCAGGCCGCCAATGACCGTAATTCCCATTGGCTGATTGATTTCTGTCCCTTCTCCTACACCAAGGGCTAGCGGTAGAAGTCCAAGGATAGTCGTCAATGCGGTCATCAGGATAGGTCTTGCCCTGTCTTTAACTGATAGAACTATCGCTTCATGCGGAATCAAGCCACGCTCTTTCTTCTGGTTAATATAGTCGACGATCACGATCGCATTGTTAACAACGATACCAGCAAGAACGATGATACCGATAACCACAGTCAAGCTGACTGGTGTACCCGTTGCCGTCAGTGCCAGCGCAACACCAATAACCATTAAAGGAACTGTGAACATGATGACAAATGGATACTTCAATGACTCGAACTGAGCCGCCATGACCAGATAGATCAAGATGATCGCCAGCACGAACGCCAAAACAAGATCATCAATTGAAGACTCGAGCAATTCCCTGTCTCCACTGAAGACAACTTCCGTTTCCTCGGGCAGGTCAAGTTCTTCGATCTTTTCATCAACCTTTTTGGATATATCGCCAAGGTTCGTTGAGGATTTGTATTTCATCGTGAATTCAACTGCACCCTGCTGATTGATCCTCTGAATTTTGACAGGACCGCTGCCTGTTTCAATATTTGCCACCTGTCCAAGAGTGACATAGTTTCCATCAGGCTTTTTGATTAAAAGCTGTTTCAGCTTATCGATATTTTGCGTGACATCACTGTCATATTCCACATATACACCAAGAATTTCACCATCATTCCCTGGCATTTGCGTGGCCATATCCCCTCTGGTCACGTTGTTGACGACCATGGCAATCTGAGCTGGTGCAAGTCCCTGGGCGAGTGCCTTTTCTCTATCCACTGTAATCTGGATTTCCTCGACCGTTTCATTCTGGCTAGTGGTCAGTTCATTGACATCTTCAAGTTCCCGGAGTGAATTATATATTGAATCAACTGATTCATTCAGCCGCTTTTCACTGGAATCCCGGACATTGAAAGTAAGCGTGTTTGGAGCCGAACCGGATGTGGACTGCATATTAAAATTTAGTTCAGCACTGCTGTTTGCACTCACAGCAGCCTGTTCCAATTCTTTTTTTACATCATCGACAAACTGGAAGGTACTGATTTCACGTTCTTCAAGCTCATCCATTTTCACATACAGTTCCCCAACATTAGCATTCGTCGTGCCCCTGAATGAAGCCTCTTGAGTAGTGCCGATCAAGCTTACATAAACGTCGACATCCTCTTCATCTTTCAATTTATCTTCGAGTGCTGTCATGACTTTTTGAGTTTCTGAAAGAGCCGCTCCATTTTCGAGATTCACCCTGATGCTGAAGAACCCCTCATCAGTAGGAGGAATAAACTGAGTTCCTACGGTTGTCACACCATAACCGCCTCCGGCGAGCATCAGCAAAGTAATCAGAATGACAATGAAACGGTGGCGGAGCGCCCACCTGATCGATTTTTCCAATCCTCTCATCGATCCAGATCTCTGCCTTCTTGTTTCCATGTTTTTCTTTGGCGCCTTCAACAGCCTGCTGGCCAACATTGGGACGACGGTCAATGCTACTACTAACGAAGCAAATAAACTAAAAGAAATGGTCAATGCAAACTCAGTAAACAACTCGCCGATAATACCGGAAATGAATACGACCGGCAAAAATACAGCAACAGTCGTTAAAGTAGAAGCTGTAATGGCCGCTCCTACCTCCTTGGCTCCATCCCTGGCGGCTGTTTTCGGATCCTTGCCCATTGAAAGATGGCGATAGATATTTTCAATGACGACTATGGCATTATCAACTAGCATCCCTATTCCAAGAGCCAGTCCGCCAAGCGTCATGATATTCAAAGTGAAATCTGCAAAGAACATTAATACAAAGGTAAAGATGACTGAATATGGAATCGCAATCCCAATGATTAGCGGACTCTTTACATTTCTCAGGAAGAAGAAAAGAACGGCCATCGCAAGCAATCCCCCGACAATCAGGGAATTTGAAATATTGCCAATCGCCATTTTGATATAATCACCCTGGTCAAAGAGAACTTCCGACTTTATACCGGAGTATTTATCCCTTTCCAGCAAAGCCTCCAATTCTTCAAGAAAAGTCTCAGAAACCTCTGCAGTGTTAGCATCAGATTGCTGGAGTACACTCAGTAGAACAGAGGGAGATTGATTCGTCCTAGTAATGGTATTATCATCCTGCTTTTGAAGTTCAACTTTACCAACGTCCTCAAGTGTGACCTTTTGCTTTGTCACAGGATTATTGAATACAGTCAGATTCTTTAACGTATCCAATGAATCCAAAGTGCTGATGATTCTGGTCGTCAGTTCCTTGCCATCCGTCAAAATCGTGTCACCAGGCATCGATACATCGTTAGCCCTGATCAGGTCGACAACATCTGATTGACTTAGCTTGTACTCCTTCAACTTCTCCTGGTCGAGTTCCACCCTCACTTCCTGGATGGATGTACCGGATAAATTGACACTTGCCACTCCATCAACCTTTGTGAGCTCCAACTCCAGTTCTTCTGCCAGCTCCCTTAGTGCAGATTCATCCTGGTCTGAGCTTAATGATAACTGAATGACTGGAAATTGAGACGGATCAAACTTCATGAATCTTGGCTTATTCGCGTCGTCTGGGATCGGTGTCATATCAAGCCTTTGTATGACCTCATCCTGGATATCGTCAATATTGGTTGTCCAGGAAAACTGCATCAGGATCAGGTTGGCACCCTCCTGCGATGTCGATGTCATCGTCTTGATTCCTGGGAGAGTAGCGAGATTAGCCTCAAGTGGCTTTGTAACCTTTTCGACTACTTCCTGTGGACTCGCTCCCTGATAATTGGTCACAACGACCCCAACAGGAGGATTTATATCCGGAATCAGTTTCAGAGGAATCCTCATTAATGAAACAACCCCGAGAATCAGGACCAAAAACATGGTCACTAATGTAAAAACAGGTCTTCTGATTGAAAAATTACTGATTTTCATATACGAACTCCTTTCGGCGATAAAACACAATGACTGACCGGACGGTTATTACTCTACCATCCTAAATATAGTGAAGCACGGTGGATAATTCAACTATCCAGTATGCAATTAAAAAGAACAATTTTTAACAGTTGTTTCCCGTAAACATACCTTTCATTTTAAATGAAACCATTGATTAATGAAAATTTTAGACGTTTTAAATAATCATCTATCTCCACTAAAAGATCATGTCCCGGAACAAAGCTGTTCGGGCATTTATATTCCACTTATGTTCCCGGTTTTCTGCTCTGCCATCGAGTTCGGGCATATATATTCCACTTATGTTCCCCGTTTTCTGCTTTGCCAGCGGGTTCGGGCACATATGTCCCTTTTATGTTCCCCGTTTTCTGTTTTGCCACCGAGTTCGGGCACATATAATCCGTTTATGTTCCCGGTTTTCTGCTTTGCCAGCGGGTTCGGGCACATATATTCCGTTTATGTTCCCGGTTTTCTGCTCTGCCATCGAGTTCGGGCACAAATATCCCTTTTATGTTCCCGGTTTTCTGCTTTGCCCCCGGGTTCGGGCACATATATTCCGTTTATGTTTCCGGTTTTCTGCTTTGCAAGTGGGTTCGGGCACATATATTCCGTTTATGTTCCCGGTTTCCTGCTCTGCCAGTGAGTTCGGGCACATATGTCCCTTTTATGTTCCCCGTTTTCTGTTTTGCCACCGAGTTCGGGCACATATAATCCGTTTATGTTCCCGGTTTTCTGCTTTGCCAGCGAGTTCGGGCACATATAATCCGTTTATGTTCCCGGTTTTCTGCTCTGCCATCGAGTTCGGGCACATATATTCCGTTTATGTTTCCGGTTTTCTGCTTTGCAAGTGGGTTCGGGCACATATATTCCGTTTATGTTCCCGGTTTCCTGCTCTTCCATCGAGTTCGGGCACATATATTCCGTTTATGTTCCCGGTTTTCTGCTTTGCCCCCGAGTTCGGGCACATAATTTACATTACGAAAACAACAAAAAAAGCGGCAGCTTATGCCACCGCATTTTTCCCTGTCTTCGATAAGGTTATTCCAGTAAATCCTGCTGCCAGCGTCAATACCGGTGAGAGCAAACAAAAGAACGCAAATGGTACGTACTCCAATGTGCTGACTCCAAGGACGCTTGAAAGGAATACACCGCACACGCTCCAGGGAACGAGTGGATTTAGTACTGTGCCGGCATCCTCAAGAACCCGGGACAAATTTTTCGGATGCAGCCCGGCTTTTTCAAAATGGCCCTCAAATGTATTGCCAGTCAATATAATCGAAAGGTATTGCTCTCCAATCAAAAAGTTTACTCCAATCGCAGACAAAGCTGAAGATCCAATCAGGACCGGTACCTTTTCCAAACTGCCGGCAAGTCCTTGCAACAGAGCAGGAAGAACGCCAAGCTTGAACAGCAATCCCCCCATGCTTAAGGCTAGTAGTACCAGCGATACTGAAAAGAACATGCTCTCCATGCCGCCGCGGGACAACAGAGAATCCAACTGTTCATTACCACTCTCAGAAACATATCCAGTGTATAAAATTCCCGGAAGTGTTCCCCAGTCCTTTTGCTGAACAACCACCAAGCTGATGATCATGGCTGCAAGAGTTCCTGCTCCAAGTGTCAGTATAGAAGATACTTTCTTCAAAGCAAGAATCGCCAGGATTGCCAGCGGAATGAGCGAGTACCAGTGTATAAGATTCATCTCTGCAAGTGTATTCTGCAAGGTTTGCAGCTTAGTAAAGTCCGCTGAACTCAGTTCTGGTGACATTGAGGCAAACAAAATAAGTGAAATAAAGAATGCAGGTACCGTTGTCCATGACATGTTCTTTATATGATCAAATAGATCAACCTTCACCGTAGAAGACGCCAGGACCGTTGTATCCGAGAGCGGTGACATTTTATCGCCAAGGAATGCACCCGAAACTACCGCACCAGCTGTTATTGCCAATGAGAAGCCAAGTGTTTCACTGACCGCGATGAACGCAACACCGATTACCGCTGAGGTTGTCAGTGAACTGCCAATGCTCAACCCAATAACAGATGTGACGATAAAGACGATCGCATAAAACCATTTTCCAGTCACTAACTCAAATGCGAAATATATCAATGTAGGGATGGTTCCGGCAGCCATCCAGCTGCTGACCAGCATCCCTATAAAGAAGAAAATCATTACCGCACCGAGTCCAGCCTTTGCACCGTCAATCATACTTTGTTCAAGCTCAGACATCTTGATTTTTTTCAACAGTCCATAAATGATCAAAGAGCCGATCCCGGTCATTACCGGAATATGTGGCATTAACTCCCGTTTAATCATGCCATAACCTATTCCCGCTAGGAGCAAGATTATGACGGCTGCTGCCTCTGAAGTTCTCAATTTAATGGATTGGCTTTGATTTAACATGATGATTCCCCCAATTAGAAGTAAAATACAAAAAGCTCCATATAGTCTAGGGACGAAGGAGCTCCGCGGTACCACCCTAATTGGCAAACAATGCATCTGCCCACTTCATTAACAGCGCCTATTCGAGACAGGTGTAATTCGAATCAGCCATTGCCTGGATTTTCAGCAACCATCCAGTTTCTTTTTGCTGCTCATGGGGACTCTACTAGTTTCTGCCAGCACCGAACTTTTACTTTTTCACTTAAACGCTTTTATGCATAAAAGCATTATAGAATAATATTAATATAGTATCTGTTGTGGCAAATGTCAATAGATATTACACTTCAATTGAAAAATTTGCTGTGTTCTTCCCTGACTTTATATAATATCCGCCATTTACGAATAAGTTTTAATCTGTCGAATCACTTGTTCGAAACAAACAAATAAAAAGAGCCGACATTTAAATGCCGGCTCAAGCTTTTATGAAGCATCCATAGGATTATAAAGTTTTACTTCTGGGTTCTTGTCCTGGAACCATCTTAAGGCAAACTCATTCTCGAACAGGAATACTTTTTTGTCATAACGGTCCGTCACAAGAAGGCTTCTTGAGCTGGACAGGTTTTCGTTGACATCGTCGCCTTCAATCCAGCGGGCAATCTTCGAACCCTGTCTTTCCATCAGGACTTCTACATTATATTCATTGCGCATCCTTGCTTCGAATACTTCGAATTGAAGCTGGCCAACAGCGCCAAGAAGATACTCTTCCGTCTTCAAAGTCTTGAATAGCTGGATGGCACCTTCCTGGACAAGCTGCTGAATTCCTTTATGGAAATGCTTTTGTTTCATGACGTTCTTGGCAGAAACCCTCACGAAAAGTTCTGGAGTGAACTGAGGAAGCCTTTCATATTGGAATCCTTCCTTGCCGGAAACGATCGTATCGCCAATCTGGTATGTGCCTGGATCGTATAGCCCGATGATGTCACCTGCTACAGCTTCCTCGACGGTACTGCGATCATCGGCCATGAACTGTGTTGATTGCGCAAGTTTCATCACTTTTCCTGTACGGCTAAGCTGAACGGTCATCCCTCGCTCAAACTTTCCAGAGCAAATTCGCAAAAATGCAATTCTATCGCGGTGGGCAGGGTTCATATTCGCCTGGATTTTAAAGATGAATCCAGAAAACTCCTCTGATTCCGGATCAATTTCTCCTGCAGTAGAATTCCTTGGCTGTGGCTTCGGAGCAAATTGCAGGTAAGAGTCAAGGAATGTTTGGACACCGAAAGTCGTCAGGGCGCTTCCGAAAAATACCGGTGTCAATGTTCCATCGGCAATCCGTTCCTTGGAAAATTCATTGCCTGCCTCATCCAAGAGCATGATTTCCTCTAATGTCTGGTCATACAATGAAGACTCTTTCATAGAATGGTCTCCAGCTATTTCGCCTTCTTCATTCAATGGAATAAAGCGATGGTCTTCATCTACACGGAATTGCTCGATCCGTTTGTTGAATCGGTCATAGATGCCGAGGAACTCCTTGCCCATGCCGATTGGCCAGTTCATTGGATAGGATTCAATTCCAAGCACTTCTTCCAATTCAGCCAAAAGTTCCAGTGGCGCTTTCCCCTGGCGGTCAAGCTTGTTGATGAAAGTGAAGATTGGAATTCCTCTCATGCGGCAAACTTTAAAAAGCTTTAGAGTCTGGTCCTCAATACCCTTTGCGGAGTCTATGATCATCACGGCACTGTCGACCGCAGTTAATGTTCTATAGGTATCCTCAGAAAAATCCTGGTGGCCTGGTGTATCAAGGATATTGACCTTGAAGCCATCATAATCAAATTGCATGACACTGGAGGTTACGGAAATTCCACGCTGCTTCTCGATTTCCATCCAGTCACTCGTCGCGAACTTCCCTGTCTTCTTTGCTTTTACCGTACCAGCATCTCGGATAGCACCGCCGAATAACAGCAATTTCTCCGTAAGCGTCGTTTTCCCGGCATCCGGGTGGGAAATAATCGCGAATGTTCTTCGCGATTGTACTTCATCTCTTAATTTTTTCATGATTATATGTTTCCTTTCTGTTTAAAGCGAAAATCCTCATAGAAAAGCGCAAGCGCCTTGGTCAGCCCCGACAAGCGTTGGAAGGCCGACCAATGAAGTCGCTCTTTGACTTCATTGGGCGGACCGAAACGTCTCGAGGGGCTAGGCGCTGGAGCTGGACAATTCTCGAGTTTAAAAAAATCTCTTTTTACTATAAATTTAATCTTATCTTTCTGGCGCTAAGTTTGCAATCCTGCAAATGCATATCAGAACTTTTAAAAATTTTCCTTTACCGTTTATAATGACTTCAGGAGGTGCAACATGGATTCAATTACGCATACACTTTTCGGTTTAGCCTTGTATGGCGCCGTTGATAAAAAACATATGGAAAAATCACAAAAGCGTGCCTACCTACTCACTGCAGTCGGAGCAAGCCAGATTCCGGACATCGATGTCATTTCACAACTCTGGGATCAAGAAGGACTTTACCAGATGTGGCACCGCGGCATCACTCACTCGATTTTCCTGACCCCATTATGGGCCGCTTTATTTATTCTACTATCTTTCCTTCTATTTAAAGTAAAAGATGTAAAACTTTTTTTCCTTGGGTGGCTGGCAGTTGTCATCCATAATACAAGCGATCTATTCAACGCCTGGGGAACCGGCTATCTCGAGCCATTTTCCAATATAAGAGTCACATTTGGGACGATTCCCATCATTGACTTCGTATTCTGGGTGATTCTTGGCACAGCATTTGTTGCTTCAAAGTTCAATAAGCTAAAAAGTCCAGCTTATTTCAAACTAGCTTGGGTGTTCATTGCTCTGCACGTCGTCATTCAAAGTGTCCAGGGATGGATATTATATAATCAATATGAGGAAGAATATGAGCAAATTGCCCTTTCAGCAGGCTTCATTCCATGGACATATACGGTAATCGCTAAAAATAACGATGAGGTCAACATTTATAATGATAACCTATTTAAAGAAAGAACTCTCCAATACGAACTTACTTCTGTTGAGAATGCTGATCTCAATGATTTATTCACTGAAAAGCCTGAAGCTAAAACTCTTACTGAATGGTCGCCATTTGTCGTGATTGTCGACGACGGTGACAGATTGGGAGTCTACGACCCACGCTTTTACCGGAACGGACAATCCTTTCTGTTTGAATACATTGATAAAACTCAGTAAAGGAAGAGAGAGTTTCTTACCAAACAAGCAAAAAAGAGCAGCCAAAGTTTTATTGGCTGCTCCTTCTATATCCATTTACATTTTTTCTGCTATATCATCCATCATTTCATCTATAGTAACAGTAATCTCATTTGTTTTCCTTGCTACCGCAATCGTGAATTCCAATAACTCTTTATATTTTTCTACCGGAATCATTGAATTCGTCTTCTCGTATTCATTCACTTTAAGACCGAGATTTTGCAGGATCATGATTGCCTCTTCTACAGATCCTCTTTCAACATCAAACATTCTGATTCCCCCTAATTCTCTGGTTGAATTCCATTATGAGGGAGTTAAACCTATTTTTAAATGGTAAAACTTTCATGTATACCCAATTAACAAGTTGAATTTAGGCTATAAGTCGGTGTTTATCAAGATTTTACCGTAAAAACAGTAGTTAAGATGGTTTTTCAAAGGAAATCACCACTTTAGAACTAGATCGTTCTGCCTTAAAATCGTCTTGATCATTCACGCTTCATTCAAATTATTGGATAAATCCGGTAACCTCTCTGATGAATTCCTCACCTGAAATTAACTTGCCTCCACCCTGTACAAGGGTTTCGTTTCCGCCACCCTTACCGTCAATAAGGGAAAGAGCTTGCTTAGACCATTCCTTCAAATTTCCATCTGCATTCTTCCCTTTTGCCAACACAAATTGAAGCTTGTCCTGATTTTCTGATACCAGCAAAAATACCTTTTCTTCAGCATTTGCTACCAGCAGCCTGGCTAGCTTTTGAAGCTCCTGGATACTTCGGTTCTTAAAAACGGAGCTGATAACATCGTTTTTCCCGGAACCCAGAATTTCGTCTGCTTCGAACTTTAATAATTGCTCCTTCATTTCTTCAATTGTTTTTTCTAGTTCTTTCTTTTGTCCAAGAAGTCTATTTATTGTTGCACCCATTTCCTGTTCTGGTGCATTCAGCAAGACAGTAAGTTCTTTGATGACTTCATGTTTTTGCCCAAGCTGCTTCAGCGCTCTTTGGCCGCAAACAAACTCTATCCGCATGATTTTCTTTTGTCTTTCCCAACCAAGAATTTTCAATGAGCCAACCTCACCAGTGCTTTTGGGATGTGTTCCGCCACAGCCATTGTAGTCAAAATCCGGTATGATGACGAGCCTGATATTACTTGATACGGATAGCTCTTTCCTTAGTTTGTACTGTTTCAATTCCTCTTCATCGACCCATTTAGTGATGATAGGGCGGTTTTCGAGAATCACCTGGTTAGCTAGTTCCTCCACCGTTGCCGCCTCTTCTGCAACAAGCATATCTGCTTCAAGGTCAATTGTCAGTGTATCTTTCCCCAGATGGAAGCTGACCGTTTTATATCCATACAACTCCTCAAATGCTGCGGAAAGAATATGCTGTCCTGCATGCTGCTGCATATGGTCAAATCTGCACTCCCAATCAATTTCACCTTCGATACGATTGGTTGTGGGCAAAGCTTCTTTTATGTAATGGCGGATCTCCTCGTCAACCTCCTCAACATCCACTACCTCAATTCCATTCAGATATCCAGTATCAGATGGCTGTCCACCGCCAGAGGGATAAAAAGCGGTCTGTGAAAGGGTGACATATTTCCTCCCATCTTCATCTTCTTTCTGCTCACTCAGTTCCGCAGCGAAGGTTTTCAAGTATGCATCGCGATAATACAATTTATGTTCCATGGCCATTTTCACGCTCCGATTCGTACTTATGGTTTTTAGTATAGCATTCTTAATGAAACAGTAGTATTTGTCATGTGGAAATCCAAATAAAAACAGCTCCCCATAATGGGAGCTGCCGCTGTTTGCCTATAAAGTGCCCAATGCCTGCTCTGCTTTGTTGATCAACGTTTTTCCTCTATCAACAAGTCCCTCAGGGAATGGGGCATCCTTGTCTGCAGGTGATTTAAATTGGTTAAAAGAACCGGTTACTGCTCCAATATTCCCTTCTTCATCAACATCTGTCTGAAACTGATGATCAAGCAGGAATGGCGTGCCAATCTGGACAAAGGTGCCATCATCATCAAGCGGGCCTCCCGTGGACTCGAATGGAATCCGTACGTACTGGCGGTCACCATGGTCATCATTCAATTTGTAATCAATAAAAGCATGGTCATATTCCCACTGACCATTAACATTGAAACCAAGCGGCCCTAGCTTTTTCTTCAGTTCTCCAACAGTAAGCTCTTTTCCGTCTATATTTGATTGAATCGGGATCATAGGATAAACCTCATTTCATTTGGGATAGTCTCATATCTTACTTTTTCCACCCAGAAATGAACATCAAACCTGCTTTAGCATACTAGGGATAAGAGAATCATTCATTTTCGCAGCTCAATAAAGCAAATGGATAACAATCCCATACTATCATTGATAATTTCTATAGTGAATCTCTACAAAATAGACAATATTCTCTACGACTAGATTCTTATTCTCTACAAAATCGATGAAAATCTCTACGAAATTACAGTTATTCTCTACAAATTCCAAAAACTGCAAAAAGCGGAGACCACCAGAGGCCTCCACTTTTCATACTTTATTTAGTCAGATGATAAACAATTGATTCGTAAGGACGTAGCTTAATTCGTGATACGTCCTCTCCTGAATCCTGATAATTCGAGAGCAAAATATCAATATTATAGCCATCCACTTTCACTGAATCAGGCAGCTCAAATACCGTATCTTTGCCATAAAAGTTATTCACGACCATCAGTTTTTCATTTTGTCCGTTCCTAACATATGCAAAAATGTCTGGATGTTCCTCATGGATGAGCTGGTAATCGCCATAAGTGATGATGTCATATTGCTTGCGCAGTTGTATCAGCTTTTTATAATGATAGAACACTGAATTTTCATCTGCGAGCGCACTTTCCACATTCACCGTTTGATAGTTCTCGGCAACATTGATCCAAGGTGTACCACTTGTAAAACCTGCATGCTTTTCTGCATTCCACTGTACAGGTGTCCTTGAGTTGTCTCGTGACTTGCTTTGCAAAATCTTCAGGATTTGCTCCTTGGACACGCCTTCTTCCATTTTCATTTTATAAATATTCAAGGATTCAACATCCCGATAATCCTCGATTTTTTTAAAATATGGATTGGTCATCCCGATTTCTTCACCTTGATAGATATAAGGCGTTCCTTGCATCATATGCACTGCGGTTCCTAGCATTTTCGCAGATTCGAGGTGATATTGACCATCATCTCCATAACGGGAAACCACCCTCGGCTGGTCATGATTGCACCAGAACAGTGCATTCCAACCGCCACCTTTGTTCATTTCTACCTCCCATAAGGACAGAATCCGTTTAAGGGCAAGGAAATCAAAATCGGCTAGAGTCCACTTATCACCATTTTCATAGTCCACTTTCAAATGATGGAAGTTGAACGTCATGCTCAGTTCGTTTCTCTCGGGATTCGAATATTTGATGCAGTTTTCGATCGTTGTGGAAGACATTTCTCCTACCGTCATGCTGTCATATTTGGAAAGAACCTCAGCGTTCATTTCCTGCAAATATTCGTGTACCTTTGGGCCATCTGTGTAAAATTTCCGGCCATCTCCCGGCGGTACCGATCCATCATCATCAGGGAAATCCTGATCCTTTGAAATCAAGTTTATGACATCAAGCCTGAAACCATCTATGCCTTTCTTGAACCAGTAATGCATCATTTCATAGACATCATTGCGGAGCTGTTCATTTTCCCAATTCAAATCGGCCTGGGTCACATCGAATAAATGAAGGTAATATTGCCCAGTTTCTTCATCATATTCCCACGCGTTCCCGCCAAATTTTGATTCCCAATTAGTCGGTGCGCTTCCGTCTTGCTTTGGGTCTTTCCAAATATAATAATTACGGTAACGACTTTCCTTCGATTTCAGGGCATCCTGGAACCACTCGTGTTCAGTTGATGAGTGGTTCACGACTAAATCCATGATCACCTTGATGCCGCGTGAATGAGATTCCTCAAGCAGACGGTCAAAGTCTTCCATCGTCCCGTACTCCTCATAAATACGGTAATAATCCCTAATATCATAGCCATTATCCCGCTGTGGTGAATCGTAAACCGGCGTCAGCCATATGACGTCCACTCCCAGCTCATTCAAATAGTCCAGCTTGGCGATAATCCCTGGCAGGTCGCCTGTTCCATTGCCGGTTGTGTCATAAAAACTCTTTGGATAGATTTGATAGACAACCGACTTTTTCCACCATGGTTCAGTCATGATAAAAACATCCACCTCCATCAGGATTTTACTCTAGTTGCAATTATGCTTCTTTTTTCTTTCTTGTTTTTGCCATAATGAATGTCAGTACAAATGGTACGATAAGCGCGATTCCCATCCCGATGAAGAAAACACCCCAGAACTCAGTGAAGATGGATAGGAAAGCAGGCAATCCGCCAACACCAATCGATGGTGCCATGACTCCGCGAAGGGTGATGACTATCCCTGCGATTGCAGAACCGATGATCGCTGCGATAAATGGATATCTATAGCGTAGGTTCACACCAAACATTGCTGGTTCGGTAATTCCCAACCATGCTGAAATAGCTGATGTCATTGAAAGACCTTTTAACTTTTCATTATCCTTGTCAGCAAACATCATTGCAAAAGCCGCTGAGCCCTGTGCGATATTAGAAAGAGCTACCATCGGCCATAGGAATGTACCGCCGATTGTACCTATTAACTGTAAATCTACTGCCAGGAAGGTATGATGCATACCAGTGATAACTAGTGGAGCATATAAGCCCCCGTAAACAAGACCGCCGATAGCAGGTGCTGCATCAAAAATCCCTACAACGCCGTCAGTAATCAGGTTTCCAATTGCAAACGTGATTGGCCCGATAACGATGAATGACAAGAAACCTGTGATCAAAAGTGCGAGAGGTGCTACCGTCAAAAGCTGGAACGCATCAGGTATCCGCTTGCGCAAGAAGATTTCCATCTTCGCCAGTACATAGGATGCTAACAATACAGGTAATACCTGTCCTTGATAACCTACCTTCTCAACTGTCAGTCCAAATAAATTCCATGTAGGAACTTCCTCTGTTGCCCCGTAACCCCAGGCGTTCAGCAAATCCGGGTGAACAAGCATGAGTCCGAGTACAATACCAAGAAGCGGGCTTCCGCCAAATTTGTTAACGGCACTCCATCCAATCAAGCCTGGCAGGAATACGAAGGCTGTATTGGCAATCAAATTAATGATGCTGGCAAAATCAGCCCAGCCAGTATAAACATCAATTAATGCCTTTCCTTCAAAGAAGATGTCCTTCCCAGTCAGGATATTATTGATTCCCATAAGCAAACCAGCAGTAACAATTGCCGGCAGGATCGGAATGAAGATATCTGCAAGCGTCTTGATTGCCCTTTGAAGTGGGTTCAAGTTTTGAGCTGCAGCATCTTTGATATCTTCTTTCGATGCTTCACCAATTCCTGTAATCGCAACCATTTCTGCGTAAACCTTATCGACCAGGCCTTGTCCAATCACTACCTGGTACTGGCCGTTAGCGGAAAACGATCCTTTTACAAGGTCACTATTTTCAAGCTTTTCTTTATCTACTTTTCCTTCATCCTTCAAGGCAAAACGCAGCCTTGTAACACAGTGGGTGGCAGCAGCAATGTTTTCTTTGCCGCCGACAGCTTCAACAATTTGTTCAACTGCTTGTCGATCCATAGTTAATCTCCTCCTGTTACCGTTTTCATTTACTATAAAAATAAGAACTCATCAATCTTCTTGTATATACATGTTGATTACGTTTACATTTTACTTGTATATACATGATTAGTCAACTAGTTTTAATCATCCTTTAAATTTCCCAAAAACCCCGGTTTCAAACAGACCTTGAACTTGGATGGTCTATCACAATAAAAAATTACCAAAGGCTCGAAATGTTTTGATAAGAGAAACAAAAGGGTAAAAATAAGAAATAGGAATTCGAGCAGGAAGGGTGTTTGCAATGTTAGGCACAAAAAAACTGGAAGAAGGTTATAAGAAGTTTGAGTCCAAGGCAAAAGAATATATGAACAAACCGGAGAAAACCGATGTCTTACTGAAGGATGCCGGCAAAAAAGCTGATCAGAATAAAGGGGCACTGGCGGAAATTTGGGACAATCTCCAGCTCCTGTTTGATTTAGTCGGAGCCTGGCGACGGGGAGAATACCGACAAATCCCTACAAGATCAATACTGACCATCATCGCTTCGATCATCTACTTCGTATCACCCATCGATTTAGTTCCAGATTTCCTGATTGGACTGGGGATCGTTGATGACGCAGCAGTCATCGGTTTTGTACTAAAACAAATCTCTGTTGACCTTGAAAGTTTTCGAATCTGGAAAGAAGTAAATCCATCCAGTAATACTATTATTGAAGAAACTCCAATCGAAAATAATACGAAAAGCCTTACTTAGCCCGAAATTAATCGGGCTTTTTTATTGGGAAAAAATCCTTTTAACCTTCTAGTTCGAAAGTGGTCTTTTAGGGAATAAACACTTCGTCCTATTCTATTTCCATGTCCCCTTCCGTACTTTATAACTAATAGTAAATTTTTTACAAAGTTTTTCAATTGAGATTTTTCATTAATAAAAGGGGGATGAATCATGCAAAAACTGTTCATGTTGACTTTCGTATTGCTGCTTGTTTTCTCAGGTTCTGTCATTGCCTCTTCTTCACAAAATCAAAATAGGAATGCCACTCCTGTTGAGGATTACCAAAATAAAACTGGAGTTAACCCAGATGGATACACATGCTGGCAGTGCACTAAATATGTTTATCATAATGGTTATAGAACCTGTGTATCAGGCGTGTGGCTGACAACCTGCCCAGTCATGAATTAATTTTAAAAAGGATGCTGGAAACCAGCATCCTTTTTGTGTCTACATTTATCCTTTAGTGCCTGAAGAGATATTTGATCCTTCGATAAAGTATTTTTGGAAAAAGAAAAATAACAGGATCACCGGCAATAGAACTGTGACCGACATTGCCATCAAGTAATGCCATTGGGTCTGAACAGTTCCCTTGAAGGTCTGCAGACCAATTTGCAATGTATACTTGCTTTCATCATTGATATAAAGCAACGGCCCTAACAGATCGTTCCATGCACCATTGAAGGAGAAAATCGCTACTGTAATCAATGCTGGCTTTGTAAGCGGAAGCATGATATTCCACCATATCTGCAGGTGACCGGCACCATCAAGGACGGCGGCTTCGATCAGCTCATTCGGTATCCCCATCATGAACTGCCGCAGAAGGAAGATGAAAAACGCACTGCCAAGGAATGCGGGTACGAGCAATGGCAGATACGTGTCAATCCATCCAAGCTTCGAGAAGAGGATATATTGCGGCACCATCGTTACAAACCCAGGAATCAGCATCGTGGACAAAACAATGACAAAGAGAGCATTTCTTCCCTTAAACTTTATTTTCGCAAAAGCATAGGCTACCAGCGAGTTGACAAGTACACTGCCGATTGTCCCGACTACTGCCAAGAAAAGCGTATTCAATGCCCAGCGAGTGAAAGGTGCAGTCTGCCAGGCTTCTATATAATTATTAAAATTGAACTCTTTCGGAAAAAACGTCGGCGGATATTGCGCAATCTCTGCCGGTGACTTAAGTGAAGTCGATATCATCCACCATAACGGCATTAAGATTAATGTGCTTCCGGCAAGGAGCAGCAGCGTTACGAATGTATGTCTTACCTTTTTTTTAAACTTTTTAGTCTCGTAAAATCTTGGTGCTGTCGTTGAACTCATTTGCCGTTACCCCCTTCATAATGCACCCACCGTTTACCAAGCTTCATATTCACTGCTGTCAGAATCATGACAATGATAAACAATAGCCAGGCCATGGCCGAAGCATAACCCATGTCAAAGACTTCAAACGCATTGTTCCACATATGGAGGTTATAGAATAAGAGCGAATTACCAGGCCCACCGCTTCCATTTTCGGTCATGACATACGCTTCCTGAAAAATCTGGAATGCACCAATCGTACTTGTGATTACATCAAAGAATATGATAGGCGAAATCATAGGCAGTGTGATATGGTAAAACTTTTGCCATGGCGATGCCCCTTCTATATCTGCAGCTTCATACATCTGAGTCGAAACCCCTTGCATGATTGCCAAGTATAAAAGCATTCCCCCGCCTACGCTCCACATTTTCATTAAAAGCAATGCCGGCTTCGTCCACTCGGGATCAAACAGCCAGGCTGGACCATCAATTCCGACCCACCCAAGCATTGTGTTGACAAGTCCTGTTGAAGGGCTCAAAAGCTGCATCCAAAGAAAATATACAGCAACACCGGATAATACCGCCGGCAGATAATAGATTGTCCTGAAAAACTTCATCCCTTTGATCTTATGATTCAACAGGACGGCCAGTAAAATAGCTCCTGCAGTCGTCAATGGAACCGAGAAAATCACATAATAAATAGTATTAAAAAGAGAAGTGCGGAATAAATCGTCCATCGTAAACATGCGTTTATAGTTTTCCAAACCTATGAAATTCATTTTCGAAGTAATATTGTAATCTGTGAAACTTGCAGCCAGGCTGAAGAGCAATGGCCCCAAGGTCAACCCAAGAAACCCAATGATCCAAGGAGAAATAAATAAATACCCTGCCAAATTGTCCTTCGCCTTTCTGCTGAGACCCTTCGTTCGTGCTGATTCAACAGTTTTACGTTCCCTTGTTACTGGTGACCCAGCTTCTTCATGCACTAATGTACTTTCCGATGACTTCATCCTTTCCTTACCCCCTTGTTGCGTTTAACTCTAGTTCATTGATTATTCCGAAAACAATCGTTATCTTTTCTTCTGTTTTAAGCTAAAATCTTTATCAAAAAGAGAAGGGCGTTTTGCGCCTTCTCTTTTTAAAATCATTATTTCTTCATTTTTTCGATATCTTCTTCTGCTTGCTTCAATGCTTTTTCTGGAGTTGTTTTACCTAAAAGCGCATTGTCGATATGCGGGTTCAATCTGCTATGATAATCCGGATACTCTACGGGTACAGGGAACATCTTGGTTTGCTCCAGGTTTTTGACAGTAGCTTCATAAACCAGCTTATCAGGACCTTCCAGCTCATTTAATGCTGCCTCTGCAGCTTTAACATTAGCTACATTGTCATAGTTTTTCACTGCCCAATATTTCTGTGCTTCTACGTCTGTCAGGTATTCAATAAAGTCCATTGCTTCCTCTGGATGATCGGCGCCTTTCGGGATTTCAACTACAAATCCTCCGCCTTCTGCCCAGTTACCTGACCCTTCCTCGTTTGCAGGAATTGGAGCGACACCAAAATCGACATCCTGTCCATAATCTCTTAATTGTGTGTAGAATGTTCCTACATCAACCCACATGGCAACTTTTCCTGCGATGAATGGGTTTGCCTGTTCGCTCCCGAACTCTGCCTGGAAGGCTTGGACAGTTTTTTCTCCGAGACGTTCTTTCCAATCAAGGATCCAATTCAGGGCTTCAACTTTTTTGGGAGTGTTGATTGTCAGCTCTCCATCCTCAATGAATCCATTGCCATTATCAGCGTTTGTCATCCAGCTTGAAGCTCCGACACTTCCCCATAATGGATAGAAGCCAACTCGTTCGTATCGGTCACCATTCTTACTATCTAATTTCTTTGCATACTCCTCAAGCTCTGCCCATGTGGCAGGCGGCTTCTCAGGATCAAGACCCGCTTCCTTGAATGCCGTTTTATTGTAGAAAAGAAGACGTGTGTCTGTATTGAAAGGAACAGCATATGACTTTCCGTCATACTCTACAGTTTCCCATAAATGCGGGTAAAATTTTTGCTTAAATGAATCATCAATATACTGGCTTAAATCCTCAACCTGCTTGTTTTCAGCTCGTTGGGCCACCGTGTTGATGTCATTGACAATGACATCTGCAGGATTGCCGGCTGCAACTGAGGCAAGGTTCTTTGTCCAGATATCACCCCATGGCAAGAAAGTATGTTTAACAAACACCTTATCCTGGGAATTATTATAATCATCAATGATTTTTTCGATGATCGGCCGGCGTGTTTCTGATCCCCAAAACGTCCAGAAATCAACTATTACTTTTCCATCTTTCGTTTTTTCAGCTTCTGCGCTTTGCTCCCCTGAGCATCCAGCAAGTAAGCCAATTATCATAAATGCTGTTAGAATTAGTGCTAGACCCCTTTTCATCTCTCTTCCTCCTGTATATCCAAGTTGTTTAATAAGTACAACCCTTTTCTTACCACACCTTTCGACTACCTAAACATTTTAAGTTAGATTTTTTCAAAAACAGGAGTAAAGTTGCATAAAAAAAACAGATTCAAAACTGAACCTGTTTTTCCATATCATCAATCATGGCGATCACTTTGGGTGCCTGACTTTCCTCTACTTTATATACCTTATTTTCTTTCATTCTTTTGATATAGACTTGATTCTTACTGATCCATACCTTGCATTTATCAGGCTTTTTCCCCTCATAGATTAACAACAAATCGTAAGCACTCTTCATCTCCGGGGCATCCTTCACATTGTTTTGTCCATTAACTGTGGAATTCAATATCTCCAGCCAGCCTGGCTCATCAACAATCAAAATTCCTTTTCGGGTCAGATTCGAGTGGAGATTAAAGTGATCAGCTGAATCAGATTTAGTCAGATAAGTAATGACAGCCTCGCTCTCTGCAACGATTTCTGATGAGTGGAGAGAAGCTGATCCATTCTGGGCAGGAGCTTGGATTTCCGTAAGAAGGTACGCTCCACAAACCAATATCATCACAAAAGTCAATAGACTGCCTGTCCAATTGGCCAAGCATTGATTGGGCATCTGCTTTCTTCCAGTTTGGAGTATGGTATTATAGGTTTTTCGTTTTTGAATTTCCGACCTTGGGATTTGATTGAGACTCCTGAAGTGATCTTCCAGTTCAAATGATTTCTTCAATTATTTCCCCTCTTCTCTTTAACTCTTTTTTTAAGGCTGCCATTGCACGGGAAGTCGTGATTTTCACTTTACTTTCGCTCCAGCCAAGAATCAAAGCGGTTTCCCTAATTGAAAATTCTTTGATTTTCCTTAGAATCAATACTTCCTGGTAGCTTAGCTTCAGAGCTTTGATCCCTTTATAAAGGTGTGAAGTCTTCTCCCCTTTTACAATAATTTCGACAGGAGAAGGCTGACATGATTGAATGACATACTTATCCAAAGAAAAGAAACGCAGCCTCCTTCGTCTTCTTAAATGGTCAATAGCAACATTCCGGGCAATTTTAACAAGCCATGTGAAAATTTGTGAATCACCGTTAAATTGGTGAATATGCTTGTACACCCTTAAAAATGTTTCCTGGGTTAGATCCTCTGCGACTTCTTTCTTTCCGGTCAATAACAGGAGATAGCCATAAACCTTGTCACTGTACTCCACATATACCTCATGGAAATGATTGCTGTAGTGATCGCTCAAAATTCTCCCCCCTTTTACAGACAGTTAGACGAACAAAGATAAAAAAAGAATCACTGTTTTTGGAATATTTTTAATTTATTTAAAAATAACAAAAATTCTTAACCTTTCCAATCGGCCTAATTGACTAAGGAGAAAGGCAGCCGAGTTATGGAGCAATTTTACAAGATGAATGAGAAGGTGGTAATGAATGTTTTAAAAAAAGAGACTGGCAAAAGGTCACAAATGATGACCTTTGAGCCAGCCTCTTTCCATGATTTGTTAGCGATAACATGCGCAGCCAACGATGATCAAGAGGATAAACAGCACAACGATTAACACAAAACCGCTGCCATATCCAGCTCCTCCTACACCGTAACCGCCATATCCACAGCCGCTGTATCCGTACATGGTAAAACCTCCTAATGAAGTTTACTTATTCGCAGTTTAGTAACCGAAACCCCAAGACGCTCCGATTATAATTAAAAGAATGAACAATACTACAAGCAGGGCGAAACCGCCACCATAGCCGCATCCTTCAGACATCGTAACAACCTCCTTTTTTTGTGTCCCTATATCCTATTCAGGTCAGGACATTTGTGCAATTAAACACCAAAAAAAATACTAGCCCAATTAAATTTAGAAGAAGGACAATAAGAAAAGCGCAAGCCCCTTGGTCAGCCCCGACAAGCGTTGGAGGGCCTGACAGTGAAGTCGTTCTTTGACTTCATTGTCAGGACCGAAACGTCTCGAGCTGCCCAAAGCTAACGCTTCTCGCAAGATACTCCAGGAAGCAATTTCGGGGATGGAAACTGGCTAGGTACTGAAGCTAGACACTGTTCTACGTGAAAAATCTATACTTTTTTATCCAAGAAAAAGAGGACCTTGTTTGGTCCTCTTTTTCGCAATAGTGCCTATCCGATTTGCACTTTATCCTCTTGGGTTTCATATAAAAACTCATATGTAATCAAAGGTTTGACCGGTATCTCCAGCCATCTTGTTACACCATTATTAGTTACTTTTTCTTTATACACTGGCTTGCAGTCTTCAAGAAGGCAAAGCCTCAATGTTTCAAACCCACTTAATTCACGGACTGCTTCCTCGATCTCTTTTGTCTCTTCCGCAGTCGCAAGAACTTTTTCTTTTTTCGGCTCCAGCAGGACCACAATCAATTCCTTCCTCATCTGCTTTTCCAGTTCCATTCTTGCGAAAGCCAGCTTTTTCAAGTTCCTGTTCAATTGCCACATGCTGATACCAGCTATTTTTTTATAAATCATTCTTATTGCCTCCAGTTTTCCCCCAACTCTTATTCTAAAAGACAATTCGAATGAATGTAAGATTATATTAGGGTATGGGAAAAATTCCAAAGGTTGTTTTTGGCATTTGAATTGTTTTTTATTGGACCTGGTGCGGCTTCAGACAAAATCATCAGGAGAAGACAGGGTTTTGTCTGAACCTGATATGACTTCGGACAAAATCAACAGAAGAAGACAAGGTTTTGTCTGAACCTGATATGGCTTCGGACAAAATCATCAGGAGAAGACAGGGTTTTGTCTGAACCTGATATGACTTCAGACAAACTCAACAGGAGAGGACGAGGTTTTGTCCGAACTTGGGGTGACTTCGGACAAAATCATCAGGAGAGGACGAGGTTTTGTCCGAACTTGGGGTGACTTCGGACAAATCATCAGGAGAGGACGAGGTTTTGTCTGAACTTGGGATGACTTCGGACAAAGTCATCATGAGAGGACGAGGTTTTGTCCGAACTTGGGGTGACTTCAGACAAAATCAACAGAAGAGGACGAGGTTTTGTCCGAACTTGGGGTGACTTCAGACAAAATCATCAGGAGAAGTCAGGATTTTGTCTGAACCTGATATGACTTCGGACAAAATCACCAGGAGAGAACGAGGTTTTGTCCGAACTTGGGGTGACTTCGGACAAACTCATCAAGAGAGGACAAGGTTTTGTCCGAACTTGGGGTGACTTCGGACAAAATCATCAGGAGAAGACAGGTTTTTGTCTGAACCTGATATGACTTCAGACAAAATCATCAGGAGAGAACGAGGTTTTGTCCGAACTTGGCGTGACTTCGGACAAAATCATCAGGAGAGAACGAGGCTTTGTCCGAACTTGGGGTGACTTCGGACAAAATCAACAGAAGAAGACAAGGTTTTGTCCGAACCTGATATGGCTTCGGACAAAATCACCAAGCAGAACCTGTTTTTTGTCTGAATCTGATATGACTTCGGTCAAAATCTTTTGGATAAATATGTTGTCCCAAGCCTTATAAGAGTTCAGTCAAATCGCACTCTTCATTTTCACTTAGATTTTTCGAACAATAAAAAAAGATTGCGATAAGCGCAATCTTTCCAGAATGAGTATTTATAGATCCAGTAAATATTTCGCGTACTTGGACATGCGCTCTTTTGTCCACTTGGGAGCTGAGACCATTTTAATATCAATATGATCGAGGTTCCCTATATGTCCAGCCAGGTGTTCACGTGCAGAGAGAGCAATATAATCGGCAAGCATGCAGTCTTCATTTCTCGTGGTCATAACGATTTCGACATCATTATCATCCTTGACACTGACTTCATAGACGAGGCCAAGGTTCACAATATCGACTCCAAGCATCGGTTCTTCTACCTCTGCAAGCATTTTATAAATTTCTTTTTTATCCACATTGAGTACCTCCTCCCGCTACAGTCAGGTGATGCGCCTTGCTTGCTTTTATCATAAATGATGGTGGAAAAATAATGGAGTGCCGGACTTCACGTTTCATATTATTGTCAATTTTTGAAGAAAAATTTGTGTCAGTTTACTCTTAGGGGATTACATTCTAAAAAAACAGGCTGATTTTTTAATCAGCCTGTGGAAAGATTCAACCAATTACCTTTTCCTTGTTCTGCATCTTTTTTAAATATAACAACGTTTCCTTATCTGTCGACGTTGGAAGCTTATACATTGATTGATACTCCTCTGGTCCTTTTCCAGTGATGAGAATCCACTCCCCGCTCTGGGCGTTTTCCCATGCATTCCGGATTGCCATGGTCCTGTCGGTAATGACTTTCCCTTTATTCTTGCCAAACCGTACATTCAAATCCTGTAATTCTTTGGCCATTTCTTCTTCGGATATGCCGTTCAAGTCATCGAAGGTCAAGGTGAACTCATCACTCATTGCAGCCGAGGCTTTGACCATATGTTCTCTTTTTGTCTCATCTCGCTCTCCACGGAAGCCGAATATATGCTTTATTTTTACTGCCTCATGCTCTTGAGCTGCTTGCAGGCAGTATTCAATCGCATCCTTTGTATGTGCATAATCGACGATGAAAGTAGCGCCTTCAGGATGGGAAATCATTTCGAATCTACCCGGGACTCCTGGGAAGGATTTAAGCGCCTCTGTAATCACATCAGGACTGATACCGATTTTCACTGCTGTTAAAAAGGCCAATGCTGCATTGTAGACATTGTGAAGACCAGGTGATGGGAAAGTCAGCGGATAGGTGATTCCTCCCATCTTGATATCAAACCTTGTTTGGCCATTCAATTTTATATCCTCTATTTTCAAGTCATGGGAATCGTCATAGCCGAGAGAATATACAGGGATATCTTTAGCGTTTAAAATACTCGAAAGTTTGTCTCCCCACTCGCCCAATCTGCTGACGACGGCTGAACCCTCTTTTTTCATGTAATTGTACATCAATGTTTTTGCTTCGAAATAGTCCTCGATGGTCGGATGGTAATCTAGATGATCATGTGATAGGTTGGTAAATAAGCCATAGTCCAGTTCCAGGCCTTCAATCCTATATTGTTTCAGTGCGTGTGACGACACTTCCAGCACTACAAACTCATCCTTGCTTTTTGAAATCAATTCCTGGATCTGCAAAGCATCCGGGGTTGTATTTGAGGGCTTGTACACTTCATTATTAATAATATAAGATACTGTGCCGAGCAATGAGCAGCTTTTTCCTGCACTCTCCAGAATATGTCTTAAAATGTATGATACGGTTGTTTTTCCGTTTGTACCTGTAACTCCGATTACTGTATGATTTCTCGACGGGTGATCGTAAAATTCACTCGCTGCCCTTCCTAATGCTTGCCTGCTGTCAAAAACTTGGATATAAGGGACTTCAAGTTCAAGCTCATTTTCCCCTATGACTGCTCTAGCCCCATTGTCCATAGCTTGAGTAATAAACTTGTGGCCATCTATCTGAAAACCTTTAATTGCGACAAATAAATCTCCAGGCTTCACTTTACGTGAATCCATCTGAATTCCAGTCAAGAAAGGATCTGTATCATTCTTATATTTTTTCACACTGCCGCCGAGTGCTTCTAGCACCTTGGTTAATCTCATTTCCAAAACTCCCTTTTTAACATGCCTAAAGATTCCACATCCGGAATTAGAAATGTATATAATATGTCTTTTTTTATATTCCCCCGTTTTTTAAAACTATGCCTCGTAAATGATACAAGTTTTCCTTTTAAAAAAAATGAGCAAAAGGAAATAGAAAAAAAGACCGGCAATTTAGCCAGCCTTTTACTATTTTTCCGGTTTTCACTTGGAGAACTGGGATAAATATTTGAAGTTCAGCCTGCTATGCTGTTGAAGCATGTAAGCTGAAGTTGTTGAACCTTCTTTTCGTAGAGTATTCAATGCGTTGATCATTTCTTCTGCTGTTCCAATGCCTATGCCATGCCCATAATATAACCCATTCCCAAGGACGACAGCGTTTTCTCCTCTCCAGATAGGCTTGTCGAAGTCAGGATTCATGAAATAGACCACATCTCCGGGAATAAACTCGCTTCCTTCCAGGGTGATAATAGCTAAATCGGGATCATGGTTCCAATTCCAAACCAGCAATCCCCTGAATAAGTAATTGAAATCCGTCACTCTAATGGAATCTAAAACAGCCTTGTAAAAAATGACAACCATTGCCGTGGAGCATTCAAAAGCATACTCCTGGCCATTTTCATATATATCATTGATGGCGTAAGAAGGCAGGACAGTCGGATTCAACAAATAGCCTCTGGGTCCTTTCGTCCAGTATCTTGGATTGAATTTTGAATACTTGTAGGAGGTGAAGGCTGGTGAAGCATCCTTAAGTTTCAATGCGGCATCAATGATTTTTTCACGAAGATTTATTTCAAAAAAAAGCTGAAATGTTGTGTCATACTCAAACATCGTCAGGCTATTGTCTAGATGGTCATATATTTCCTTCTGTTTTCCAGATAGATTCTGCAGTTTTTGTGCGCTGGCACCATCTGGAAACCTGATGATTATCATCACTCTCCCCCTCCATATCCCTTTAGATACGCATACATTCTAACTATATGAAGGTGATGGGCCTAAAAGACATTGGACAGGATTGTTTAATGCAAAGCACATCCCTTTGACTGCTTAACGGTCGTTAAATGCCAACAAGTATTTTGTTTCGCTTCCATTTAAAAGGGTATTTTCATAATAATCACAAAGACAAGGAGGCTTTTACTATGCCGGAAAACACCCATGATAAGAACGATGGTTCGGTTGAACAGGAGAAGAAACAGGAAAACAACAAGGATATTGAGCCTCAAAGGGATCCAGTGAAACCCCAGGAAGAATCGGAAACAAATAAATAATCAATCATGATTGTAAATTTAACGGAGAGGTGATCACCTTGGGAAAAGAAAATAAAAAGAACATTCCAATCGATAATACTCAAAACATGGACAACCCAGAGCAATATGAAACCAGGACGAAAAGTCTTCATGACAAATTCAAAGATGAATTGACAGTCGATCCAATTCCGATGGAAGACCTTAAGCAGGAACAACATGAAGAAAAGAATGGCCATCACTCGAAGGATTCTTCTTCAAGTGAAAAAAAGTACAATGTCGAAATCGACAATGAATTATAATGACTTGCTCTGGTAAGTCCAGGGCATTTTTTGGTTTATTAAGACCTACAATGGAAAATTATAAATAGGTACAAATAAAAGGAGGAATCAGAATGGATAATCAAAATTTGAAGGATAAAATCACTCAGGTCCTTGGTGAATCAAAGGTTGGGACGCTGGCAACTGTTGTCGGCAATAAGCCGCACTCCCGCTATATGACCTTCTTCAATGAAGATTTGACCTTGTATACACCGACAAGTAAAGAAACGTATAAAGCGGAAGAGATCGAAAAGAACCCGTATGTGCATATCCTTCTTGGATATGAAGGAGAAGGAATGGGTGATGCCTATATTGAGGTCCAGGGTAAGGCATCCATTCGCGAAGACCAGTCTCTCAAGGAAAAATTCTGGAATAATAAGATGGAAAAATGGATCGAGAGCCCAAAAGATCCTGATTATATTATTCTTGAAATCAGTCCTGAAACGATTCGCCTGATGAATGATCACGGTGAGCCTGAAACATTGAATTTATAAATACTAAGAGGAGATGGAACCCCCATCTCTTCTCCATTTCGTATTCAATTTAACCATTTGTCAAACTTTTGTTGAATTTATCAAACCATTTCGTATTGATATCAAATTATTATTATCGTAATCTATTGGTAGATCATTTTATGTGAAACTATTCACAAAATAAAATTATAAATCTAGGTAGACATCTTATTTTTTTGCATTAACATGTGAATGCTTTCACAATAAAACAGCCAGAAAGAAGGAAATTACGATGCAAACTCCAAAAATTGTTATTTTAGGTGCTGGATATGGCGGACTCATCACTAGCCGACAGTTGGAAAAAACACTTAAGAACGGCGAAGCGGAAATAACTTTGATCAATAAACATGACTATCACTATATTTCTACTCAACTGCATAAGACAGGTGCTGGCACAGCTCCGGACGAAAAAATCACCTTACATATACCTGAGCTTCTTAAAACAGACAAAATCCGTTTCAAAAAAGGAACTGTAGAAGATGTAAACTTCACTGCAAAAAAAGTAAAGCTAGAATCTGGTGAATTTATTGATTATGACTACCTGATGATTGGCCTTGGATTTGATGTGAGTACGTTCGGAATTCCTGGTGTAGAAGAAAATGCCTTTAAAATCAAAAGCTTTAGAAGCACAAAAACAATTCACAATCATTTGCTCAGACAGTTCGCTGCCTATAAAGAAGACCACGACCCTTCAAGATTGACTTTTGCAATTGCTGGTGCCGGCTTTACCGGAATTGAAATGATTGGTGAACTTATTGAAGCAATGCCTAAGCTTTGCCGCAAATATGGTATACCTGTATCAGACACCCGAATTATTAATATAGAAGCCTCTGAAACTGTTCTCCCAGGTTTTGATCAAGAGGCCATTGATTTTACTGCAGGGTACTTAAGTAAGAATGGCGTTGAGCTGATGACTTCTACGAAGATACTCGAATGCTCTCCGACATCCATAACTTTGGACAATGGTGAAGAACTTCCGTCCAGGACATTGATCTGGTCTGGAGGAGTCCGCGGCAACACACTTCTTGAAAAATTGGATTTGCCAATTTCTAAGGGACGCATCATGATTGATAAGTTTTTACGAGTAAAAGGAATGGACAATGTTTTTTGTATCGGTGATGCAGCATTGTTTATGAAAAATGATGGAAATCCACTTCCTCCAACCGCGCAGGTGGCGATCCAACAGGCAGAGGTATGCGGACCAAATTTAGTGGCGATCGTGAGAGGACAACAGCTTAAAGCATTTGAATATCACCATAAAGGTACAGTCGCTTCCATTGGGAACAAAGCAGCCGTTGGCAAGGTCTTCGGTTTGAAAATCAGCGGTCTATTCGCTGCCATAATGAAACAAGTGATCGAAGCGCGTTACCTCTTCGTACTTGGCGGACCTGGACTGGTCATCAAGCAACTATTTAAGGCTGGAAAGCCGCACACAGAGCTGGCTGTCTCTAAACAAAAGTAATCAGACTTAACTGAGCCTCCTGAAAAAGCATCAGACTGATGCTTTTTCAATTTTGTGAGGCGGTAAGTGCATCACCCGGCGGGCGCTTCCCTCGTTTCAAGTCATTGATCGTTAGGCCAAAACGCATCTCTAAATGAGGATAATCCTTAAAGTGTTTCCAGTCTCCCCCCCACGTAAATCCAAGTTCCTTGGCCATTTCCACCACTTCCATCCAATCGGACTTTCCATTTTCATTCCCGTCATAAGCAGTGTCCCACAGGGCCTTTCCTTGTTTATTCAATAAAGCGAAATCAATTGCCAAACCGAAATTATGGTACGACTCTCCTGCTTTTGCATGAGTGACTATTTGGCCTTCTGTCGTTCTACCCTTGTCATATAACTGATTCTGTTCTTCAAAACTGCGGAACCCATCAGTCACCAAGACTCGAATTCCTTTCTCTGCTGCCGTCTGGACCAGAACATCCTTGTTCTTCTCGACCACTGGATGCAACCCCTGAGGCAATGGTACATTTTCATTCAATTCAGGTTTTGTAAGGAATTGATAATATAGGAGGAGCGCAGCAGAAATGAGCAGAAACGTGATGGATGCGTTCCCAAATAGCTTTTTTTTCACCATTAAAATTCCTTTCAGCTTTTCTTCTAATCTATTATATTACGAATTTCCTGCATAAATGGTTTCATGGAAGGTTTTTGAAATCAATAAAACCTGGCAATTAAACTTGCCAGGCAGAATTTTTTGATCACGTAACTATTCGAATGTGTACCTTTTTAAAATCCGATCAGCGATCAGATTGTAGCCTTTGTCATTTAAATGGAGAGAGTCACTGAAGTACTGTGATTTATCTTTTCCTTTGAAAAGGTCATTGGTTGGGATGAACACGACCTGTTTTTCATTTTCAGCCACTTTCATGATTTTCTTATTCCAATCATCAATTACCACTTCAATAGCCCTGCTGTCAGGGTAAGGATTATATAGGCCCAGCAGCAAGATCGGTGCCTTCTCGTTTTTATCCGTCAAGATATTGAGGATGACATCAAGATTTTTTAAATAAACTGCCTGCCCTTTCTTTATTTTTTCGTGTTTCAGATTCTCTAAATTCTCGCCATTGCTATTGATTAAATCATTCGTGCCGATAAAAAGGACAAAATAATCTGCTTCATCCAATTTTTCTCTTATACTTATGTCCGATAATTGGCTGAGGATTCCTGAGGATTCAAGCCCATAAATAGCTTCATTATCAAATTTGTAATTTTCCTTATTATGGCTGTTCAAGCTGGATTGCAGGGTATCGATATAACCGGAACCTTTCTGGTCTCCATATCCATAAGTGAGTGAATCGCCGAATGCTAAAACCAGCCTGTCTTCTTTCTCTTTTTCAGGATGGAGAATACTGAAAGCAGACAGCAAGATGAATATTACGATAAACGAGGACATTAGTAATGTATTTTTCTTCATGATGTGCTCCTACTCTAATTCTTTATCCCTTTTTACCCTGCATGAGTTGAACACGAAACATGAAGAATTCACCAATAAACTTCCTCTTGCTTATCCTTCACTATCGTGTTATATTTATCAAGCGATGAGCTGAATTGTGTAAGCCGACAGACACTCCTTTATGGAAATGCACGATGTGGCGTGCAGTCAGTCGCCTCAATACGCAGAAAAGACGCCTTTTGGGCGTCTTTTCTTATTATTCCAGGATTTTATTTTCGATCCTTATAATCGTCACGGTACATACTTGATGGATTGTTATAGCCATCACGGTCTAAATCTGAATTGTTCTTGAGTGAATCGCGATTGCCATCAAGGTCTGCTTCATTGACGATACGATCGTCATCAGCTTCCATATGAGCTTCTTCGTGTTTAACACTTTCCACAACTTGTTCGGTATCTGTCACTTCTCGCTTGCCGATGACAAGTTCTTCAGAAACAACCGGTTTCTTTGTAACCTCTACCTTCTCTTCCATGATTGGTACACGGATTGTTTCGTCGTCATCCATCGCAGCATCCGTACCTGACGCAGTCTCATTCACCTCGCGTCTTTCCACGTAAACTTCCTCACGTGTGACCGGGATGTTAACCTTCTGCTGTTCTTCGACTACTTCCTTGTGTACTTCTACTTCACCTGCCTGGACTCTTTCCTTTGAAACATCCAATTGTTCTTCCCTTAACTCCAACCTTTGTTCATCATTGCTGTAAGAATTACTTTCAAGGTTGTTTCGATCATAATTGTCTGTTTCGTAATTTCCTTGTACACCAGTACCTGTTACGGATGTGTCGGTAACATACCCAGTATCCTCTACATCTAGTCCAGAACCAGTTGTTTCAGCCAAGAGAATGATTCGTCCATTTCGGACATCCTCTTCATATTCTCTTGCAGCATCATCTGTTAATCCGACTCCCACTAAACGGTCAGTAATGGAAGGCTCATTGCCACCCAGATTTCTGTCCGCGTCAAAGGCTGTCATCAGGCTTTGCCAAAAACCGCCTTCCCTGTGGTCCTCTGTATCAGAACTAATATTTTCTGTTGTTACACCCGTTCTGCTTTGAAGTGCAGTGGTAACATCATTCGTATCTCCGATGATTGAGAAATCCTGAACGGCATAGCCGTTGTTTTTATATTCTTCAATTGCTTCTATCAGTTCTGTTTGATTATCATATACTCCAACTACTTTTTTAGCCATTTCAAATTCCTCCATTCATTTTATCGTTCATCCGGTTGCACCGGTAGTGTATTCTTACCCGCCATGGACAGGGCTTCAAACTATCCTAGGCTTTCCAATATTAGCCACAATAACCATGCAAAAAAAAAGCCGAATTTAGTCCGGCTTTTCCTCTTCGTCCATTTTCATTACTTCTAGATAGGCAATATGATACTCATCGATTTCGATAATCTTGAATACATAACCTTCCTCTTCAATTTCATCACCAATTTGGGCATCAATATTCTTAGTCATGAACCATCCGCCTATGGTATCGACGTCTTCTTCCGATATATGGATGCCTAATAGGTCATTGACTTCGTCGATCAGTACTCTGGAACTGAATAGATAATGGTTTTCTTTCACTTTTCTGATCTCAGCAATTTCATCAACATCAAACTCATCGCGGATGTCTCCAACAATTTCTTCTATTATATCCTCTACAGTTACCAGTCCAGAGGTTCCGCCATATTCATCAATCAAGATGGCCATATGGATACGTTCCTTCTGCATTTTAACAAGCAAATCATGAATAGGGATTGTTTCAATTACTCGAATGACAGGTTTAATGAATGAAGACAGAATCGATTCTTTTTTGAGATCCTTTTGTGTTAATTTTGCAGTTAGGATTTCCTTGATATTGATCATCCCAACAATATTATCCTTCTCTCCATCAATTACTGGATAACGTGTATATTTCTCTTTTTGAATTACATCGATAATCGTTTCAATATCATCTGAAATATCAAAGGTAACAATTTCAGTCCTGGGCACCATAATTTCTTTGGCAATTCGTTCATCAAACTCAAATATATTGTTCACATAGTTCAGTTCATTTTGATTGATTTCTCCACTTTCATAACTCTCCGATAGAAGAATCCGCAGCTCTTCTTCAGAATGGGCGATTTCATGCTCAGAAGCAGACTTTAACCCAAACAGCCCGACAAGAAGTCTTGCTGAACCATTTAATAACCATATAAAAGGGTACATAATTTTATAAAACCAGATGATTGGTTTGGAAAAAGCAAGGGTGATGGCTTCAGCTTTTTGAATTGCGACCGTTTTTGGAGCCAGTTCCCCAACTACTACATGCAAAAAAGTGATAGAAACAAAGGCGATTCCGAACGACAATATTCCAGCTAAGGACGAATTTAAATGAAAGTTTTCAAAAACAGGATGAAGCATTTCTTCAACCGTCGGCTCCCCCAGCCACCCAAGGCCTAAAGCTGTAATGGTAATGCCGAGCTGGCAGGCAGAAAGATATTCATCGAGATGAGTGACGACATGCTTTGCCGATTGCGCTCCTTTCCTTCCCTCAGAAATCAGCTGGTCAATTCTTGAACTCCTGACTTTAACGATGGCAAACTCTGTCGCTACGAAAAAACCAGTCAATGCGATCAATAAAACCACTAAAAGCAAATTAGTAATTATCAATGGGCAAGCCCTACAACAGTAAGGCAGTCACCTCCTAAAAACATTTCCTGCATTTAAAATGGAATGATGTGCAAAAGGATATTCCTTTATTACCTTTTGGCCATTTTTTAAATTATACCCTTATACTAAACAGCTAACGCATAATAGAGAAAAAACGTGAATCAAACCGTTTTTATTATTGGTCATCAGACAAAAATTTATTTTGAATAAAAGCTGCTTCCTGCCACGACTACACTTAAAGTTTTCAGGCAATTCCTCAAGAAAAACCGATGGACAATATTTTCGGTCTTAGAAACAGATGTGTGCCATCCTCCGTTCTACTGCATTTAAATAAAAAGAAACAATTAATTCTCATCCATTTAGCTTAACTAATTTTGAAAATTGCCGAAAATAACAATAATGTGAGAACAAAATCCTAGCTTTCGATTTTTAAAAGGTGAATGAGATTTTGTTCGTGATTAATATTTAACGCCTACGAAGATCAGAGGGAGTGGACAAATTGCTTTTCAAAAAGAAAAAAAACATGGGGAAGATTCCTGAACCTAAAAAGAAAACGAGCAGAAAATACTTCAAAAGAAATATGAGCCTAAAAATAAAGATCGTATCTTTAAGCATCATATCGATGCTGGTCCTTGCTTTGGCAACAACTGCTTATGCTCAATACACGATCAAATCAAGCAATCTAGAGTCGATGGAAGCTGAGTTGAATACAATTTCAAGCCTGTTATCGGACCAGGTTTCTGCAGGCAAGGCACAAACGATCATTGCGAACCCTTCAAAGAATAACCCTGGGACCACCTCAATGCAAAAACAAATGGACCAAATACTTAAGGAAAATCCGTTGATACATAATCTTTACTTAATCACGATGGATGGAAATCAATTCATCATCCCAACCATGAGCTCTAACATGATGACAAAGGATCTCACATACGGGTCGAGTTATTCTGGCGGAAATGAATTTAATAAAGCCGCACTTGAAGCGTTTAAGGAAAATAAACGGACAACGACTGACATATACAAATCGCAAAACGGAGAAAAAATGACTGGATTTGCGCCCATTACTGATATGTCCGGTAAAACGATCGCCTTGTATGGTGTCGAATTTGACGTTTCACAGGTAAATAAAAAAATCAATGCTGAGGTTGCCGGGATTTGGATCCTCTCCCTCATCATCCTGGGACTCTCTAGCGCCGCGATGTATTTCCTTGTGTCAAGGCTCATCAAACCGCTTAATAAAATCAAGGTACTGACAGCAAACATCGCGAAAGGTGACTTGTCACAGGAAGATATTATCGTCAAATCAAGGGATGAAGTCGGAGCACTGGCTGACAGTATCAATACGATGGCTGCATCACTTAGAACGCTGGTTTCCCAGGTACAGACAACTTCAAGCGAAGTTTCGAGTGAAACAGTTGGCTTAACCAAGGTAGCCTCGAGTTCAGTTGAAGCAATCAGGGAATTGACCTCAGCCAACCAGCAGGCGGCTGCCAGTACACAGGAACAGAACGCCAATATTGAAGAAATGCAGGCAACATTGGAAGAAATCAATGCAGGTATCGAAGAAATCAATGCTTCTGCACAGCAGGCAAGCTACATCGCAAAAAATTCAACACTTACATCCAAAGAAGGAACAGTAAGAATTGACGAGATGCTTGCTGGACTTGAAGGAGTGGATGAAAATACAAACCAGTTGGCTGAGATTATCACGATTCTGGAAAAGCAATCAGACAAAATCACACAATTCGTCAAGATCATCAATACCATTTCTGATCAGACCAACCTGCTGGCATTGAACGCAGCAATTGAAGCTGCCAGGGCTGGAGAACATGGAAAAGGATTTGCTGTAGTTGCTAACGAGGTCCGCAAGCTTGCAGAGGAAAGTGCAAAATCAGCTTCGACGATTATTTCCATCGTTAACGAGAATGTCCAAAATACTCGTACGGCAGTCAATTACATCACGAAGACGAGAGAAGCAGTGCAATATAATAAAGACCTTTCTGTAAAGGCAAAAGATACATTAAATCAAATATATGAAACAACACTGGAAATCGAGGATAACTCCAATAACATTGCAACTGCCATTGAGCAGCAGGTCATCGCATTTGAACAAATCACCAACTCTCTTGATACAGTCTCTCAGGCATCCCAGCAGATTGCTGCGGGTACCGGCCAGACAGATCAGTCCACACAGGAGCAACTCAGGATTGCTGAGAATGTAAACGAGAGTGCAAAAATCCTTCAACGCACAGCCTTGGAGTTAGAGAAATTGACAGGGAATTTTAAATTATTGTAAGAAAAGCGCAAGCGCCTTGGTCAGCCCCCATACGCGTTGGAGGGTTTGCCAATGAAGTCGCTCTTTGACTTCATTGGCAGGACCGAAACGTCTCGAGGAGTTAGGAGCCGCAGCTAGACAAACGTTTCGAGCTGCTCAAAGCTAAAGCTTCTCGCAAGATAATCGAGGAAGCAATCTCGGGGATGAAAACTGGCTAGGCGCTGGAGCTAGACACTAATCTTATCCAGGTACAATAGAAAAAAGGATGCCCGCGGGCATCCTTTTTACCTTTTTCTGAATCCTTCTTCTTCTAAATACTGTTTTGCCTCATTATACGAAAGGAATGTACCGTCAAGATTCAGGCCGGCATACACGTTCCACATTTCATCTTCATGAACAAGAATCAATGTATGGTTTTCTGAATTGACCCAACGCTCCTCCTCATTGTCCTCAATGATGGCAGATTCAACGGTACTGTTGGCTGACAGTGATTGAATCGATTGTTCAATGATGTTTTTCAATTCTTCCTCAGTAAAATCTCGGATATTTACCAAGCCCTTCGGATCGACATCATAGCCATCTAAAAACTCTCCATAGACAAAGCCATTTCCATTAGGATGAAGATGATACACAACATTTTTCTTGTCATAAATACTTTCCGCAAAATGAAAGTTCACACGGCCTAAAGAGACATTTTTCCGTTCGAGTTCAGGGAATGATTCAATGATTGCAAGTTTTTGTTCAAAAGTCAGCATAATTGCCTCCTGATTAATCCTATTTTTTCGATACTGTTCATTATAACATTTGATATCAGCTTAACAAAAAATTCACAAGCATTTTATATGTTACATAAAGTATATTTATTATATAATTAAGTTACGTAAGGAGTGATTTGATGAAGACGGTAAGTCCAATTAAATCGAAAAATAAGATTAAGCTCATGAAAGATTTCCTCGAAAATCACTCAACCAGGGATTTTTGTTTATTTTTACTTGGGATCAATACTGGAATCAAACTTCAAGATTTACTTAGCCTGCGTGTACACGATGTGTGCCAGCAGGACGGAAAAGTAGCAGATGTGCTTTCTATTCCTTCCTATAGCAATCCCCCTGTTTACTTAAATGCTCCTATCAGGAGTTCCCTTAAGAAGTATTTATCCGAAAATACTTTGATTGATTCAGACTATCTTTTTAAATCACGAAAAACTTCTAACCCTATTACACGGCAACAAGCCTACCGGATTATCAATGCCGCAGCAAAAAATGCCGGTATTGATGAACCGGTAGGTATGATCACCCTCAGAAAAACATTTGGCTACCATGCCTACTCCCAGGGCGTTGCCATTTCACTGATCCAAAAGAGACTCCAGCATGCCTCACCTTCCGAAACGAAGCACTTTATTGGAGTGGACGTGGAAGCAGTACCCGTTAAGATTGATATCAATTTATAAAGGGGGAGTTTTTATTGCCTGAACATGTAATTAGTACAGACTCTTTTATCCTGCTTTTAGCATTTTTATTCATTGTAGGAGTTTTAACCACGAGATTTTCAACCAGACTTGGGGTTCCTTCTTTGATTTTCTTTATCATGGTCGGTATGGTCATGGGCAGTGATGTTCTTGGCATCATATATTTTGATAATGCAGGACTGGCTCAGATGATCGGTGTTATCGCCCTAGTCATAATCCTGTTTGAAGGCGGCCTGCAGACTGATCTGAAAGATGTCAAGCCAGTCATTATCCCTTCTTTATCACTTGCAACGGTTGGGGTTCTAATCACCTCTGGAATTGTTGCCGTCGCTGCGAAAATGATTTTGGGGCTTGATTGGTTAGAAGCCATTTTATTTGGGGCAATTGTTGGCTCCACGGATGCCGCAGCTGTTTTTGCAGTCTTGAAAGGCCATAATATTTCACCAAAACTCGGTTCTACTCTCGAAGCAGAGTCTGGATCCAATGATCCGATGGCAGTATTCTTAACAGTAGCAATGATTGAACTTATTACGATTCCTGATGCTAGTATCCTAAAGTTGATTGGAGACTTCTTTTTGCAGATGGGACTTGGCCTGATACTTGGTGTGATTTTTGGAAAGGTCGCTGTCAAATCATTGAATTCGATAAACCTTGATTCCAGTGGCCTTTATCCGGTTTTCGCGACCGCATTTGCTTTGCTGACTTATGGAGTAACTACGTTCTTGAATGGAAGCGGTCTTTTGGCCGTATACATTGCGGCGATTACCATTGGAAACGCTGAGATTGCATATCGGCATTCTATTTTCCGTTTTACCGAAGGTTTCGCCTGGATGATGCAGATTCTAATGTTTGTCATTCTTGGACTCCTTGTCTTTCCATCTGAACTTTTCAATCTGGCTATTTTGATTCAGGGCATATTGATATCCGTGATCCTGATGATGGTGGCAAGACCTGCAGCTGTGTTTATTTCAACAATAAAAATGGATTACTCCCAAAAAGAGCGTATTTTCCTTTCATGGGCAGGATTAAAAGGTGCCGTCCCTATCATCCTCGCTACCTTCCCTTTACTAGCTGGAATTGAGGGCAGCCATCAAATCTTCAATGTTGTCTTCTTCGTCGTGCTGACAAGCGCACTGATCCAGGGGGCTACTATTCCAATGCTAGCTAATAAGCTGGGATTGAACGGTCCTAAGAAAACAATTCCAATGCAGTCACTTGAGCTGATTTCACTTGGAAAAGCAGATGCCGAGATGATTGAATATGAAATGGAAAGTGATAGTGCGATTGTCGGTAAAACGTTGATGGATATCCACTTTCCTGAAGGAACACTAGTGAATGCAATTATCCGCCACGGCAAACTGATTGCACCTACCGGCAATACTGTCATCATGGCAGGTGATTTCCTCTACATCCTTTCAGGGAGGAAGAATAAACCGAAACTGAAGAAGCTTTTGAAGGAAAAAGCAAAATATCAACAAGATACGCTAGATCTTAATTAAATGCGGATCGCTAACAGCAAACTAAAAACCAGTGAGAATCCTCACTGGTTTTTAATCATTTTAAGCTTAGTTTTTCCAAGAATATCGTCTGCATTTCTCTTAATATATGTTTATATTGGTAATCTTCAAGTATGGTAGCCTGCAATGTGGCCCCATTAACAATCGCCCAAAATATATCCGCATATGTCTGTGGATCAAGCTCTTTGTTGAATTCACCAGCTGTTTGACCTTCTTTAATGATCCCTGTCAGCAGTGAGACAAAGAAGTCCCTGTATCGTTCAGTCAACATCCCCTTTAACTTCGGGTTCCGTGTCGAGTACAATCTGAACTCGTAATGGACAATCGCATGTCCGATATTCTCTTCATCATTGGGGTCATTGTTCAAGTAGGCCTCAATCAGGTAATTGAGTTTTTCCAATGATGTCTCACGCTCCGCAATGGCTTTGGCAAATTTACTTCCTGAGTCATTTGTTTGACCTTCCATCAAAGCAAGATAAATTTCATCTTTACTTTTGAAGTAATTGTAAATTGCCCCCTTGCTCAGTCCGGAACGGGCCACAATATCATCAACTGTCGAAGCTTCAAATCCCTTTTCGGCAAAGCAAGCATGGGCACTCTGCAAGATTTCCTGACGCTTCTTTTCCTTATATTCCTCTGAAACAATTGGCGTCATTTGATTTACCCCATTTTTTCGCGATGATTAAAGTTTATATACCTTACTATACTTCTCTTCCAGGTACTGTACCAGATAATCCGCATTCAATTCTTCACCGGTAGCTTTGACGATCAGTTCATTTGGAGTATACAGCATTCCGTACTGATGGATATTTTCTTTCAACCATTCCTGAATCACTGCAAAATTTCCCTGCTCGATACTTTCATAGAAAGCTGGTACATCTTTCTTGATCTTATTCAAGATTTGTGCAGCATATAGATTTCCAAGAGAGTACGATGGGAAGTATCCCAGTCCTCCAAATGACCAGTGGATATCCTGAAGGACGCCTTCACTGTCAGTGGATGGTGTGATGCCGAGATAATCCTTCATTTTTTCGTTCCAGATTCCAGGCAGGTCCTTTGCCTCTATTTCCCCGGCAATCAATGCTTTCTCAATTTCATAGCGAACCATGATATGAAGATTATAGGTAAGCTCATCTGCCTCCACCCTGATGAAGGAAGGCTGGACAGCATTGGTGGCACGATAGAAATCGTCCAATTCCACATCCCCTAATTGTTCCGGAAAATGTACCTGCAGCTTCGGATAGAAGTACTTCCAGAATTCCTCGCTGCGTCCCACCATATTTTCCAGGAATCGGGATTGAGATTCATGAATACCAAATGAAGCACCTTCCTGTAAAACTGAATCCTGGAACTCTGGGTTGATATTTTGTTCATAAATACCATGTCCAGCTTCGTGAATTGTTCCAAATATAGCCGATCGGACATTATTTTCAAGATACCTGGTCGTAATCCTGACATCCCCTGTATTCACAGTTTGTGCAAATGGATGGACCGTTTCATCCAGCCTTCCTGCTTCCATATCAAAGCCGATTAGCGGCAAAATGTACCGATTGAATTCTTTCTGCTTCTCTACCGGATATGACTGCTCGAATATTTCGACTGACGGTTTGTCAGAAGACGCTTGAATTCTTTTTAGCAAATCAGTACTTGATTCTCGTAATTTACGAAACAATGGATCGAGCTTTTCAACTGTCAGACCAGGCTCAAATTCATCAAGGAGCGCATCATATGGATGGTTTTCATAACCGTAAATTTCTACGGCTTTCCTTTTAAAATCTACTATCTTCTCAAGGTACGGGAGATATCTATCAAAATCATTATTCTCCCTGGCTTCTTCCCAGGCATCATTCGCTTTTGATGTAAGCACTGAAAAATCTTTAATCATTTCAGCCGGAATCCTGTTTGAACGTTTATAAAAACTTAGCCGTTCTCGTACCTTTGCCTTTGCAGTATCATCAAGGTACTCCTCCGCTTCAGGTGTGCTGAGTGTACTTAGAAGCTCTCCCATTTCTTCTGATACAGTAAGCTTGAACGCTTCTGTTCTCAGTGTTCCGTTAGCATTTGCAAAAATGGAACGTCCTTTTTTTGGTGAGATGACCTTTTGATCCCAGCTTAACAAACCTAAAATACTATTAAAATGCGAAATCTTCTCATCTAATTCATTGAACTTTTTGAGCGCAGACTTGATTGATTGGTTCATTACCTTTGCTTCCATGCCAATCTCCCCACTTTCTGATTGAGTGAATTTCCCCCTGGAATTCTAGCTATTTTGCGTTGATAAGAAATTTAAATAAACTATCCAGTCGGTTTATTATAATTCATATTACAATATTTTTTCAATTATCACAAAATTATTAATAAAAATTTTAAAATCTTGCAACCTTTCATGAATTAACTACGTCAAAACAAAAAAGAAATTTTTTCCAAAGGAGATTGTATGAAAAAAATCATTCATTACCCATTTTTATTTCTGACCTCTATCGCAGGTCTTTTATTTTTCATGGCCTTCCCAAGGCTTTTTACCTTCCGGGAACCTGACAGTGAACACCTTGGAGTCAATTTGTTATCCTTTTTAAAAGTAATCAGGGATACTGTCATGCAATTTTTCAAGCCTTCCAGCTGGCAATTTTTTGAGAGCTGGAACACCGAAAGTGTCATTGATCGCTATACATATTCTCTTGAACTTATTTTCTTCAGTCTGTTGTTCACTATTTTCATAGGAAGTATGATTGCTTATTTATTTATGAATCTTCCGTATAAATACCGTTTAAGAGTGAAGAATGTCCTGAACTTTTTTGAAGGGCTTCCGGATTTGCTGGTCATTTTCATGATTCAACTGTTTTTGTTCATGCTCTACAGAGAGTTCCAGATCCGCCTTGTCACCATGTACGGACTGGCAGGCAAAGAACCAATCATCTTCCCAATGATCATTAACTCTCTCCTTCCGTCGTTATTTTTCGCTCAATACTTGATCAAGGTTATGGAAGAAGAATTCGAAAAACATTATATACTCCTTGGCCAGGCAAAAGGGTTATCTAGACTGCATCTGCTTTTTTCGCATTTAACCAGGAATATCGTTCCGGTTGTCTCGATCCATTTTAAGACCATTATCTTTATGGTTTTAACCACCCTTGTACTAGTTGAACATATGTTTGTCCTAGATGGATACATAAAGGAGCTCAATAAACTGCTTCAGATGCGAAGCACATCACCAGTAAGCATCTTTTATTACGTGGGAGTTTTCATGCTTCCTGTCATTATTGTTGAAAGAATCGTTTCATTGATTGGTAAAAAGTTCGGAAGCGTGCGGGGGCTGGATATATGAGAAGAAGATTAAAGAGAATTTTACCGACTGGAATATTGTCTGTTGACAATAAAGCAGGCGCTAATACCCCAAAAGCAAAAATAGGATTATTCCTTTATATGAAGGCTCTTTTAAGGATGATCGTGAAAATAAGTTCCTATATCAACCATCATAAACATCGTAATATCATGGTTGGTTCAGCACTACTTCTCACCTTATTCTTGATTAGCTGGAATACAGAACTGATGCCTGAGAGTAATGAGCCGCTGATTTTTGATGAGGATGGGAAATTTGTCGCGGCACCGCCAGCTCCCCCTTCACTGACCTTCCCGCTCGGGACAGATTTGGGCGCAAGAAGCATGGTTAACTTGGTGCTCGTAGGAGTTAAGTATACTCTCGGTGCTGTAATGGGGATAACACTTGCTCGATTATTGATTGGGACCTTACTGGCACTTGTAACAAAGTTACTGTATCCGAGCTTTAGACGATATTTCTTAGCTTTCTTTTGGCCATTCCGGTATATTCCCCAATTGCTCGTAGGGATTATTTTGATGCTTCCGGTAGCTTCATTCCCAACCGGTATTTCAGCAATGGTCATACTGGAATATCAATTGATCATCATGCTGCTGGTCGGACTTCCCGGCGTCTATAATTACATTCTTGATATGATGGATGAAATTGAGAAACAGCCTTATGTGCTAAGCTCAACACTGATGGGAGCAAGCAAATTTCACATGTTGAAAAAGCATGTATGGCCGAACGTCAAATCTCATTTTCTTTTATTGACAACACAGCAAATTTTATCAATATTGCAGCTGTTGACGTTTCTAGGAATCTTTTCATTGTATTTAGGCGGGCCACATCCGACTCCTTTGACTGATACACCACGAATGATTTACCGTTCGATTACCAACGAGCTTGCCGGTATGACGGGACAAAACTTCTGGCTGATCCGAAGAGCCCCGTGGATGGCTTACAGTCCGATGTTAATCATTGCTTTTATTGCCATCATCGTAAACTGGATGAAAAAAGGGATTGAGGACAATTTAGCCGGAGTCGTACCTGTAAAAAATAGGGTGAAAGCAGCAGCTGAGCAGGTTGTAAAAACAAACACCCGCAAATCCAAAAATTTTGTGCTAATAGGCGTCCCCGAACAAGCTAAGGAAGAGTATGAAAAGAAGAAATATATTAGTGACTTGATGAGAGAAAAACTCACGATGGTCCGCAGGTATTTGAACCGCTATAGAGTTTATCGATTCATTGACAAGCTAGTCCTAAGGGCTTCTGAACGTATCTCGGAATACCCGAAGCCTGCATTTACCGCATTATTGACAGTAGCCTTCGTGCTTTGGGCGGGTGTATTTTCGTATGCGGAGTTTTTCGCAGAGGATCATCCGAAGAAAGAGGAAAAAAGTGTCGGTGCATCAACTGAACCCAAAGAGGCTAAAGACTTATTTAGTTACAGCTTTACCAATAAGGAGCATGAGCCGGTCAATTATAAGGCCGAATTGACCTATCTGGATGCTGATGCCACATTGCAGGGAAAACTGCATGTCACAACAACCAATACGACTGGTGCCAACCAGGATAAAATCTATTTCCACCTGTACCCTAACCAGTTTAAGGAACCGATTGATGGGCCGGAATGGGAATTTGTCAGAGGCCCTTCACCGACACCTGGCTGGATTGAGATTGAAGACATCAAAGTGAATAATCAGGAAGCAGATTTTAAAGTCGAAGGCACCATATTAGAAATACAAATGGATGAGTGGAAAGCCAAGTCTGCGGCTGAACTGGACATTCAATTCAACTTTCAGCTCCCTTCGAATTACAGCAATTCAAGCTATGATTATGCTGCAGTATGGCTTGGCAGTTTCCTGCCAATACAGGCCGTACATGATAAAAACGGCTGGAATCTGGATCCGTATTCACCTTTTGGATTTCCTTTTTATAGTGAAACAGCTAACTATGATGTAGCCATTAACGCCCCTGCTAAATACGAGATTCTTTCGAATGCAGAAGAAGCAAATGCAACAACAGAAATCGAAGGTGAAAACAAGAAATATAGCGCGAAGGTAGAGGGTGTCCGCGATTTTTCTATCGTCTTATTGGATACTCAGTATTATCAAACGGAAAGATTCATGACCAGTAATGAAACACTTGTGAATGTTTGGTACCGCCCTGCCATTGATAAACAAGAAACAGCAAACAGAAATGCAATGGGCGCCGGTCAATCGATCGATTATTTTGAGGAGTTTTTTGATTCAACTTTACCTTATAAAGAACTGGATATCATCCGTACCGGGGAAGGCAACCCACAAATGGCTTACCAGGGGATGATTTTCTCAGCTGGATATAATTTTTCTGATAACAGCTATACATCACTAAGCATGACTGATGGCGTGATTCGTCAATGGCTTTCAGGTTTGGTCGGCAGCCAAGGATATAAAGAACCGTGGGTAAACGAAAGTCTCGTGAGCTATTCCCTGAAAACTTATATGGGTGAAAAAGGCTACATGGCCAGAAGCTCTGCAGAAGAACAAATGAAACAACAAGAAGAAATCGCCAGAATCCAAAAAGAAGGCCAGTATTTAAGCAGCCCATTAAGCGATTATAAAAATATCAATGACTACGCCGTCATGATGGGTATACAAGGGTACAATATGTATGCTGAACTGGACTATTTAGTGAAGGCCGGAAAAGTAAACAAAGCTATGAAAACATATGTCCACGACTATACAAATAAAAACGCATCTGGACACGATGTAATCACACTCTTTGAAAAAGCAGGCCACCCACAGGCAAAAGGATATTTCAAGGGATGGCTGAAACCTGAGGTAAAAGAATAGTGTTTGTGTTCGCCTGAGCTTGTTTTAGTGAGTTCAGGCGATTTTATTGTAATGCAACTGGAAAAAACGAGTGATTTTTTCCAGTTCGCTATAAAACCGAAAAAGTCGCTATAAAACAAAAAAACTCGCTATAAAAATCAAAAAGTCGCTATATAATTGTAAAAGTCGCTATATTATCGAATATGTCGCTATAAAAAATTGTTTTCGGATATAAAAATAACATTTTCTCTATTAAATGGATTTTCATCACTATATAATAGTACCTTCTCAATTAAAAACCCGCCTGAAATCGGTGTCCAGGCGGGTTTCCCTTCTATTCTTCCTGTTTTATCACAGCTTCAATCCTATTTTCGGTCTTAGTATCACGAATTTCATCTGTCAATGCATCAATACTGTGTCTTACATTCGCTTTTCCTGAGAAGTTTTCGATTAGGTCTTTGACATCGATTCCTGACGAAGCTTTTAAGGACTCTTGAAGTGTTGCCATTAAATTGGTGGCATAGCCCGTTACCTTGTTCGCTCCGCCATTAGAGTCACTTCCTCCTGTGTCGACAACAGTGATCTTGTCAATGTTTCCAAGTGGCGCTGCAACTTGCTTCGCGTATTCAGGAAGCATTTTCAAAATCATGTCAAGGATTGCAGCCTGGCCGAACTGTTCGAATGCTTCAGCGATCTTCTCTTTTGCTTCTGCTTCTGCGAGACCTTTCAGGCGGATAATTTCAGCTTCTGATTCACCCTGAGCGCGCTCGGCTTCTGCTTTTGCCATACCATCCATACGGACTTTTTCTGCCTCCGCTTTAGCCATTGCTTCAATACGGTATTTATTTGCATCTGCTTCAGCGATTTGCTTCGCCTTATCAGCTGCTGCGGATTGTTCAACAGCATAGCGGTCAGCATCAGCCTTTTTCTTGACCTCGGAATCATACTGGCGTTCACGACGCAGAATTTCTTTTTCTTCGAGCTCGATTTGCTTTTGGCGCTCGATGATCTTTACTTGCATTTCCTGCTCTGTTACCTCTTGCTGAGCACGGGCATTTTCAAGGTCATATGCCTGGTCGGCACGTGCCTTGGCAATGTCTTGCTCACGGCGGAATTCCGCCATCTTAAGGCCATTGATTTTTTCAGCTTCGGCAATTTCAGTCGCCCGTTCAAACTCTGCCTTCTTCGCTTCTTTATCCGCTTCCGCTTTCTTGATGCGTGTTTCTTTTTCCGCATCAGCCGTCGCGATGTCCGCATCTCGTTTTACCTGGGCAATACGAGGTTTACCAAGGGAGTCAAGGTACCCGTTTTTATCACGGACATCCTTGATTGTGAATGAAACAATGATAAGTCCCATTTTTGCAAGATCCTGTGATGCAACACGCTGGACTTCCTGAGAGAACTTATCACGGTTCTTATAGATTTCTTCTACAGTCATCGATCCTAGAATGGAACGCAAATGCCCTTCTAAAACTTCCTTTGCTTCATTCTCCCGATCTTCTTTCGTTTTTCCAAGAAACTGCTCAGCAGCAGTTGCGATTTCACTGATGGATCCGCCAATCTTGATGATAGCCGTTCCATCCGCCATTACTGGCACGCCTTGCTCTGTGTAAACTTCCGGAGTGGTTACTTCAAGCTTGCTCGAGAGCAGGCTTAACGGGCGGGATTGCTGGAATACAGGGAAGATGAACGTACCGCCGCCTCGGATGATTTTTATTTTATTATTCGATTCATCCGTGTGCACATTCCGGCTTCCCAAGAAGCTGCCCGTAACAATCAAGGCTTCGTCAGGCCCAGCCGTTTTATATTTGGTGATGAAAACGGCAACCATTGCGATAACAAGGAAAACAACAAAACCAATAACAATAAACATAAGATCCATACCTTTTCCCCCTAAATATAAGTCTCTAACTCTTCGTACATCTTGACTTGCAGGACTCCATTTTCAATATCGATGATCAATACTTTTTTTCCATATGGAATTTCAGTTTTTGTGAAGCTGACAGCTGGCTTAGAGATGCGGCCGCTGATATTCTCAATCATGACCTCTCCATAGCCGTCGACCGGAATTCCAGTTATGACAGTCCCAATCCTCCCTCTTAAGTCACTCTCTTTATACACGAGAGACTCTTCAGCATTGGATAGTGGGATCAGCACAAATACATTCAGCAAAGTGACTAGAATAAGAGCAATAATTGCAGAAGCAGCAGCAATCAGAACGCTGTGCAGCTTTGTAAAAACTTCGCCTAAATACCCACCTGCTGAAAAAATCGCAACAAAGGAAAAAATTAAAGTTGGATTCACAAAAGGAATAGCTTCTGTCAGTCCCTCAAGGGCATCCCCAAAAAATAAATAAATGATTGTGACACCACCCGAAATGACCAACCCGTAAAAATAAATCGTTTCTAATGGTATGCCAAACAGCTCCATTTTTACTCACCCCTTGCTAAAATCGAACAAGCACCCTCCCTTATTCCATTTATTTCTTGATATGTAATACGATTGTCATGGGAATAGGTTTCAAAAATTTGTAGAAATTTCGTTATTTTCCTACCTGATAACAACTGAATAGCCTGATTTCCTTAAGAGGGAATCAGGCTTGATACTGACTACGCACGTTTTTCCAATTCCTTAACTGTTCTACTTGTTTCAACATTTTTTTCATCCTTAAAGGTTCCAAATAGAAAGTCGGCAAACGGTGTGCTGACTCCATACCAGAAGTTTTCATTCTTGTAGTGATGAAGTATATGGATTTGCTTTACCCAACGTCCAAATTTGGTCTTTGGCTTAATGGGACGATGGGCAACATAATGCTTCCATTCATAGACCAATAGCATCGTCATCAGACCGGTACCGAATGCTATGGACAGATTGAAGCTATTGGAAATAAAATATACGAGGTAAGACAGGACTAAAAAACCGGGAAGACTGTACCACAGTGGCAGGAAAAGAAGCTTTAGGTTGTTAGGATCAGCATGATGGTCATAGTGGATTCTTTTCATGAACCTCAGGAATAAAGGATTTTCCGGGGCCTTAATATGGAAAAAGAAACGGTGAGTAAAGTATTCGCTGAAAGCAAAGGCAATCATACCAATAAGGAAAAAGAAAATCATGAACCATGTAATACCCTTGAGTAGAGAAGTTCCGAATCCCGTAAGAATTAAAACAATTAGTATACTAATATCAGGAAAAAATATAAAATCCTTATATAACTTATTCAAATGCAAACCTCCTTTTTAATTCTTTAACTAATTATATTATTTTCTGATTATTCATTCAATATAAAAAAAGCACCCGCGGAGTACCACAGGCTTAAATTGAGTCATTTAACGACATGATTTTTTTCTATACTATAAATCTTTTTAATCATCCTAATCTGCCCTCGGTGGTTAATCTCATCTTCAAACACATGGAACCATTTAAAGTAATTGTTTCCTTGTTCGTTCCACCACCAGTTCGTCTGCTCAAACAGCCACTCGTCAGAAAGTGTCCGGAATTTATTGTACGTATCTTCCCGTGCAGCGTCGAGATCAGCCAGATAATGTTCCAGAGGAAACCCTTTGAATGCTGCCTTTCCTTTTCCCCCAAGTTCTAGGCCTGCCGAAAGGGCTTCTTCCTCTTCAGCAGTTGGATTCCTTCTCTCAAAAGTCACGATTTGATAGATTCTTTCTACCGCAACCATATGGGCAAGCAGCATGCCTATTGAATTTGCTTCATCATGAATTAGGAAATCCAGTTCCTCTTTTGTGAGGCCTTCTACTGCTTCAAGGGTAGTGGAACGTACATAATTCATCATAGACACCAGATGACCGAAAGTAGGTTTGAACCCTTCCTTCTGATCGATTAAAAACAGTTGAGATCTGTCTACTCCCATAATTCCCCTCATTTCTTAAGTTTCGTGAACTAATACTATTCGGCATCTTCCACAATTATCCTTCAATATTTTTTGCGTTTGTTTGGACTGCCTGCTTTACATGAACACAAACATGGCAAACAGACACTTCTTAATAAATGAAAGTCCGTAAAAAAGCCCAGCTACAAGTAGCTGGACGTTTTCATGTTAGCTTTCCAAATCCGTTGACTCCGGTTCTTCATGGCCTTGCGGCGCGATCAATTCATTATAGAAGGTTGCATTTGCTGTACTGATGTATGGAGTCAGCCAAAGGAAACCAATTCCAAGGGTAAAGATGGCAATGAATGCCCAACCTATAAAACTGAGGTTCATCAGGAAATATTTCCACTTATAGCCTTTCATCCTGACTTTACTTTCCGTAATCGCTTCAAGAGCCGAGAATTCCGGGTTATCCCTAAGCAGGAAGAATACTTGAGAATAGGATAGCCCTTTGATAATGCCTGGGATAATTAATAATAAAGCCCATAGCATCGTAAAAATTCCAACGAGGATCGAAGTCCCGATTAACTTAAGTGAAAGCTCCCATTCTTTATATACCGCAAATACATCAGAGATTTTCGGGTCATTCCACCTGGCAATACTTAAATAGAACCAGTAGCTGGCAACCGTCAGCGGGATGAATAAAAATGAAATGAATAGATTAACCATATCTGCAATTACTGGCGTTTCAGTTTGATTAAACCACTGAGAAAATCCTCCACTTAACAAGATCTCTACAATCGTGGGCACGAACGTCGTGATCAGAAAAACTATAAGAGTAAGAGCGACAGCAAGGCCCCACTTTCCTTTTAAAGTGGCAAGGGATTTCTTTTTGATCTGTGAAATCGTTAAATTCATCTAGTTTTCTCCTTTGTTTTAGATGTATCGCCATAAAAATGAAGATACCTCATGTATATTTTGAAAAAATTAAAAGTTTCATAGAATATTTTCTCAGACAGCAATCTCATTAAAATTATCGATCCAACTAACAAGCTCATCTGCATCTAGCGGTTTAGAGTAGAAATAACCCTGAATAATTGGATTTTCGGAATTAGAGGAAAGGAAATTCATTTGTTCTTCATTTTCCACTCCCTCAATCACCACTTTTAATTTCAATGAATGTCCGAGACTAATGATGGCTTTCATGATCGCAGAATCTTTTTCTGATTGAGGGACATCATCCACAAAGGATTTGTCTATTTTCATGGTCGAAATCGGCAGCCGTTTTAAATAAGATAATGATGATACGCCCGTCCCAAAATCATCTAGGGCGACCGTAAAACCAAATTCTTTGAAATCCCCAACTGCCCTGATTGCATCTTCGATCTGATCAATTACACTCGTCTCAGTAATTTCAAGCTCAAGATAATTGCTTTCGATCCCATACTTCGAAACGCTCTGCTTCAATGTTTCCATTAAGTGTGGTGATGTAAAGTAGGATCCTGGTATATTGATCGCTACCTTGAAAATTGGCAGTTCATGACTGTTCCAAAAGCTGATTTGCTTGCATACATGATCAATGAGCCAATCTGTAACTTCATGCATTTTCCCGTTTTCTTCAAGAATCGGTATAAAAATACCTGGTGAAATCACACCATGTATGGAATGCTTCCAACGAAGCAAAGCTTCAACTCCAAACACGACCCGAGTCTTGGAACATATTTTAGGCTGGTATAAAACAAAAAGTTCGTCTTCCTGCATCGCCCTGTCTATGTCCTGAATCAGATTTCGCTCAAAAGCGAAGGTATGGATTTTAGGGTCATATTCAATCACTGCATGATTATAAGCGGTGTTAGAATGTTGAAGTACTGCCATCGTATTCGAGAATAGTTCTGGACGGCCATTCGCTTCAGAAGAAGCCACTGCGCAGACCATTTCAATGGGCAATTTCTTTTCATTAATAACTAACGGTTTACTCAAAAAAGCCATGATTCTTTCCAGGGAAATTTTCAATTTTTCAGTGTCAGGTTCATTCTCTAAGACCAGGGCAAAGCGATTGCCTTCTATTCTGTACAACATACAGAACGCGGGCTTGAGCTTGACAAGAATTTCGCTGATAGTCTTAATCACATCATCGCCAACTTCATAGCCATATCGTCTATTCCACTTTTCCAGTCCATGTATGTGGAGGATGGCCAAACTTGCTGGCGAGGAGACATTGAGCATTTTTTCAAACTGTCGTCTATTTGGCATCCCTGTCAAAGCATCGAAATGATTCAAACGAAAATCGACATACCGATCGAGCAAGCTTGATAGACCAGAAAGTCCTAAGATCACTCCAATGCCCAATGTCACAGAAACAATGAGCATTTGCAAATTCATATGATGCGTATGCGATGTTGGTGGCAGAGGATTTCCCTCCGTATAAAAAACAATCGCCTCCATACCTATATAATGCATGCTGGCGACAGCGATCCCCATCAATAAGGATGTGATTAGCTTGAGAAAAAAGTTTCCCATGAACTTTTGCAGGCTGGTAAATATGTATAGCGCAACATAGGAAACAAGAATGGCAATCAGGATGGATAGAATGAATAGAACTGGCCGATAAGCATATTCGATTTCCATTTCCATCGCAGACATTCCAATATAATGCATCGAAGCAATTCCGATTCCCATAATGATCCCGGCAAGTATTTTAGGCCACGGAGTTAGGTTGGTCCGATTTGAGATATAAAACGCCAGGTACGAAGCCATTACCGCTGGAAAAACAGAGAAGATAGTGGCTGGAAAATTATATTCCATGGTCACCGGAAGCCTGAAAGCACTCATTCCGATGAAATGCATCGCCCAAATCCCCATTCCCATAGCAATAGACGCGAGGACCAGCCAAAGATTCCTGCTAAAAAAACCATTCTTTCTGATCCTCTCATTCATTGAAAGGGCAGTAAAGGAAGCGAGAAACGCGATGACTACCGAAAGAAATACAATTGACGGAGAATATTCTCCTTGTAAAATAACAATATTTTCAGGTTTATGAGTTATAAACATTCTTGGCAAACATCCCTTAGCTGTATTTTCACGCTGATTACATGGTAATTATATCGGCTAGCGCCCCATTTATTTAAGTGGTTTTAAATGAAGTTCCTTCTCCACTTTTAAAAAAGTTTCCCACCCCTGATTGGTTTATTTTCAAACATGTTTTAGTGTGTCACTCTTATCAATTTAGCACAACGGCCAAATCGCATATCAACATAAAAAAACAGACTGTGGACAAACCCGAATCGAGTCTGTCTGCAGTCTGTCATTTAATGTCCAGCTATTTTAGATATGCCTAGTTCATTTTTTATGTTTCTCTGGCTCTATGCTTGCCGCTTTCTCTAATCTGCGGAATCGTCTTAAATCTGCTGGCCTGATCGGCAGTGGTTCTTTTTTCAGCAATTTAAGAATTGCGAACATCAGCAATAGCAGCAAGACTGTAAATGGAAGTGCTGCAATCAACGAAGCAGTCTGCAATGCTTCGAGTCCGCCAGCGTATAGCAGCACGGCAGATATAGCTGCCATTAATGAACCCCAGACGATTTTTGCGAATCTTGGAGGGTTCAAACTTCCAGATGTCGTCATACTTGCCAGGATATAGGTAGCCGAATCAGCTGATGTGACCAAGAAGGTGAAAATCAAAATGATCGATAATACCGATAAAACCGACGTCATTGGCAGCACTTCAAATGTTTTAAATAAGGCAGAAGTTAAATCTTCGTTTACTGCTGCCGCGATCCCCGTATCGTAATTCAGGTCATTCCATAAAGCAGTTCCACCGAAAGCTGCGATCCAAAGGCAGGCAATTACAGGTGGAATCACCATGACCCCAAAAATATACTCCCTGATTGTCCTTCCCTTTGAAACACGTGCTACGAACGCTCCAACAAATGGAGACCAGGCAATCGCCCAAGCCCAATAGAAGATCGTCCAATCCCTTGTCCAGGTTCCTTCCTGGTAGGGCTGCAGCCTCAGGCTATATTGGATGAAATTCGCGAAGTAGTCACCAATTGCCAGTGTAAAGCTTTCCATGATAAAAACTGTAGGACCAGCTATCAAAACGAATAACAAAAGTACGATTGCAATCCCTAGATTCAAGTTGCTGAGCATCGCAATCCCTTTATCAAGTCCGGTTGAAGACGAAATCATATAGGCAATGAAAATGACTAAAATAATGATCATTTGTATACCGATGGAGTTTCCTGTATCAAACACAGCGTTCAGGCCGCCATTCATTTGCAGGACGCCAAGCCCGACAGACGTGGCAATCCCCATTACAGTAGCTACGACAGCAAGTGTATCAATTGTATTTTTCACAGCAGGTTTTGTGCCGGTAATCGGCTCAAGGGCAGTAGAAACCAGCCCGTTTCTTTGTTTGCGGTACTGAAGAAACCCGATTACTAAACCAACAATCGCAAAAACGGACCATTGACTGACTCCCCAGTGAAAGAATGAATAGCCCATTGCGACTCTGGCTGCATTCCTAGATTCTCCTTCTATATCGGCAAATGGCGTGTTAAAGAAATGGCTCATTGGTTCAGCAATTCCCCAGAAAACGAGCCCGGCTCCAAAACCGGCTGAGAAAAGCATGCCGATCCAGGTAAAGAAAGAAAACTCAGGGCGCTCTCCTTCACCGCCTAGCCGGATTGCTCCGTATTTACTGACAGCCAGTCCAATCAAGAATAAAACAATAATAAACACTGCCAGCAAATAGAACCAGCCAAAATTAAAAGTTGTAAAACTAAAAAGTTCTCCAGCGATTGCACCAAACTTCTTCGGTACAATAGCTCCAACTACGACGAACAGCAGAATCACCGCAGCTGACACAGTAAAAACAAAGTTTGAGAATATTTTCTTAAGCATGTCAGCCTCCAAGAAATATGTAGTTTCAGTTATGTATAACCTCATACAAAGCAACAGCAAGCTGCCTGCTGCCATGTAATTATTCTGTAATCTTTTTCCCTTAATTATCCACTGTGAAACTTTATTTTCACATACCATCTATGCCATTCAAGTTTATCACCTGATAATTAAGCGAGATGTTCATTTTACATAACCAAAGAGAAAATGAACGCTTAGAGTGCTCTAAGCGTCCATCCCTTTAAAATGTTTTGCTTAAAAACTCACGAGTCCGTTCCTCGACTGGATTTTCAAAAATTTCTTCAGGGTGACCTACTTCTATGATCCGTCCCCCGTGCATATAGACAACCCAATCAGCTACCTCACGAGCAAAGCCCATCTCATGTGTGACGACTACCATGGTCATGCCTTCTTCCGCCAGCTCTTTCATCGTTGCAAGCACTTCTCCTACCAACTCTGGATCCAGTGCAGATGTTGGTTCATCAAACAACATGATGTCAGGCTTCATCGCCAGTGCTCTAGCAATTGCTACACGCTGCTTCTGTCCGCCGGAAAGTTTCGATGGATAGACCTTTTCTTTATCGGCAAGGCCCACCTTCCCTAATAGTTCCCTTGCTTCCTTTATGGCCTGGGACCTGCTGATTCCTTTTACGTGGATTGGTGCCTCTATGATATTTTCAATCACATTTTTGTGTGGAAACAGGTTAAAGTGCTGAAAAACCATGCCGATTTTCTGACGCACTTCGTTCAGATCATGAGAACCTGCGTTTATTTCTTCCCCTTCAATGATGATCTGTCCATTATCCTTGATTTCAAGGAAGTTCAAGCATCGCAGCAATGTACTTTTACCAGATCCACTGGCTCCAATTAAACAAACTACGTCACTTTCTTTTACTGTTATATCAACGTCCTTCAGTACATGAAGATCGCCAAATGATTTATTCAGTTTTTTCACATTGATCATATCTCTTCCGTCCAAAACGAATTCCCCCTTAATCACTTACCGAAAGTTTCTTCTCAAGCAGTCCAACCAAAGCAGATATCAAGTAAACAAGGAATAAATAGTACACAGCAACAATGAGCAAATACGTCATGTTGTCAAAATCGTTTGCACCTTTTGTTGTCGCGACATTGAATAATTCATACATGCCGATAAAAGCTGCCAATGATGAATCCTTGAGGCCAATGATGAACTGATTCCCTAGCGGCGGAAGTGCGCGGCGGAAAGCTTGTGGAAGGATGATTCTCCGCATTGTCAGGACTCTGCTCATTCCCAGTGAACGGCCAGCTTCCATTTGTCCCTTGTCGATAGACTGGATTGTTCCCCTGAAGATTTCCGCAATATAGGCACCGTTATGGAATGCTAGTCCTAGTGCAACAGACCAAAAAGCAGAAATGTTCAGATTAGTCATTCCAAAGTAGAAGATGAAGATTTGGACGATTAGCGGGGTTCCTCTGACTAAATAAATATAGGCATTTGCAATCCATTCCAATACTTTAATGCCAGAGATTTTAAGAAAGGCAAAAAACAATCCTATGAAAATAGCAATCAAGATCGATACTGCTGTAACTTGTAATGTAAGTAGCATGCCTTTGAGGAATATATCATACGTGTCAAAAAAGACTTCTATAACATGCGATAGACTTGGCAAATTCATTCAACTCCCTGTGGGCTCAATTATTCTTCACTAATATTCATTTTTAAGCAGAAACGAATGTGCAGTTTTACCGCACATTCGCTCCAGATGACAACTTATTATTCCGGCTTAACTGTGATGTCTTCACCAAAATATTTTTCACTGATTTCTTTCAACGTTCCATTTTCTCTTAGAGTTTCCAATGCCTCGTTGACTTTCTCCAGCAATTCATCGTTGTCTTGGGCTATGGCAATTGCCTGCTCGCTTCGTCCAAGAAGCTCTCTGCCTTCAATTTCCAGGCCAGCACCAATCGCTTCTTTCCCTGTAATAAAGTCCGTTATAACAGCGTCGTGCCTTCCGTTGGCTAACGCTTCTAGAGCAGTTACGTCACTGTCATAAAGCACAATATTATCTGTCACATCTTCAGCAGTCTTTGCATAAGTAGAACCTTTTGAAACGGCGATTTCCAGTCCCTCTAGATCAGCAAGTTTTTCTGCATCACTGTCTGGTCTAACAAAAATTTGTGGTCCAGAGTAGTAGTATGGAGTAGAAAAATTCACATGCTTCTTACGATCATCATTAATGGTATGACTGGCAACAGCTGCATCGAAGCGGCCTGACTTAACACCTTCTACGATACTGGCAAACTTGAATTTTTTCTGATTTGGTTCCAGGCCGAGTTCCTTTGCCACCGCTTCGGCAACATCGATGTCAAAACCACTCATTTTTCCTTCTCCATCGGTTACGCTGAATGGTTTGAATTCACCAGATGATGCAAAAGTGAACTTGCCATCCTCGGCCAACTTCATGCCGCCGTCACCGGATGCCTTTTCATCGCTGCCACAAGCAGCCAGGAGACCGATCATGGTCACCATAAGAGTAAATAAGGTTAATATTTTCTTCACTGTTTAAAACTCCCCCTCAAAAATCTATATTTTTAAATTTATTCTGTTAAACGGTCCTTATAACTTAATTATAAAAAACCGCAACATTCACCTTAATACTTATTACCCAGTTCTCTAATATAGTAAACTACTATTATCAGATTTGATTCATATTTCCTAATTCATTGAATATGATCCCTTGGGCTTGTAATTCGTTTATGAAGATAATTGTAACAATTCTGTAATATTCAATCAAAATCCAAATTATCTGATAATTCTTCATATCATTTGATATTCTTTGTTCTCATCAAATGAGCCAGCAGAGTCTCCGTTTTCCCTCTATATCCTCTGATATACTCCAGATTCTTTCTTGTCCGACATTTTTCCCGAAAAAAATTCATTATACTAAGAAAAGCCAGAGTCCGAATACGGTCCCTGGCTTTTAGTTCATATGTGCTATAAAAATTTTGTCATTCATTAAAGCAAATTAATCTATAATTCTTTTTGGACAGGAATACACATTAAAAGATTTTCCACGTATAAAACCTACTGCCGTAATGTTTAAATCCTTAGCCAGTTTGATAGCAAGATCTGTCGGAGCTGATTTTGACAAAACAATCCCCACCCCAATCTTTGCAGCCTTCAATAGCACTTCCGAAGATATTCTGCCGCTAAAAACAATGATTTTATTTCTTACAGGGACTCGGTTCAAAATACTATATCCGTATAGTTTATCCAATGCATTATGACGCCCGATATCCGTGCGCACCGCAATCATTTCATCAGGTGAACAAAGAGCTGCATTATGGACTCCACCTGTTTCAAGGAACACCTGGGAGCTACTCTGCATCTGGTTCATCAACGCAATGCTCTGGGTCGCTGATATCGTTGTATTGGACATCGAGGTTTTTGCTGTCTTGGCATCATTGTGAAAATAGAATTGACGGCTCTTTCCGCAGCAGGACCCGATAAAGCGTTTTGAATAATACTCCTGGTTTGTTGTCATATTCACTTTTAGCATAACGTAAGCATAACCTCTGCTTTCATCAATGCTAAGTGAATGGATGTCATTGTAAGAACGGATAACCCCTTCGGATGCCAGAAAACCGACAACCATTTCCTCAAAATGTGTAGGAGTGCAAACCATGGTTGCGAACTCCATATCGTTTACAAAGATTGTCAATGGGAATTCATTGACGATAACATCCTCAACATCCAGGAATTGTCCATCCTGATATTTTGTTATGGTATATTTATCACTCATATTTTCTAACATAATCGTCACCTGAGTTTTTAGATTTTGAGAATACTTAAAATCTAAACACACTCTTTTCTTTTTCACAAGAAAAATTTACAACACATACATAGTGTAAAATTGATTTAGCAACGTAAAATGTATTGCATCTCCAGTTCTAAGATGATAAAATTTTCCCGAAGTTCACTATTCTGTCACGTTTTGATTTCGAGATAGCGATCCTGTCGTCGGTTAAAGTGTAATGGAAATGTAAGCGATTAACTGTTGGTCCATGAGTAGCGATACCTGCTTATTACTAACCGTCAATTTTTCTGTCAATGTCCGCCTCTTTCTGGCGGGCTTGGAAAGATTGGCGGTTTTCTGTTTCTTGAGAGAGAACAGCGAAGTACAACAGTATACATATCGAGATTGGAATCAGCTATTAAGCAGTATAATAGATTCCATCAACTTCAATGTCATAGCAATTGTTTTATGGAGAATTTAAGTAAGGGGGAAAAAGCATGAAAAAGACGAAGAACCGATGGCTTATTGCAGCATCTGCAGTGGGGATTCACATATCTATTGGTTCAGTGTACGCCTGGAGCAACTTTACAAACCCATTAATCGAAGAATTTGGGTGGACTTCCAAGCAAGTACAATTTACCTTTAGCCTTGCAATCCTATTTTTAGGACTATCAGCTGCATTTCTTGGACATTTTGTAGAGAAGCATGGACCCAGAAAAGCTGGGCTTCTTGCAGCGGGCTTTTTCGGAGCAGGAATTTTAGGGTCAGGCCTTGCGGTTAATCTTGGATCATTGCCATTATTGTATATAACTTATGGTGTTTTAGGCGGCATAGGACTGGGAGTGGGTTATATAGCCCCTGTTTCGACTTTAGTAAAATGGTTCCCTGACCGGCGCGGCCTGGCAACAGGACTTGCGATCATGGGATTTGGATTTGCTGCAGCAATCAGCAGTCCTGTCATGGACTCCCTGATTAAATCTGTAGGCACAGCCAATACGTTTTACATTCTGGGTGCAGCTTACTTTATTATCATGACGCTATCATCACTGTACCTTGAAAGGCCGCCCGCTGATTGGGCTCCAAAAGGCTTTAAGGAAAAAGCTGATTCAGGGAAAGTGAAAGTGAAGAAAGACCTTTCCCAGCTCACAGCAAATGAAGCTATAAAGACTTCCCGATTTTACTATCTGTGGGTGATGCTCTTCATCAACGTCACTTGCGGAATTGCCATTCTTTCGGCCGCAAAACCTTTGGCAGAAGAAAGTATTGGCCTGACTACAGCCGAGGCTGCTGCACTTGTTGGTGTTTTAGGTCTATTCAACGGATTTGGCCGAATTGCATGGGCGTCGATTTCAGACTATATCGGCCGTCCAAACACTTACACCATTTTCTTTGCCTCACAGATTGTATTATTTATGTTACTGCCGCATACAAAAGAAGCTTTCTTATTCCAGGTTATGCTTGCGGTGGTTTACACAATGTATGGAGGCGGTTTTGCTGCGATCCCTGCTTTCATCGGTGACATATTCGGAACAAAACAACTAGGCGCGATTCACGGCTATATCCTGACTGCATGGGCCGCTGCCGGATTGGCTGGACCGATGTTCGCAGCCTGGATGAAAGACACTACTGGAAGCTACGCAACAAGCCTAACGTTCTTCAGCGGACTGTTCGTTGTTGCACTGGCAGTATCCATTTTAATTCGCCGTGACATTAATAAACTGCGAAAACAAAATGAAGCGAGTGAAAGACTCGCTGGTTAATGCTTTGTAATCGCCTCTTTATATGGTAAAATACCAATCGTCTTATAACCTGTATTGATGACAGGAGGATCATATGAATAAATACGAGGCGGAATTCAGTAATCTAGTCCGTTCCTTTCGCAAAAAGCATATGGGGAAAGGGCCAAGCAAAATAACCACTACCTTCTGTAAAAAATGGGCCATCTGTGAGATGGAGGGAAACCTTTCACCTGTTGAGAAGTTCATTGCTTCCGCAAATGAAGGGAAACAGGCACTGAGAGCTGCAAGAACGGAAATGGTTAAAGAAATGTACCGAAAGAATCCTCCAATTGAGATGGAAGATTTTCTCGGCTGCAAGTTGGTAGAACTTTTTGTAGATATAGATATCGATCGTGATTTTGGAATGTCCATCTTTGTTTTCGATGAAGATATCCAAGCGAAATTCAGTGAATGAAAAGGTATGGCACTTGGCAGCGAACCTGCTAAAGACTAACCACCGTTAACACCTGAAGCATCATTCTCAGGCTAACGGTGGTTTTTTTATAAGGCTCTTTCGTAAACTTGGTTGCTTTCTCAACCAAAAGTTTTACGTGTCCTTAAGCAATCTTTATTAGAAGGATCTTTAAAAAGAGCCCCTAACGCCTTTTGATTTTTAAACAGGACATAAAACAACAAAATCATGGTGATAACAACCTTTTATTGACTTAAAGATCGTAACAAATGGGAGTGTTTCAATTGGGAAAAACAAAACATCCAGGACCACAGAAAAAAGCAGCAATGCCTGCACCTAAACACTGGGTCAGCCCGATTCCCTTTGGGCTTGGCAAAGTGAAACCTAAGCATATTAGAGATACTATGAAAACACTTTGGGACAACAGGGATAACTTTGGGTACGCGACCAACATCCTGACTAAAGGGGTTTGTGACGGATGTGCGCTGGGTGTATCAGGTCTCAATGACCAGACGTTAACCGGTCCCCACATCTGTACAACAAGATTGAATGTCCTTAGGCTGAATACTGCCGGTGCTATTAAACCGGAAATTCTTCACTCCGATATTGATGACCTCAGGAAATATGATAGTACCCAGCTTCGCAAACTGGGACGTATCCCCTATCCAATGATCCGCAGGAAGGGTGAGCGGAAGTTCTCCCGCATTACCTGGGATGATGCAATGGATATGATTGCAGAGAAAGCGAAAAAGCTGGATCCGAAACAGTACGCTTTTTACCTGACAAGCCGGGGGATTACAAATGAATCTTACTATGTAGCAGGTAAAGTCTCCCGCTTTCTGGGTACCAACAATATTGACAATGCAAGCCGGATTTGTCATTCTCCTTCTAAAACAGCCCTAAAAAGATCCATTGGCGTTGGAGCTTCTACTTCTAATTATCAGGACTGGATTGGCACTGATGTCTTGTTGTTCTGGGGCAGCGTAGCATCAAACAGTTCACCGGTTTCTTCGAAATATATGTTGGAGGCAAAGAAAAAAGGAACAAAAATCATTGTCGTCAATCCATATAAGGAACCGGCTATGGATGAATACTGGATTCCTTCAAATCCAGAATCCGCTCTCTTCGGCACGAAAATTGCGGATGATTTCTACCAGGTGAACATCGGCGGAGATATTGCCTTTATGCATGGAATCATGAAGCATTGGTTTGAAATGGAGGAGAGCCATCACGGTTCGGCCATCAATCATGAGTTTGTCAACGCACATGTAAATGGCTATGAAGAATTAAAATCCAAAGTCCAGAAGCAAAAATGGGACGATATTATCGCATCTTCTGGCATTCCTCAAGAACGCATTTTCGAGTTGGCTGAACTTCTCGCTAATAGCAAGAATGCGGTTTATGCATGGGCACTTGGTTTGACGATGCATTCATTTGCAACAGATAATATTTCACAAGTGGCGAACCTTGCATTGCTCAGGGGACACCTTGGCCGAAAGCACGCAGGTCTGATGCCTTTCCGTGGACACTCTTCTGTCCAGGGCAGCGGTGAAATGGGTGCAGATCCTTTCGTTCTCCCAGGCGGAGATTTTTATGGAGAAAATATTAAGCGAATTGAGGAGCTATGGGGATTCGAACTTCCGGATTGGCAAGGCGACATCGTCGGAGTGACTCTCGAGAATATTTTGCTTCCTGAGGAACATGAACGCAAGATTAAGATGTACTATCTGTCGGGTGGCAATTTCCTTGAAACAATGCCGGACCCCAACTTTGTGGAGAAAGCATTGTCCGAATTGGATATCCGTGTCCATCAGGATATCATCCTGAATACTTCTACCCTTGTTGATGCAAAGGAAGCTGTCATCGTTCTTCCGGCGAAGACTCGTTATGAGCAGGAAGGCGGCGGAACATCCACTTCAACTGAGCGTATGGTTTATTTTAGCCCTGAAATTGAAGGCAACAAAAATCAGGTTGAAGAAGCTCGTGCAGAGTGGAAAATCTACATTGATTTAGCAAAGCGCATCAAGCCTGAGACTGCACATCTAGTTGATTTTAAAGATGCACAGGAGATTCGGAATGAAATCGCCCTGGCAAATCCAAATTATGACGGAGTACAACATCTTAAAAAAGCAGGAGATGTGTTCCAGTGGGGAGGAGCCTGGTTATGTGAAGATGGAATCTGCCCTACTTCAGACGGAAAAGGAAATCTGATTTCAGTTGATATCCCAGAACTCGGTAAAAAAGAAGGACAATTCATCGTTACTTCCCGTCGAGGAAAGCAATTCAACTCCATGGTCTACAATGAAGTCGATCCGCTCAATGGTGCTGGACGCTATGATGTCCTGATGAATGCAGATGACGCACAGGACCTTAGCATTGCTGAAGGCGAAGGAATTGTTCTATACAACGGCTTTGGTGTTTTCCAGGGAAGAGCGAAATTCGTAGACATTTCACGGGGCAATGTCCAGGTTCATTTCCCGGAAGGAAATTTCCTTCTGCCAAGAGGCCGCTATGAAAAGTACGCCGGAATCCCAGACTACAACATCACAGTCACGCTGGAAAAAGCTGATCGCTTCAATGCCAGAAAAGACGTCGAACACCACGAAAAACGCATTGTAGATGATGAACTCGACTCACCAGCTTAACAATTATAAAACCAGCTTGCAGATTTTAACGTCTGCAAGCTGGTTTTATATAATAATGAAGTTTCTGGTTGTATTTAGATTTTCTTTCTTTTAACAAAGAAACAGGAAAGCCATTTTGAATAACCTTTTCTGTATTAAAGAATATTGGATTTTTCAAGTCGTTTGTTTACTAAAACCACCTTGGTCCTCTGTGTTTTTCATTGCTTCTCTCATCCGAACTGCTTTCATCCTCAATGTGTCTGCCTTCTTCGGTTTCATGCCTTCCTCTTCTTCCATGACCAAAGAAATCTAATGGATGCCTTCTATCCCTGTGATGCCTTCTAGGACTTTCCTGAATGATCTCAACTTCTTTTGCATGAATGGTAAGCTTATCAACATGAATAACCTTTCCTTTTTCACGTGACATATTTTCCCCTCCTACATTTAATTATTCTGTATTATCCTATTCGTTCTTCCAGGAAGGGTATAGGCGTTTTTAATTTTAATCAACTATATAAACAATTGAAAAAGGCAATATAAAAACTGCACCTCCATTGTTAGTTTTGCGTCCAACAATTTCAGTGCAGTTCATACGGCTATAGATCTATAGATTAATTGCTTTGTGACCAATCTTCGACCAGGTTCAATGTTGCAGTTTCCTCTTTTCCATCCCGGTAGAATGTCACTGTTACTTCATCGCCAACCTCTTTCTCGGTGTATAAATATTTACGTAGTTCACCTGCGGTTTTCACTTCTGTGTCATCAAGTTTTGTAATGACATCGTACTCCTTTAAGCCAGCCCTTCCTGCAGGTGACGTGGATACTACTTCCTTGATGACGACTCCATTTTCCACTCCAGCTGGCAAGTTTAACGTCTCACTGTAATATTGAGATGGAATATCGGACAGTGAAATCGGAACAATGCCTATATAAGGCCTCATTACTTCCCCATATTCTTCTAAATCTTTCAAAATTGGCATTGCTACATCAACTGGAATGGCAAATCCTATCCCCTCAACAGCCTCTTGGGCTATTTTAGATGAATTGATGCCAATCAGCTCTCCTTGAATATTGATTAATGCCCCCCCACTGTTACCTGGATTAATGGACGCATCGGTTTGGACTACTTCTGACTGCCAATCAATGCTTCCATCCTGATCTATATCGACAGGCATCACTCGATCTGGAGCGCTGATTACACCGGCCGTTATAGTACCATGCAAGAAGCCTAACGGATTTCCAATCGCAATCGCAGTTTCCCCTGGCTCCAGTTTTTCCGATTTGCCAAGTTCAATAACATCATTAATCTCTTCACCATTTACCTCCAATACAGCAAGATCAAGCAGTGGATCGGAGCCTAAGAGCTTAGCCGGAAGCTTCTTTTCGTTGCCAAGGCTAATTTCAATCTGGCTTGCGCCGGCAATAACATGGTGATTAGTTGCTACATATGCTTTGCTACCCTCTTTTTTATAAATGACTCCTGAACCAGATCCGGCTTTTTGTGGCTCAGTTCCTTCCCACATACTTCCGCCTTCGTATTTCACCACGCTGACAACCGTATCCATACTTTTGTTAACCGCTTCCTTTATAGTGGGATCCTCTTCTCCCTCATCAGCACTGACTTTTGCAGTAAACTTTCCCTCTGGATCGTTCTTGGCTGTAGACACTAAATCTTTTTCAGACGAAAACGGACCAAGCAAGAAGATAAGAATCGCTCCAACGACTATTCCGGCAATGCCTGTCAAAAACAAAGACTTGAAATTATTCTTTTTACGATTATCCATTTTTCACCTGTCCTTTCCAGCTTATAATTTGGTTAAGTTGTCTATTTGTGTAAATAGTTGAAAATAATAAGGAAATGTGTAATATTTTCAACTTATATGTTCGTTTAGGTTACTTGACCATGGGTAAAATCTGTACATTGATTACAAAAAACATTTTTAAGATAGGAGGTCTCTAATCATGTTCGGCTTTTCAGACTTTGTTGGCTTTCTTCTGGCACTGTTATTTATTTATCCAGTAGTTTCACTAATTCATGAGTTAGGGCATTCCTTCTTTGCATGGATATTTGGAGGGGAATTCAGTTTCTCCCTTGGGCGCGGAAAAAGAATCTTCAAAAAGGGACCATTCAGTTTAAACAGCATGTATTTTTTGGATGCCTTTAGCGAGTATGAGCACCTTAAATGGAATAATCGTTTAACCCATTTCCTTGTCCATGCCGGTGGCATCATCTTTAATCTTGGATCCGTGTTGGCCCTTAATATTCTCATTTCTCAAGGATTTTTAGAACCTCATACTATATTTGTCCGTTATTCCTATTTTTCTGTCTGGCTGGCTACTTTTTCATTAATTCCAGTCGATTACGGAAATGGCAATTATAGTGACGGCCTGGCCATTTACCAAGTCCTGCGTTATAAAAAATGGCCTAAGCTTACCGGTTAAGTCTCATGATAAGCAGTGCCTGTCCTACTGGAACAGATAGTTTTTTTAAAATACAGAACTAATCCCTATATCCATAAAAAAGAGGCATTCCTATCCAAAGGAATGCCTCTTGCCCTCCAGCTTAGGAAGTCACATACATATCAGTGTTTAATGAATTGGAGTCTCTAAAGGTGGTATGGATTTCCTCTCTTCTTTCCTCATCCACCTCAACCAACACCAGGATATTTCCTTCCTTCAAGTATTTCTCATATTCCTTGGCGTCATCCTCGGTTACTCCGGCACCTGTCAATGCACCTACAATTCCGCCTCCTGTAGCGCCAATTGCTGCACCGCTCAAAGTTGTTGCAAGCGGACCTGCTGCAGCAAGTACACCAATACCAGGGATTGAGAGCAGACCGATTTCAGCTATCAGGCCAGCAATGCCTCCAAGAACTCCACCGGTTCCAGCACCAATACCGGCACCCTTGCCAGCATTTTTTCCTCGGCCAGAATCATTTTCAATTACATCAACATCCGTCTGGTCTTCAATGTTCTCCAATTTATCATCGTCCTTTGCGAAGATTGATAAATCGTTCGTATCAAAGCCCATTTCCTTAAGTCTTCTAATTGCACCAATTGCTTCGTCTGAGTCCCTGAATACTCCACCTACGATTGTCTTTTCCATTGACTATACCTCCATTCTAGTTTTTACGCTCATTCGAATTAAAATATTTAACTGGTTGAGCGTAATGGTTTCTGTTGCGGCATCCAATGTCTAAAAGTTGAGATTCTCAAAACTAAGACATATATGCCAATACAACTATTTACCATTATAAAAATTGTGTGATTGTGCCTACATAGAACCAATACCCGTCACATTTCTGCCTAAACATAGAGTCCTTTTCCATTAAATATGGAAATAAAAAAGATGGCTTAAAAGCCATCTTTTTGTCTATCTATTTACCTTTGTTTCCGTTCTCTTCTCTGAACTTATTTTCTGCCTTTACTGCACGAGTGAAGTCCTTTGCGTAAAGCACCTCCTGAGTATCAGTCAGACCATTGTTCTGATCAGTATTCAACCCTTTGTTAGGAGCTTTATTTTTATCCATAAGATCTACCTCCTGTGATTGAGTTTTGATGAACCTCTATTATGTTCGTACCCTTTTTATTTTAGGGTAAACGTAACTGCCACTCAGTTCACAGGTTGAAAGATGGCCCGTACAAAGCTAGTATATAAAGTTACACCCCTTGTACTGGCCCCAACTTCACTCTATATCCCTCTTGATGCTCCATCCTATTATGGTCACCAATATTCATAGAATTCGGCCCCAAATCCATGTCCATATCGCTTTTGGTAGTACTATATATCATCTCAGCAATATTAAAGGCAGCACCGGATTGTATTTGATTCACTTTAACATTTTGAATGGAAATTTTACCGGTTGTATCGTTAATGATTTCTGATTGGAGTTCACCGTTTTGTTCAGGTTTCATTAATTCTACTTTTTCTTCGAGTTCTCTTATTCTGGTTTGGTAAGAGAGGGCAAGCTGTATCCAATATTCTTTTTCTGAATGAATTAAATGGTAAAAGTAATTATTCACCGCTTGCACCCCTTAGTTTCCTACCTCTGCTATATCGGGATCATTCACTTGTGGTATCGAGAAATTCCCGCTGCCAGCATTATTGATAAAATTCGCATCCCCTACGGTAAATGAACCCGCTTGTGCCTGCATGTTCATTTTACTGTGAGTAGAGGTGAACAAAATCTCACCGTTGTTCATTGATGCTCCCGATTGAACACCGCCAATCTTAATACCGCCAATTAATACAGGCATCTGATCACTCCTAAAAATGGCAAGTATATTAGCATTGTATGTGTAAGAGGAAATTTTCGTGTGCCTAATTCATTGATATAATGTCGTATTAAATTCCCCAATAAAAAAACCCTGCATTCCAAATGCAAGGATTTAGTCTTAAAGCAAACTTATGATGCCATGTTTCTGCATGCTTCTGCACATTGACGGCAGATTTTTGCGCATTCCTGGCAGTGGGCATCCTGGAACTTTTCACAATGCGTTGCACATGCATCACAAATATCTGCACACAGCTGGCAATGCTGCTTGGCAAACTGGCTGTTTCTTGCCATATAAGCCACAGCCTGAAGGCATATTTCTGCGCAGTCATTCAAGGTCTGAATGCACATGATTCGTGCCTGGACATCAGGCTCCTGAAGACAGGCAGTCAGGCACTCCTCACACGCCCTTGCACATTTCACACATGCATCAATACAGTTGTCCATTTGAGATGTTGACGCTGACAATATTCCCATATCACTTATTCCTCCTAATATCATTTAACACACTTTATATTTTGTGAATTTCGATGAATTATACGTTAAATGTTAATGGAGTCAACTTCGGGAATGGTTTGTCCTCTATTTTCATATGATGGTAAAAAGGGGGCTAGCCATGTTATTGTACAATACTTTTGTCTTTTTTACTCTTTCTGCAGTTATTCTGATTTCCATCATCCTTGCTCTTCGTCAAAAGGCTGATATGGCAGGCATGACCGGGATGATTATTCCAATGTTTATCGGCATGAATATTGGATTGACTAGTGGACTTTTACTGGGAACTGTTTTTCGGGGTGACCTATTTCTTTCTACCATTTTATCAATGCTGATAGGAGCAGCAGCTGGCACGATTACTGGTGCTTCATTCGGTTCTGCTGCTGCAATCGAAGGTCTAATGTCCGGCATAATGGGCGGTATGATGGGGGCCATGCTTGGAGAAATGCTTCAGCCTGAAAAATCCCTGATCTTCATTAACATTTTCTTGACAGTAACACTTGCAGCCCTATTCCTTTTTAAAATACTACCAAAAACTGAAACAGCCATCACATCCAAAAGATATTATATGAAACCATTACTCACTTTCATATTCCTGGTATTCTACCTCTATTCGGGCAGCAAACTTGGACACACTTGGATCGAAACCCTAAAGGGAAGTACGCCGCAACAGGAACACAAACATCACCCATAAGAAAGAAACGGTTGAAAACAACCGTTTCTTTCATGTGAAATTCTCCTGAAAGCCGAGCTATATAAGAGAAAAACCAAGATGCTGTTCAACAATTCTAAACCGCCATCAATACTGCATTTTTTTGACAGCTTTAGGCTCTACTATTTGAAACCTGTCACAATAATCACGTTTTCTCGACAGCTTTGAGCTCCACTACCTGAAACCTGTCACAATAACCTCGTTTTCTTGACAGCTTTGACTTCCGCAACCTGAAACCTGTCACAATAACCTCGTTTTCTTGACAACTTTGACTTCCACAACCTGAAACCTGTCACAATAACCTCGTTTTCTTGACAGCATTGACTTCAATAACCTGAAACCTGTCACAATAACCTCGTTTTCTTGACAGCTTTGACTTCCACAACCTGAAACCTGTCACAATAACCTCGTTTTCTTGACAGCTTTGACTTCCACAACCTGAAACCTGTCACAATAACCTCGTTTTCTTGACAGCTTTGACTTCCACAACCTGAAACCTGTCACAATAACCTCGTTTTCTTGACAGCATTGACTTCAATATCCTGAAACCTGTCACAATAACCCCGTTTTCTTGACAGCTTTAAGCTCTAAAACTTGAAACATGTCACAATAACAGCTCTCCATGAAGCTTTTACCTTATTCCAAACTAAGGTATCATTGGCTAATCAAGAATAGAAACTATCTTTTTAGCAAAAGCAGCTAGTTCAAGCTTTTCAAGTGTTTGGCAATACTCAAATTCTATGTTTCCAACAGATGGTGCCTCTATCTCCCTAAGATATTCTATGACTTTAATATCATCAAACCATTCTCCTGCCTCTGCCTCCGGATGCAGGCGGTTTTTCCATACATTTTGCAATGTGGGGCTATAAATCCTTCTTGCACCTGGTTTTAGCTTGCATGAACGCAATTTAATTTGATATTTAAGTCCTGGGCTTCCTTCATGTACATCATTGAAGATATGAGGCCAGTAATCTTTTCTTGAACCAGTATGCGGATGCAACCTTGCCCACTCTTCCACCTTTTTCAGTAGTCCATCATCAAATAGAACAGCATAAAGTCTCTTACCCAATTGGATTCTTTCACGCAATGATTCGAATTGGTTCACTGTCTGGCCAGCCAATTTAATAACACCATAATCATTGTATGGGAAAAGAATTTGATTGAAGGACAATATATCCTGTATTTCAAACTCCAGGGTACTGAATACCTCTTTGATATATTTTTTATTCCGGATGACTCTATTTTCTATATAATGCTGTTCATTGATGATCAAACCGATTGTGAGCAAAGATGGATTGGAAGCTTTCCAGAAGTGCTCCCAAATCGTTTCCATAAAAACAGAAACATTCAGGTGTGGAAGGAGACTGAACAGCGGTTTTTTCCTCTTCAGACTTTCCTCATAGAGCAGAAGTTGTGGATAGGCATCCTGGAAGATCAGCCAATTCCCTCGTTCAAGGAATAAGAAGTAGGATTCCTTTTCGCCTTTGGATAAAAGTCTTTTTAAAAGCTCAGCTTTTAAATCAGTCATGCTCCATCCACCATTCCGTGAAACCATATGGGCTAGGAATGCCCAGTGAATTTCCGGATGCTTAAAATAAAAGTCCAAATATGCTTTCGTTCTTGTGATATTATTTTTATTTAATTGTTCCGTTTTCCTCTTTATTTCAAAAACGATTTTTTTCTCTTCTGCAGTAGGGTTCCTTACCTGCTTCACCTTCTGCCTTTTTTGTAAATTACCCTCGATTACTTCAATGGGTGACTTTATTCTTCTTTTTAAAAAGGAAATGATCCATTCCCCCTTTTCATCCGGTTATTTTAGTATAAGAATATGAAGGAATATTTCTGATAATAACCAGTCAACGTACAATGCTTTGCTCGAAGATTCCCGACAATCCTCGGCCTCTTACTAATCCAAGTTCCTAAAACCCGAATTGCCCATATGATAAATGCGGAATGCATTTTTTGTTTGGGGAGGAATAGGATGTTTTACCATGTAAAAGAGTTACAATATCAAGCAAAACCAGAACGGCCTGATCCTGTTTATGCCAGGAAACTTCAAGAAGTGCTCGGTGGACAGTTCGGGGAAATTTCTGTGGCTATGCAATATCTTTTTCAAGGGTGGAATACGCGGGGGGATGGAAAGTATCGGGATCTTTTAATGGATACCGGAACAGAAGAATTGGCCCATATCGAAATGCTATCCACCATGATCGCCAGGCTCTTGGATGGGGCACCTGTTGGAGCACAAGAGGAAGCGGCAAAGGATCCGATGATGAAAGCGATTTTAGGAGGAATGAATCCGCAGCATATCATCGTATCAGGATTAGGCGCTATGCCTGCTGACAGTGTTGGAAACCGGTGGACTGCGGAGTACATCGCCGCGAGCGGCAACCTTCTTGCTGACTTCAGGGCTAATCTGAATGCTGAGTCCCAGGGAAGGCTCCAGGTTGCCAGGCTATATTATGAAACGACAGACCGTGGAGTAAGGGACATGCTATCCTGGCTTTTGGCGAGGGACACGATGCACCAAAATCAGTGGATTGCCGCAATCAAAGAATTGGAGGCAAAGGAAAATGTAGTAGTCCCAAGCACCTTCCCGAAACATCTAGAAAAACAGGAAGTTTCCTACGTGCTATTTAACCTTTCAGAGGGAGACGAAAGTGCTGCAGGCAGATGGGCAAGCGGAATGAGTATGGATGGCCTGGGCGCATTCCAATATGTCCAGAATCCGGCTCCATTTGGTCCAAAACCAAAGCTAAAACCAGCACCACCTTATGTTTTCAATACACCTCCTGCTGTTATACACACTGAGCAGATCCCGCCAAACTTAATGTAAAAAAAGATGGTGAATGCAAAAAAAGCTTCAATCCTTAAAAAAGGATTGAAGCTTTTTAGTATGATTCCTACTGGGTTCGAACCAGCGACCTCTACCCTGTCAAGGTAGCGCTCTCCCAGCTGAGCTAAGGAATCCTATTGTGTTTGTCCTGTTTAGTGAGGACATATACTAATATATACTGAAATGATGGGATTGTCAATAATATATTGCATAAAAAAACTGTTTTACGAATTTTTCATTGCCTCTATAACTCTATAAATGTATGAATCTTCATGGGGTACAAAGTCTCTTTTTGTAACAAGCAAGCTACTTGGTTTCTTTTCATGGTCCCCACTGGACAGAAAACCTTCTGCTTTTATTTTCTGCTTCTTACCAGACCATAGATTTATGAATTCAGACATGCTTGTCATCATAATGCCCGAGACCTCTTCCCTTTGCAGGTCGTAATGATCGAATGGTATATGCTTGTCATATAAAAACACATGGCACAATTCATTATCAAGAAATCCAGGACTTTTCAATGAATCTTTGATTACTCCTAATGACTTCAGATCCTCCAGGGAAAATTCAATCCCAAGCTCCTCTTTCACTTCTCTTAAACCATCCAAATGGGTTTCCTCTGCAAGAATATGGCCCGCTGCAGTAATATCCAACAAATTGGGATAATCTTTTTTGTCTGAGCTGCGGACTTGAAAAAAAATAAAATGCTCATCTCCGATCTTCTCAGTAAACCAGCAATGAAAGGTCTCATGCCAATGCCCTTCTCTATGTACTTCCGCTCTAGTGGCGGTTCCTCTTGCGTTCCCATTTTCATCAAATGTCTTAAGCAGTTCTTTTTCCATGATTCCACCTCCGAGTTAATTATACCATTAATATTATACGAACAAGCGTTCTAGAAAATGGTTGAATAAAGAACTTATGTTCGGGTATAATGGATATATAAATTATAAGGAGCGAGAGCATATGAAAAGCCTGCTTGAAAGATCGCTTAAGGAAAAACTTGCTGTGGAGATGATTTATCTTGCAGCAAATAACGAAATTACCCAACGCAGAATAATCGTAAAAGAAATGCACGAACATTATTTTAAAGCTTTCTGTTTTCTTAGAAAGGCTGACCGCCTTTTCAAAAAGGAAAACATCTTGTCGGTTATGCTCGAAAGGGGAAAATTGCTTAAATCAAGCTAAAAAAAGAAGCCCTTTAGCTAGGACTCCTTTTTATCTTCATTAATTTGCTGTCTTTGGTTTCACTGATTCTTTATCCTTGATGATCACTTGTAGGGCAACAAGGAGTATGAATAGACCGAGACCGATGATATCTGTCATACCTTCTGGATAGATCAGCATAATACCTGCTACCAATCCAAGCACTCTTTCCCACCAGAATAATTTCCTCAGCCAGTAACCGATAATACCGGCACCAATTGCCAGCATACCTGAAATGGCGGTAAACACGACCCAAATCAAGTACGTCCAGGTTGTATCGATCATAAGAAGTTCAGGAGACAACACGAACATATAAGGTATGATGAAAGCGGCAATTGCCAGCTTAGCAGAATTCACACCGGTACGCAGTGGTTCTCCGCCCGACACTCCCGCAGCTGCAAATGCTGCCAGCGCAACCGGAGGCGTGATATCGGCAATGATACCGAAATAGAAAACAAATAAGTGAGCAGACAAATCTGGGATACCCAAAAGGATGATCGCAGGTGCGGCAATTGTCGATGTGATAACATAGTTGGCCGTTGTTGGCGAACCCATCCCCAGTACAATTGCTGCCAGCATCGTAAACATCAAGGTTGGAATCAAGTAACCGCCTGAAAGGTCAAGTAAGCCATTTGCAAGCTTCAATCCAAGTCCTGTCTTCGTAACGACACCAACAATTATACCTGCAGCTGCTGTAGCAGCCGCAACTCCCAATGCTGTCCTCGCACCGTCGACAAGCGCATCAATCGCATCTTTAAAACCGATTCTCGTCTCTTTGCTAAAAGCACTGACGATAATGGTCGATAGAATTGACCAAAGGGCAGCACGCATGATACTCATACCGCTTACCATCAAAAGAATGACAATCAAGATTGGCAAAAGAAGATAAATCTTTTTAAGCACTTCTTTTCTGTCTGGCATTTCTTCGTCACTTAAACCGCGCAGCCCAATTCTCTTTGCTTCGAAGTGTGTCATGATCCAGATTCCAGTAAAATATAATAATGCCGGAATGGTTGCTGCTTTGGCAATTTCCCAATAAGTAATTCCGCCACCGATGAATTCAACCATGAGGAACGCAGCCGCTCCCATGATTGGCGGCATGAGCTGCCCACCAGTTGATGCCGCTGCTTCGACAGCACCGGCAAACTCTTTGCGGTAGCCAAGCTTTTTCATCATTGGAATCGTAAATGAACCTGAAGTAACAACGTTAGCCACTGAACTTCCGCTGATTGTTCCCTGCAGGGCGCTGGAGAATATCGCAACCTTGGCTGGTCCACCAGTACTTTTACCTGCAACGGCAACAGCAAGGTCATTGAAATATTGTCCTACCCCTGTCTTTACGAGGAATGCACCGAACAATAGAAATAAGAAAATAAATGTTGATGAAACCCCCAGCGGAGTTCCCAGAATACCTTCCGTCGTAAAGAACATTGTCTGGACAAGAGATTCAAGATCCAGTCCCCTGTGGGCCAAGAAACCTGGCATATAAGGTCCATAAAGGGCATAAGCCATAAATAAAGCTGCAATAATGGTAATCGGCAAGCCAACTGTCCTTCTTGTAGCTTCAAGAACCAGCAGGATCGCAGCGATACCAATGTAGAAGTCCATTGGTGTCAAACGGCCGACACGGTTTACGAGGTCATCTATCATCATTGGCCAATAAGCACCGACAGCAACCGCGATCACTGCCAATAGCAGATCATACCATGCTACTTTTTTCACCTTGAGATTCTTCTTCCTTGCCGGGAACAGCAAGAAAATAAGCGCGAGAGCGAATCCCAGGTGGATCGAACGCTGGAGCTGGGCAGTCAAAACACCAAATATCGAGGTGTACAGCTGGAATAACGAGAAAGCCAGAAGTCCGAAGAAGACAATCCATCCCATCGTACCTGCCAATTTTCTAGTTGCCGCCTCCGGATCATACTTTTCCAAAAGCTCTTGTTGTTTTTCTTGAGATACCATTTCTTCATTTGTCGTCAAGGATATTCACTCCTTCCAATTGCTTCAATAAACTAATTTTCTCAATCTTTATCCGTATCCTGGATCCAGGCTCAATCGCCTTCGACAAAGGGTACGTTATGTCTTCATAAATCAGGGTGTGTTTTGCCCGGACTTGGCCAAGCCGCATATCGAAATGAGAGAATTCCCTGGCCATATTTGTTATATAATATTTGCCATCCTTCATTTCAAAGTTCTCTCCATCCGCAATTTCAGATGGCATACCAATTGCAAAATCTTCATACTCAAGTTCATATTGTCTGATTTTATCACTTTCGGTAACTTTATAGCTTTCTATCACATCTGACAGATGGATCGAATGTGTATACTTTATTTTAAAGGTTTCCCCTGCATCAATCGGTACATAGCAGAGTATATCATTACTTTCTGGTGCAAGAAAAACTAGAGCTTTTTTGTATGGGATATTGATTGAGATAAAAATAAAAATGATGAGGGCAGACAGAACGAAGATTTTTAGTTTATTCCTGTTTTTTTTCATATCAATAGCCTCGCCTGTCCATTGTCTCCAATGGAGTTCTTTCGTTATTACAGTAAAAAATAGACCGGTTGGAAGTTCGGTCTATCCTGCCTGGGTTGTCACCCATGTGGCCTTCTAGTGAAAACCTTCTTTTTAAGATGAAGTGACCGGACTATGCCCTTAGGACACGGTCCGGCCAATTTCTTTCTTGCTCTTACTCAGCTGCTTTGATACCTTTTTCATCATAGTATTTCTGTGCACCTGGGTGGACTTCGATACCTACACCGTTAAGTGCATTTTCAGGCTTAATTTGCTTAGCTTTCGCGTGTGTCACCTGATCAAGATTTTCGAAAATTGACTTTGTGATGTCATATACAAGATCCTCAGAAAGGTCTGCTTTTACTACGAGCATCGCAAGAACTGCCACTGTCGGCACTTCAGAATCTAGCTTGTAAGTTCCAGAAGGTACTACTTCTTTAGCATAGTATGGGTACTTCTCGATTAGCTCTTCAGCTTTGTCAGCTTCAACTGGTACAATAACAACCTTTTCTGTTGCAGACAATTCTTCAACAGCAGCTGTAGGTGTTCCAGCTGTTACGAAAGCAGCATCGATGTTGCCATCTTTGATTCCGTTAACAGACTCATCAAAGCTTAAGTCCTGCTTTTCAATATCATCAAGTGACAGTCCATAAACTTCAAGGATTTGTTCAGCATTCGCCGCTGTACCAGAACCTGGTGCACCAATTGAGACTTTTTTGCCTTTAAGATCCGCTACAGATTTAATCCCTGATTTTTCAGTTGTAACGATTTGAATCGTTTCAGGGTAAAGTGTACCGATTGCCTTGATGTTATCAATTTTATTTCCGTCAAACATCAGTTTACCTTCCGTTGCGTAGGAAGCGATGTCAGTTTGTGTGAAGGCGATTTCACCTTTATTGTCTTTAATGCTCTGCATATTCTCTGCAGAAGCTCCTGTTGTTTCAGCATTTGTGCTTACCCCTGTTGCGTCAGATACGATCTTGGCAAACGATCCGCCCAACGGGAAGTATGTACCACCCGTACCACCAGTAAGGATGCTCATGTATTTTGGCTTTTCTTCTGATTTTCCTTCTCCGCCGCCCTCTTCGTCAGAGCCGCCTCCGCCGCCACATGCAGCCAGGACCATTGAAAGGACCAGCATCAATGCAGAGAATAAAAGAAACTTTCTTTTTTTCATCAGAATTCCCCCTTATAGAAATAGAATTGTTCAACATAATCTTAACATAAGACTTCACACAATTGTCAAACATGTTACTTGCTTACTATATTTCTTTCACGTTAAAAGTAGATTGCCAAAAAAGCTTTTTTAAAATACATATGCTAAAATCTTAGTGAAAAGAAAGGCGTAGGCGCCTTGGTCAGCCCCGACAAGCGCTGGAGGGCCGACCGGTGAAGTCGTTCTTTGACTTCATTGGGCGGACCGAAATCGAAAAGTATAGCCGACTGAACAGAAACGCAGAAACTGGAGACTCCGACAAAGAACCGCTTTTTGCTTCTGCCGGCAGAGTTGAAGTTTCGGAGTTTCTAGGAGGCGACACTAGACAAGCGTCTCGAGGGGCTAGGCGCTGGAGCTGGACATTTTCCGAAGAAATTTACACATTCTTATTTATTGGAACAGATAAAGAATGTATTTGGAGGTAAATGAATGGATTTTCCAATGGGTAAAATAGAAGAAATCGTCCTTAAAAGCAAGGAGCTCGGAGAAGAAGTGACCCTGCTGGTTTACTTGCCTGCCAACTATTCTCCCTTATATAAATATTCATTGCTGATTGCACAGGATGGCCGGGACTATTTCCAGTTAGGACGAATGGGAAGGATTGCAGACGAACTTCTTGGCAAAAAGGAAATTGAAAACGTCATCATCGTAGGGATTCCATATGAATCGGTTGAGGATAGGCGGCGCAAATATCACCCAAAAGGAGAGCAGCATCAAGCCTATATCCGTTTTCTGGCTCATGAGCTTGTACCTTATTTGGATGAACAATATCCTACCTACCAAATGGGCATGGGCCGCGCATTGATTGGTGATTCCCTCGCAGCTACCGTTTCCTTGCTCGCAGCATTACAGTATCCGCACACATTTGGAAGAGTACTCCTTCAGTCACCATATGTAAATGAAGATGTATTTTCGGCCGTTGAGGATTTCCGTCAACCTGAATTGCTTAACATTTACCACACTGTCGGGGAGCAAGAAACAGATGTAAAAACGAGTTCATCCAAAAATAAAGACTTCCTTACACCCAACAGGGAGCTTTCAAAGATATTCAAGAAAAACGGGTTTGGCTATTTTTACGATGAGTTCAGCGGGGATCACACTTGGACTTATTGGCAGCCTGACCTCAAAAGGGCCATAAAACAAGTGTTTTCATAATATATGCTTCTTTATATTATATATTTAGAAATTTTGTTATAATGAATGGTAAATCATATTTATGTATTCTTAGTTAATCCATGTGCACCACACTAATGAAACGGGGGTATCTGAGATGAAGTTCGGTATTGTCATTTTTCCATCGAAGAAAATCCAGGATTTTGCAAATTCTATGAGAAGGCGCTATGATCCTCACTATGCGTTAATCCCTCCTCATGTGACTCTAAAGTCCTCTTTTGAGGCAACGGAGGAAGAAATCAAGGAAATCGCAAATAAACTCGATACAATCGCCAGGAATTTCAAGCCGATCAATATACAAGTCACTAAGATTGGTTCCTTTAAGCCCGTCAACAACGTCATTTACTTGAAGGTTGAATCACCGGAAGAGCTGGAAAAGCTTCATAATGAGCTTAATGCAACATTTGATGGTGGGAATCAGGAGTATAACTTTGTGCCTCATATTACCATCGGGCAAAAAATGTCCGACGATGAACATTCCGATGTATATGGTTCACTGCGTATGACAAAAGTTCATTATGAAGATACTGCCGATAGGATACACTTACTATACCAGCTGGATAATGGTTCATGGACAGTATATGAGACATTCAGGCTTGGAAAGGAATAAATGGACGTGGAAGTAAAAATTGTAACGAACGAACAAGAATTAGCAGACGCATTCGAGGTGCGCAAGACTGTTTTCATTCATGAGCAACAGGTTCCTGAGGAAGAAGAAATTGATCAGTTTGAATCCGATTCTGTGCATTTTGTGTTATATGATGATCATGGAAAACCTGCTGGAGCCGGAAGATTTCGTGTATTGGACGGAATCGGCAAGGTTGAAAGAATCTGTGTCTTAAAAGAAAATCGCAAAACCGGTGCTGGTGTCGCTGTCATGGATAAGATCGAGGAATATGCCAAGTCACAAGGCATCTCTACCTTAAAACTGAACGCGCAAACACATGCCATCCCATTTTACAGCAAGCTAGGATATGAAACGGTATCAGAAGAATTCATGGATGCCGGAATCCCACATAAAACGATGAAAAAATCCATATGAATAAGAAAAGCGCAAGCGCCTTGGTCAGCCCCGACAAGCGCTGGAGCTAGACACTAATCTAAGTGCAAAATTCATACTTTCTTATCCAATGAAATGAAACTCCACTCATCTGAGTGGAGTTTCGCTTTTGTCTGTTTCCTCTACATATTAATAAAAAGCACTGCAGCTGAGTTTAGACTGACTCGCTGTAGTGCCTTCCTTTTCCTGTCAATTCTGCATATGCCTTGCTGACCACTGAGGGATTCACCTTTTTCTTATACATCCGATCTGTATTAGAGTACCTTATATCAGAGGCTGCTAGCTGCATTCTCGCTACAGGCTGATGATCCTTCCGTTTTTGCATAGGTACAACGGCTTGCTCTTGTTGTTCCTGGCCTTTTTCTACCGGATCTTCTTTGCGGACCCTGCTAACCTTTTGAATCATAAATGGATCATAGTCTGTTCCTATTTCCCGCTCAGCATATTGTATATATTGATAATTTGTCACTGGAAGAATGTACCCCATTTTGATACCCCCCAAGCAATATTATTTATACTCTCACTATATTCTTCTTTTCCATTTCCCTGTTTATGACCGTAGTAAACTACTAATGGAAAACTCTTCTTTGAATCCATAATGAAATACAAAGTGGTAAAGGGTTCAGAAAACACCTTTTGTTAAAAATCTTATTCTGATATGATAAAGATTGTGCTATTTTTGGTCGGAGATGAGGGAAAACATGAAAACAGCCAAGTATAATCAACAAATCATATGCCTTGAACACTATAACCGTGAGGATTACCAAAAGCTTTATGATGATGGTAAAAAAGGGATGCTCACATGTAGTGTATGCGGAGAACCTGTACGTCTTTATTTAGGTATTAAAGAAAAGCCTCACTTCTACCATCACCTTTCAGCAAAGGAAGGCTGTATCGATCAGAATGAATCCTTCCCAGCCCTTCAGTCTACCGAGGAAACAGAATATACCGAACGAAACGGATTCCGTATTCCGAAGTCCCGTTCCATTACAGCTGAAGCGGAAAGAGAAGAAAAATTCCTCTATCCTCGTGAAGTTAAGATTCCATCAACTTTTACTCCCCTCCCACCGGTGAAGCCAGGGGTAAAGTTAAACTATTTAAAACAGTTAAAAGAAGCTGGGGTCCATTTTGATGGCAACCAGGAAAAAGCTGTTGTTTCAACAGAGGGGCCATTATTGATCTTGGCAGGTGCCGGGAGTGGAAAGACAAGAGTGCTGACCGCGAGAACCGCCTTCATGATTGAAGAAAAGAAAATTGACCCTAGTTCAATCATGCTTGTTACCTTCACCGCGAAGGCTGCAGCTGAGATGAAGAAACGGATTGCCGATTATCCGGGAATGTCGCCTGCTAAGGTCAATCAGCTGATCGCCGGCACCTTCCATAGCATCTTCTATCGAATCCTTTGTTTTCACGAGCGTGAAAAATGGTCATCTGACAAACTGATGAAAAAAGAGTGGCAACGGGAACAAATTCTTAAGGAAGCTGGGAGGAAGCTTCAGCTTGATGAAAAAGAGTTTGCCTATGATTTAGCACTACAGCAAATCGGTTTGTGGAAAAATACGATGATCATGCCGCATCAGGTTAAAGCTGAATCCCCTTGGGAAGAAAAGGTCGCTTTGCTGTATAAAGACTATGAAACAGCTAAAGAGAGGCAAAGTTTATTCGACTTTGATGATATGCTTCTCGGCTGTTATCAGCTTTTCAGGGACAAGCCCGATATACTGCAAAACTATCAAAATCGTTTTCACCATTTTTTAATTGATGAGTTTCAGGATATTAATAAAGTTCAGTACGAACTGATGAAAATGCTATCTACGAAGCACGGGAATGTTTGCGCTGTCGGCGATGACGACCAATCAATCTACTCATTCCGGGGTAGTGATCCTGCCTATCTGTTCAAGTTCAAAACAGACTTCCAGAATACCAAACTAATCATCTTGAACCAAAACTACCGTTCGCCGCATGAGATTGTCGAGACAGCTAACACGTTAATATCAGCCAATCTCACTCGCCATGAAAAAGAAATGCGGGCCCAGTTTTCCGGAGAGTGTTCTCCGGTCATCTTCCATCCGTATGATGAAGAAGAAGAAGCGACGATGATTTTGACAGACATAAAAGAACGGATCGAACAAGGGGAACGCCCCGGTGATTTTGCTATCCTGTTCAGGACGAATGCAGCAAGCCGCTCCGTTTTCGAGAGGCTTGCAACTTCAAGCTTGCCATTCCGGCTTGATCAGGATATTGAATCATTTTATGAGCGTTTCATCGCAAAAGGAATGCTGGCATTCCTTCGACTTAGCATGAACCCAGATGACCCGGAGGCGATTAAAAATATTCTTCCATCCTTATTTTTGAAGCAGTCGATTTTCCGTGATTTACAGGCAAATAGTATCCTGAACGATTGTTCCATGCTTGAAGCGCTCACCTATGTAAAAACCGGTTTTGCCTTCCAGGAACAGAAACTAAAAAGACTTATCCCAATTGTCCGCTCTCTGTCTTCGCTATCCCCCATTGCGGCAATAGATATAGTTGAAAAAGATCTGGGTTATCAGGACTTCATCAAAAAGCGTGGGAATGAAGGCAATCAGCTTGAAAAGGGCTCTGATGATATCCGGGATTTAAGGGTGGCTGCGCGCAATTTTAAAACCATTGGAGAATTCCTTGATCATGCTGAACACATGACAGCCATGAACGCCGAAATTAAACGAAGCAGCAAAAAGCTTACTGACGCCATCACTCTCAGCACCATCCATCGTTCAAAGGGGCTGGAATATGGAACTGTCTATATTATTGGAACAGTTGACGGCAGCATTCCACATGATTACGCTTTGGATGCGTATCGTAATGGAGACCAGCTGCCCCTTGAAGAAGAACGTCGTCTACTCTATGTAGCAGTGACAAGGGCAGAGAAAAACCTGTTCTTATCCGTTCCCCAAAAGAGACGAGGAAGGAAAGCCAACCCATCCCGTTTCTTGTCCAACATAAAACGAAAAATGCCAAATCAGGACCTGGGAATTTAACTCAGGTCCTGATTTGGCATTCAAGAAAATCACTTCTTGTTGATCATTTTGGAAATTTGCCCAAAGTCAAGCTGCTTTCCATCCTTGACAATGGATTCCACAATCTTATCTTCCATTTCTTTACTTACAGGTTTGTTAGCCATTTTTGACACACGTCGGATCACGCCTCTTACTGTTTGCTCATCTTTAAAGTTCGCATTTTGTAATGAATTCGCTAGCTCAAATACATCATTCATATTTACGCCAGTCTTTTTTTCTATATTCTTGAAGAAATTATTATCCATATAAATCACGCCTCCTTCTTTAACTACTCTATAGTATGAAGGAAGCAAAAAAAGGTGAAAGGGAGCTTCGTAATATGAGCATAAGTCCATGCAGAAAAAAGCTGTCCCGAATGGAACAGCTTTTCTTCTTTACTCTTAGTTGTAGAAGCTTGCTCCTACAATAATCAACAAAATGAACAACACGACGATCAATACGAAAGTGGAACCGTAATAACCGCCACCGCCGTATCCGTAGCCGCCGCCGCAAAAGCCACCATAACCGTAGCCCATTCTTCTTCACCTCACTTTTTATTACTCAATAGCAATATATGTGAGGTTTGGGGATTTTGTATGGGCGAGCCCCCACCCATTTATGAAACTGTGGTCAAATATGATCAAAATCCGGAAAATGGCTGGATATGTATTCATCATATAGATCTACATTAAGCTCTCCTTTTATGTCCACTTCTGCATAAAAAACCTGATGTAATTGATATCCATTATCCTGGATTTTTGCTTTCAATCCATTACAATCCAGCCCAGTTCGACTAAGGTTTTCCTCAATGATTTTACCGTCTATCAAAACAGGAACCGTAGCCGATTCTTCTTCCCATTCAGTTGCAAGGTCTTCGTATTTTACCGGCTGTTTTGCTTTTTTCAATAAAACACTCAATTCACCGTTCGAATCAAGAGATGCAAATTCAACATCAGCCACTTTGAATACACTTTTCTTGCGGAGTTGCTCCAGCAGCTCGTCAATACTGTATCTTTCTTTCCGCATATTTTCCTCTATAATATTTCCATTTTCGATGAAGGTCGTTGATTTCCCCTCCACTATCCTGCGAAACACTCTGCTCCTTAAGGAAATTGTTGAAATCGCCAAGGGAACGAATGACCAGACAACCAAGCTGGCAATCCCATCCCTTAAGCTCAAGTCAGGATCCATCGATAATGTACCGGCAATATCGCCCACCGTGATCCCTACAATGTATTCGAAAAATGACAGACTCGATAGCTGCTTTTTCCCAAGAAGCTTTGTGATGATGAATAAGCCAATGATAAGCATAATGGAACGTATGATTGTTCTAAGAATATCCGGCATTTAATCATCCCTTGTGCCAAAAATCAACCTTTTGGTTTAAAAATAAGTGCGCCGATAAAGCCAAAGATAACAGCAGCAGAGATACCTGAACTGGTGATCTCAAACATTCCTGTCAGGACCCCAACGAGCCCGTGCTGCTCTGCTTCTTGGAGCGCTCCGTGTACGAGCGAATTGCCAAAGCTTGTGATTGGAATCGTAGCACCCGCTCCTGCAAAATCAATCAAGGGCTCATATAATCCAAAACCATCAAGGACAGCCCCAATCACCACGAGCAGGCTCATCGTGTGTCCTGGTGTTAATTTTACAATATCAAACATCAATTGGCCGAATACACAGATTAAGCCTCCGACAACAAATGCCCAGAAAAACATTGGTAGCAAAGCGATTCCTCCTTTCTAGTTCAGTTCAATTGAAACAGCGTGGGCAATGCAGGGTATTGTTTCTTTTTGCTGGAATGACAGTGGTGATAAAAGGGCTCCTGTTGCAACAACAAGGATTCTCTTATATACCCCACTATTCATCTGGTTAAGTAAATGTCCATATAATACGGATGCAGAACACCCTGCCCCGCTCCCTCCAGATTGAACCGGCTGGTCTTCGTTATAAATCATCAGGCCGCAATCCTGAAATTGTTCCTTATTTATCTCAAGTCCAGACTGCTGTAATAGGTCGTAGGTAGCAGCTTGTCCTATCCTTCCAAGATCCCCCGTCACGACCAAATCATAATAAGATGGTTCCCGAGCTAAATCCTTAAAGTGGGCAATGATCGTATCCGCGGCTGCAGGTGCCATTGCACCACCCATATTAAATGGATCAGAAATCCCCATATCCACTACTTTACCGATTGTGGCGGAAGTCGTAACAATTTTTCCTTGTTTATCCGAACTGTCTGTTATAACTGCCGCTCCTGCTCCAGTTACGGTCCACTGGGCAGTCGGGGGTTTTTGCCCGCCATATTCTGTAGGATAGCGGAATTGCTTTTCTGCAGCTGAATTGTGGCTTGAAGCACCTGTTACAACCTTCTTTGCTCCTTGGTAGTTGACGATAAACGATGCCAGTGCAAGACCCTCCATTGAGGTAGAGCAAGCGCCAAAAAGGCCAAAATAAGGAATTGCCATCGTTCTTGCCGCAAAACTGGTCGGTGTAATTTGATTGATCAAATCCCCTGCCATCATGAATTGCATGTCCTCTTTGTTGAAATTCCCCTTCTGCAACGCTGATTTGATTGCCTCTTCAAGTAGAACTCTATGAGCCTTCTCGTATGATTCTTCCCCCATCCACAAATCATCATGAAGGACATCAAAGTCTGCAGCGAGTTTCCCCTCTGCTTCAAACGGCCCTCCTGATGAGCCCCATGATTCGATGACAGGCCGGTTCGAAAATTGCCATGACTGCTTTCCAACCAACATTTACAGCACCCCCATCATGGTCAGCAAAGTTTTTACCAGTGCTACGACAAAAGCAGCAAAGACACCAAACAGGATGACTGACCCTGCCAGTTTAAACATATTTCCACCGACACCAAGGACAAATCCTTCAGTACGGTGTTCAATCGCTGCCGAGATAACGGAGTTCCCGAAGCCAGTTACCGGTACAGCACTGCCCGCTCCTGCAAATTGTCCAATATGGTCATATACACCAAAACCGGTCAACAGCATGGAAAGGAAGATCATTGTCGCAACTGTCGGATTTCCGGCTGTTTGTTCGGTGAAATTAAAAAAGTAGATATAAAAATAGGTAATTGCTTGGCCAATTGTACAAATCAATCCACCAACCAGAAATGCTTTAATGCAATTTTTTACAACTGGGCGTTTAATTTCATGTTTTTGTTCCAACTGCTGATATTGCTGCTGCTCTGGTGTCATTTTTTGCTTTTTTTTATCCCCCATCACACCCATCCTTTCTTATGTTAATTCTTTTTTCAACGAAATAATCCGCTGCAATTGCTCCTCTGCTTTCTTATCCGGAAAGGACGGATCCTTCATTCTCTCCCGAAGCTCGACAGCCTCAATAAAAATTTTATAGTCGCTGGATACAATGAAATCTTCATCAGGATAGTTTTTTTCTAACTTCTTATTGATTTCTTTCTCGATCTGCTTCATGCCAAATCTCTTCATATGCTTGACCTTGTATGCGACTAATACTTCTTTTTTCCCTGCAATGACGGCCACATCATATATAGCATCTAGTGCCGCAATATCTTTCTTAACCTTTTTAGCCAGCTCGAGATTCTTCTCATCCAGATCATTTGTCGCTCCTGGGTCAGGATTAATTGATTGAATCATGGATGCTCTGCTCTCTGGTGAGGTTTTTCCGAAAGAAGAACAGCCAGCTGTTCCGGCTCCGAGCATGATTAATATTGCCAAAATATTTACTGCCTGTTTCATATTCATCCTAAATCCCTTCCTATGGTTCATCTGATAAAATTATTTTCCACGTTAAAAACCCAATTTATGAATTTTTCAGCACAGGTTTTATTTCCAAGTAATGTAAACACTTGATATGACCCATTACAGAACAAATTGTCTCGCGTTAATGGACTTTCGAAAAAGTATTCATAAGCTTAAGCTCGACACCTTTTTTATAGAATGCTCAATCAGCAAAATCTTCATAAAAAAACGCCTGCCAGAATATTAGGCAGACGCTTCGTTTACGATTGTTTTTTCTTTTTCCCACAACCACAGCCACGTTTTTTCCGCACACGGCGGGCTGACACATTTTTCTTGGAAATCTTTGAATCGTTGCTGCTTTGAGCTTTTTGTTCTTCTTCCATTTACTACAACCCCTTTTTTAAAGAGTCCATATGACAGTTTATGAACAAGGTTTCAAAGGGGTTCTGGACGTACTCACTAATTTATCTTTATCAGTCTTTAATGAAATGATGCTGGATTACCGATGCGATTCCGGCAATCGCCAGCACTATGATGACAGGCATTGATAGCTGCGGCAGTAAAACGTAGCCAGCATACAGTACTGCTGTCGACCAAATACCTGTGCACCAATGGCAGCTTAACAGCTCGCCGATCCAATACCTCAGCCCTTCTCCTTTTATTTCAATATATGTTTCCGTGCTGCCATCCTCCTGGGTCTCAACCACCGTATCATGAAATGGTTCCCGAATAAATTCAGTGATTGTATCGTAGACGATCAGCCTGGTCAAACGGAAGCTTGCAAATACAAGAAGGAATAGATCCATCCAATTATCCATCCACTTCACCACCAGTATTAATTCTAGATTCTACAGTTTATGTGAGGCAAACCCCTATGTATAGGCTTGTGCCTGACCGCTCCTGTCATCATTTTTTATAGGAATCCTGATGAAAATTAGACAAACACCCACACCATTAGAGAGGCGATTCATATTCTATTAAGGACAATAGGTCATATCAACTAAAAGGAGATGAACTTGTTATGGGTTGCAAAGGAAAGAAACATGATAGCGACAGCTGTGTTTGCGAGGTTCTTAGAGCAGTAGCAGATGCTCAAGATGAAGTGGATGTAGACAATGATTGCGATGTCAGCTGCCACAAGTCTATCCAGGAATTACTTGCAGGCGCTCAAACTCCAACGACGGATTTAGATACAATCCCTCTAATTCTTTATTGCGGTGACTGTGTACCATTCGAAGGATTTGGAACTAGAATCCGTACAAATGGAGGAGGTCCACAAAGACTCGATTGCTTCAGATCATTCTTCTTCCGTGTTACTTCAGTGGACGACAACTGCTGTGCGAAAATTGAGTTGTTGGCAACACGCGGTGATCAAGGAGAAGGTTTCGACACACCATGTCAGCAAATCCAAACTGGAGGAGCAAGAAATGAATTCTTCAGAACTGGTATCTGCATCACTGTTGACTTGGATTGCTTCTGCGCTGTTACCTGCCTAGACCCTGTAGCTGCGTCACCACTTTCAAGCCTACCTGGAAGTGACTAAGAACGGCAAACAGAAAAATCAGGCTTACCTTATTGGGTAAGCCTATTTTTATAACCCAACCCTCTTAATATCGACTAAATCCTCTTTAAGGATGCTTACACTTTTCTTTCTCGGGCTGATCGAATGTATAATCAGTACGTCCCCTTTCATTTCCAAAAAATAACCCTTATATGATCTTTCTATGGTTATGAACTCATATTTAACCTTAGCAACAGTTGCCGGGACAAGCTTTAAATGATTGATTTTTCCTTCAAGTGTATATTCATTGAAATTTCTCTTTTTTGGTGCATCCTGGCTTTCTGGCTCATGATAAATCTCTTCACCAGCATTTTCGTCTGGTTCTATCTCAACATTTGTACTCTCTAAAGTATTTTCGGACAATTGATCCTCTGACATCACTTCACTATTCTTAAGAGAAAAATTCCTTTGCATGTCAGGTTGCGGCAGGTCAATATTTGGCTGATTAATGTAAAACAAAGGAGATTGCTTACGACTTCGTTTTCTCCCCATATACGGCACCTCCAAAACTTCGCTCACCCTATATGTATGCGGTAGCCTATGATAGGTGCCAGAATCAATTACTGAATTGTTCGATAAAAAAAAGCCCGCACAATTTGGCGGACTTAAATTAATTATAGGATATGGAACCCTGAATCGACATGGATATTCTCGCCGGTAATTCCTCGTGACATGTCGCTGAACAGGAATACCGCTGTGTCGCCTACTTCTTCAGGAGTCGTATTGCGGCGAAGCGGAGCTTTCTCTTCAATTTCTCTCAAAATTGAATTGAAGTCGCTTACCCCTTTAGCAGACAGGGTACGGATTGGTCCTGCTGAAATCGAGTTTACTCGGATATTATTCTTTCCTAAATCTGCGGCAAGGTAGCGGACACTTGCATCAAGAGATGCTTTTGCGACACCCATGACATTATAGTTCGGAATTGCGCGTTCGCCGCCAAGGTAAGTTAATGTAACAATACTTCCACCTTCAGCCATCAGTTCCTTCGCTTCCTTCGCTACAGCAGTCAATGAGTAAGCACTGATATTATGTGCCAGCAGGAATCCTTCGCGTGATACATTCATATAGTCGCCCACTAGTTCATCCTTGTTCGCGAATGCGATGCAGTGAGCAACACCTGCGATTGTACCTGCCGCTTTTTTAACATCGCTGAAGCATTTCGCGACATCTTCATCGCTCGTAACATCGCATGGCAATACTAAATAGTTCTCATCCAATGAACCAGCAAGTTCTCGCACACTTTTCTCAAGGCGTTCTCCTGCATAAGTAAAAATCAGATTTGCCCCGGCATTGTGGAGAGATTGAGCAATACCCCAGGCGATACTTCTTTTATTGGCTACACCCATTACTACATATGTTTTACCGTTCAGTGAAAGAGTCATTTTTAAAATTATCCCCCTGTTAATACAAGTTATTAGTACCTAGTGCTAATTCTACACTATAATTCTCCATTTGAAAAGAAAAACCCGCCGGGAAGGCGGGTTTAGTTTCTATTAGCACCAAAAACAGAATTCAAGCTCACGTTTAAGTTCATCGACATATTCCTTGGAACCTGTTACGATCAGGCGATCATTCAGCCTCATTTCGGTATCTCCATGAGGGACAATTGATTCGTTCTCGCGCAAAATACGAACAAATATTACATCGCCTGTGAATGGAAAGCGCCTTAGCGTCATACCGTCGAAGTGATCATTCAGCATCCTGATTTCATGCAGTGAATTTTCCTGATTGGTCAGAATCGTCATGACCCCTGGTGATTCAATCATGGCACGCAGCAATGATTCAGAGGAACGCAGGACCGAGAATACCTCAACTCCCTCTCCCTGGGCTTTCTCTGCCAAATCCGGAATTTCAATTCTTGCGATGACACGTTCTACTCCATGCTCCTTCGCACTCATAGCAATGGTTGCGTTCATGTCAGGATCGCCTGTGGAAATAACAATGATATCCGCGTCAAATACTTCATGTTTTTTAAGTGTTTCAATATCATAGTTCTCCATCTCAATGATATCAAAAACAGAATCCGCAATTTGTTTATCCGCTTTTTCCTGTTTTGTATGATAAAGAACTGGTTCATACAGAGAAGATTGCAAAGCGCGTGAAACAGGAAGTGTCATCTGATTGGCACCAATGAATACCACCTTGACTTTAACTTCCTCATTCTTTTCCTGCGGGAACAGCTTTTTGAATAAAATCGGTGCCAGAACGCTGGAGATGACTGCTACAAGAATCAGTGTTCCGCTCATCTCCGGTGTAATCATTTCCATTCTTTCACCAATTGTTGCCGCCGCTATGACAAGCGACAATGTAGATGTCAACAGGAAACCAGCTGCAAGGACTGTTTTCGTGTCATACCATTTTTTCAGCAAATAGACCGGGACTAATTTTGACAAGAACAGCGCCAAAAGCAATAACGGAATTAATAATAAAAGCTTTTTGTCACTGAACAATGACCAGACATCAAGATCCACGCCAACCATTACGAAGAAGATTGGAATCAAGAAGCCATAGCCAAAAGAATCAAGCTTATGGACCATTTCCTGATCAGGTGCGAGCAGGGACACAAGGACACCTGCAAGGAATGCTCCCAGGATATTTTCGGCTCCTACCGTTTCAGAGATCGCAACCAGTAAAATTATCAGGGCGAAAACGGCACGTGTGCCAATCTGTGTTGTTCCTGTCGAAAGAGCATTTATGAAGGTTCGGTTTTTGAAACTTCTTCCGATAAAATACAGCCCGACACCCGCCGCAAACAGGACAAGCAGAAGCCACGTATTTCCTTCCCCTCCATCATAAAGAGAGACAAAGACAGCGAGCAGGATCATCGTTACCAGGTCGGCAATAACTGCCACCAATAGGATTGTCTGACCAATATTGGTTTTCATCAGATGCGCATCCTTCAAGGTAGGTACCACGACTCCTAGTGAAATTGTCGAAATGATCAATGTCATTAAGAAGACATTTTCGATAAAGCCTGCAAGGACGAATAAATACGATAATCCTAATGAGGCTATAAAGATGCCAATGAAGATGATTGTGGCTAGCACGAACGTATTTGGCTCTTTTTGCTCATTAGCTTTCCTGCTTTTATTTTTTTTATTGCCGGAAAATGCGGTGAAGTCAATCTCAAGTCCGCTCAAGAACATCAGGAACAAGAACCCCAGCGTTGAAAGGGTGCTAAGCCATGCATCTTCATGGACGATATTAAATCCGCTTTTACCGATGATCAAGCCCATGATGATTTCGGCAACGACTACTGGTATGAAGTTCAATTTTAACCTGTGCAATAAAATTGGTGTTAAAAATGCAACAATTATGACGATTACGAGTGAGGTAATCGAAGCATGATGTTCCATCCACTTCCCTCCTTTGTTAAGTAAGATTCATTATAATTTCAGATATTAAGTAAGATAGCTCATGAAAGCAGTAGCAATTCCAAAATAAATCAAGATACTGATGATATCGTTGATTGTGGTGATAAAAGGACCTGATGCGACAGCAGGGTCGATTTTCAACCTGTGCATGAGCAGCGGAACCAGCGACCCTGCCAGCGTTGCAATGATCAGCGTAATGAAGATGGAAATGCCGACTAACGCTCCGAGGAATAATTCACCTTTCCAGAAATACACAATAAATGTGACAAGGATACCACAAACGGCTCCAGTAATGAATCCAGTTCCCGCTTCTCTCAGGATAATGTTCCATTTGCTCTCTTTATCAAGGTCCCCCGTTGCAATTCCCCTTACAGCTACAGCCAGTGCCTGGGTTCCAGTATTCCCCGCCATACCGGCGATAAGCGGAATGAAAACTGCCAAAATAGCTACCTTATCCAAAGTATCCTCAAATCTACCAATCAAGCTTGCCGTGAACATGCCCAAAAAAAGCAAAATGATGAGCCATGGCAGACGTTTCTTGGCAGCGGTTAACGGATTTCGGTCTACGGTATCAAGATCCGCGATACCTGCCAGCT